>JANPDV010000269.1:0-1533 GCA_031431655.1 Gammaproteobacteria bacterium | reverse complement strand
GCTGTCGATCCTGCGCGGCAACGAGATGCGCGAGAAGTATGGCGCGGGGTACTTCCAGATCCACCGGGCGGATCTGCATGCGGCGCT
Organism: Gammaproteobacteria bacterium; assembly: GCA_031431655.1. GTDB lineage: Bacteria > Pseudomonadota > Gammaproteobacteria > Steroidobacterales > Steroidobacteraceae > UBA964. The sequence continues at coordinate 1,446 of JANPDV010000269.1, read as the reverse complement.
GGCGCAGGCGGTGCAGCAGGCGGATCCGGGTTGCATTGCGCTGAACCACCGGCTGCAGCACCTGGACGATGATGGACGACGCTGCTTGCTGCAGTTCGGCGACGGCGGTCTTGTCGAGGCTGACGCCGTCATCGGCGCCGACGGTGTCCGCTCCACGCTGCGAGCCGTGCTGTTCGGTGCTGACCGGCCGCGCTTCACGGGCTATATCGCGTTCCGCGGGCTGGTGCCGATCGAGCGGCTGCCGCCCGGCATCATCAACCCCACATCCTGCATCTCGACCGGCCCCGACCGCAGCTTCACCCGCTACCTGATCCGCAACGGCGCGATGGTCAATTTCGTCGGGCTGGCACAGCGCGCGGGCTGGCAGGAAGAGGGCTGGTCGATCCCCTCGAGCCGCGAGGAAATGCTGCAGGAGTACTCGGGTTGGTATGAGGACGTTCACACCATCATCCGCGCCACGCCCGACGGGGCGCTCTACAAGTGGGCGCTGTTCGACCGTGACCCTTTGCCGGAATGGGTGCGCGGCCACGCCACGCTGATCGGCGACGCGGCACACCCGATGCTGCCCTTCCTCGGCCAGGGCGCCGCGATGGGCATAGAGGACGGCCTGGTGCTGGCGCGCGCGTTCGCGGCGGCGCGCACTGTGCCCGAGGCGCTGCGCCGCTATTGCGACACGCCCCGGGAACGCGCGACGTGGGTGACGCTGAAGTCGCGCGAGACCGGTCTCGTCTATCACTCCGGCGCTTCGACCAGCCGCGAGCCGGCGCGCCACATGAGCGCTGAGTCGCTGGGGCTGATGGCCTACGACCCGACCATGGTTCCGGTTTGAGCAGCCGCCAGGGACCGCGCGCGCCGACGCTGCCATCACGCCGCAGGCTGGTCTCGCTGGCCACGGCGGTGGTCGCCGCGCTGCTCGCCGCGGGCTATGAGTACTTCAACCGATCGGCCGGCCCGCCGGGTCGAGTGGCAACTTCCGCGACGGTGGGCGCGCCGCCGGGTTTCGACTTCTATCTGCTCGCACTGACCGTCGAGCCCGCGTTCTGCGAAGACGGCAACCAGCGCATCGGGCAGTGCCGTCGGCTGACGCGCGCGGCATTCGAGCAAACGCCGCTGGTGCTGCATGGGCTGTGGCCGGAGCGCAGGCGGCGCGGCGACTATCCCCGCGACTGTCCGGGACCGCGCCTGCAGCTCGACCGGGAAACCACTGCGCAGCTGCAGCGCTGGATGCCGGGCGCCAGCGAGGGACTGGACCGGCACGAGTGGCGGACGCATGGCACCTGCTCCGGACTGGACGACGACCGCTATTTCCAGCTGGCGATCGCGAACGTGCAGCGGGCCAACGAGGCGCTGGGTGCGGCGGTGCGTGCGGCGGCGGGCCGGCGCGTCGAGGCCGCCGAGCTGCGGGCAGCCGCGGACCGCGCCGTCCCCGGTTTCGGTCGCAGCGTC
>JANPDV010000268.1:0-8069 GCA_031431655.1 Gammaproteobacteria bacterium | reverse complement strand
AGCGGGCAGGCGCGATCGACGAGGTAGAACTCGCGCGCCTTGCTGTCGAGCAATGCGCTCATTGCCGTGTCGCCCGCCGCGCGAGCCCAGTCGTGCACCAGACCGAACGCGAACGCCGTCTGGCCATGCTCGCCGACGCGGATCGGGTACCGCAGCTTCGGCAGCCACGAGGACAGCCGGGCTGCCGCCTCGCGTTCGAGCGGCACAAGCGCCGCCGCCCAGCGCCGCGCGTCCGGATCGTCCCAGGTGCGCAGCTCCGCGCCGAGCTGCAGCAGCCACGCGAGGCCGTAGGGACGCTCGAACGAGGCCCGGCCGGGCACGCGCAGGTAGGCGACCTCGGCGGCGATGTTGGCCGGAGTCAGGCTGCGCGCGAGCGCCGCGCGCGCCGGCGCCGCGAACGGCGCTGCCGGAAACAGATGCACGGCACGCGCCAGCAGCCAGTGACCGTGCACCGACGAGTGCCAGTCGAAGCAGCCGTAGAACGCGGGGCTCAACTCGCGCGGCGGGCGCACGTCCGCATCGCTGGCCAGCACGTGCGACAGCTTGTTCGGGTACTCCTGGTGCACGCAGGACAGTGCGAGCGCGACGAAGCGTCCCGCCGCGGCGGCATCGAGTGCGGGTGCCGTGACCGGCGTCGCCGCGCGGGCGGGCCCGGCCGCGAAGGCCAGGGACAGGATGGCCGTCGCGATGACGTACGCGCGGCGGCACGGGGAAGGTTGCATGGTCATGGGGCTAGTCTGTCATTCCGCCTGGGCTGGGTTCTCTGATCATGCCAAAAACGCATGACCGGATGCCCGAAAGCCATTATCTTGCATTGCCCGGGCCGCTGCGTAGGCTCGTGGCGCGTTGCGCCTGGGATTACGGGGAGTCTGATCATGCGAGCCACCGGTCACTGGTCGAGCCGTTACTGGATTGCGTCGGTCGTCGTGCCGGCAGGTGCCGCGCTGGCCGCGTTGCTGGCGCCCACGGCGAGCGCGCAGCAGGCCGCCGAGCCGGCTGCGGCCGAAGAACTCGCCGAGGTCGTCGTCACCGGGTCGCGCATCCAGCGACGCGATGCGAGTTCAGTCGGACCGCTGACCACGCTGACGGCGGATGACATCCTCGCCGCCGCGCCTACCTCGGCGGGCGACCTGCTGCAGGCACTGCCCAGCGTCGGCGTCAGCCTCAACTCCAACGGGACGCAGGGCACGTCCTTCGGCGTTTCGTCGATCAACCTGCGCTATCTCGGCTCGGCCGAAGGCTCGGGTAATCGCACGCTGGTGCTGGTGGATGGCCATCGCTGGGTCAATGCTGTCGGCGGCCGCGGCTTCCGCGACTTCGTCGACCTCAACACCATTCCCTTGGGCATCATCGGGCGCATCGAGGTGCTGAAGGATGGGGCTTCGGCGATCTATGGCGCGGATGCCATCGCCGGCGTCGTCAACATCCAGACGAAGAAGTCCGTGGACGGTTTCGAGGCGAACGCGCGCTACGGTGTCACGGACCGCAACGACAACGAGAACACCAGCGGCTTCGTCAACTGGGGACGGCAGGGCGAGAAGTCCTCGTTGCTGGTGTCGCTGAGCTACAACGACACCAAGCCGGTCCGCACCGACGAGCGTGCGCTGACAACGCGCGCGCTCGCGCCGCTGACTGCGCCGCCGACGTCGCCGCGCGGGCTGTTCGTGGTGCCCGGCCTGTCGAGCAATGCGTTCTTCGGCACGCCGGCCAACTTCGCCGCCAATGCCGCCAACGCCATCACGCGACTGCCCGACGTCACGACGATCGGCAGCGGCGCCGCCGCCGACAACAGTTTCCGCGTCGCGACGCTCCCGGCTGACGACTACAACACGCAGGCGCAGGGCATCTATGCGATCGGCCCGAGCGAACGGCTCGGCGCTTTCGTGCGTTTTGGCTACAGCTTCAGCGACCGCTTCGAGATGTACGGCGAGGCGCTGTACAACCGCCGCGAATCCAGCCAGTTGTTCTCGCCGGTGCTGCTGGATCTTCGCGGCTCGAATGGTTTCTCGATCTCGCGCGACCAGGCCTTCAATCCGTTCGGCACCGCCAATGGCGTGCCGCTGGCCAACTCGGTGGCGCTGACGGGCAACACCTTGCGCCTGCAGCGCGTGGCCACCGATGTCGGCAACCGCGACAACGTGCAGAAGATCGACACCACCCGCGTCGGCCTCGGTTTCGAGGGCCGCGTGGAACTGGCGGGCGAGTGGAAGTGGGACGGCTACCTGTCCTGGTCGCGCAACGAGGCTGAGTTCACCGCCTCCAACCAGGTCAATTTCGAGAACATCTATCGGGCGCTGCTGTCGCCGGCCGCCTGCGCCGCCGCGGCGGGCTGCACGCCGCTGAACATCTTCGGCACCGTCACGCCGCAGATGGCGGACTACATCCGCTACACCGGCTTCGACACGCAGGAAGCGACCCAGTACGACCTGACGCTGAACGCCTCGCGCGAGCTGTTCTCACTGCCGGCCGGTCCGGTCGGGTTCGCGGTGGGTTACGAGTATCGCAAGGAAAAGGCGGTGGACACGCCGGACGCGTTCGCGGCCACGCTGTCGACGGTGTTGCCGGCGGTCGCAGGGGTGCGTCAGTCGCCGACGTCGGCGCAGTCGCGCGATCCCACCACCGGCTCCTATGACCTGAACGAAGTCTACGCCGAGGTAAGCCTGCCGCTGCTCGCCGACAAGCCGCTGGTCGAGAGCCTCGACGTCGACGCAGCAGTGCGCTACTCGAACTACTCGACCGTCGGCGGCGAGGCGACCGCGAAGCTCGGCATCGCCTACCGCCCGGTGTCGCCGCTGCTGGTGCGCGGCACGTACTCGCAGGGTTTTCGCGCGCCGTCGATCCTTGAGCTGTTCCAGGGCACGCGCAACACCAACTTCCAGGCCGTCGATCCCTGCAATGGCGGCGGCGCAGGCCGACCCGGCTGCGCCGGCGTGCCGACCACCTACAACCAGAACCAGTTCGGCGGCGGCACGATCAACGGCGTGGTGTCGGGCAATCCGAACCTCGACCCCGAGACTGCGGACACCTTCTCCGTCGGACTCGCCTGGACGCCCGATGCGCTCCCCGGCAGCGCGTTGACCTTCGACTGGTTCAGGATCGACGTGCAGGATGCAATCGCGTCGCAGACGGCCACGCAGATCCTGCAGGCCTGCGCACTGCGCCAGGTGTACTGCGACCTGATCTCGCGTGCCTCCAGCGGCGAGGTGCTGCAGCTGCGGCAGGCGGTCGTCAACCTCTCCAGCATCCGCGTCACCGGCTTCGACGCCAGTGCGCGGGTCGTGTTCGACACGAGCTGGGGCCGCTTCGAGCCGTCGCTTGATTCGAGCTACCTGCACTCGTTCCGCACCACCATCCTGAACCCGGACGGCACCTCGACCCGCGATGAACGCGCCGGCAAGTCCGACCAGCCGCGCTCGACCTTCCCGCGCTGGAAGGCGCAGGCGGGGCTGAAGTACTCGCGCGGCGACTTCGACGCCAACTACAAGGCGCGCTACATCGGCGGCAGCTACGACGTGCCCGGCAACGCGATCAACGGCGGCAATCTGGCGTCGACGATCTACCACGACCTGCAGCTGTCGCTGTCGCTGGCGGATTCGAAGTACCGGTTCGCGCTCGGCGTCGACAACCTCTTCGACAAGCTGCCGGCACCGTCTGCGGCGAACAACCCGATCAACTTCGACATCTACACCTACGACGTCCGCGGTCGTTACCTGTACGCGACGTTCGGGGCGAAGTTCTGACGAGGCCGGCGCCTTGACCGCGGCGGCGGCAGGCCGCCCCAGGGGTGTGCTCGACCGGATCGAGCGGCTCGGCAACGCGCTGCCCGATCCGGTGGTGATCTTCCTGGCGCTGATCGCGCTGCTGGTCATCGTCTCGGTGGTCGCCGCGGGCCAGGGCGTCGTGGCGACGCATCCGCTGACCGGCAAGGTCATCGCCGCCGAGAGCCTGCTGTCGGCAGCCAACGTGCAGCGGTTGCTCGCCGGGATGCCCGAGACCTTGGTGAGCTTTCCACCGCTGGGTCTGGTGATCGTGGTGATGCTGGGCGCCGCCGTGGCGGAGCGTTCCGGGCTGTTCGCCGCGCTGATCACGCGCAGCGTGCGGCGCGCGCCACGCGCCCTGCTGACGCCGGTGACGTTCGCCGTCGGCCTGCTGTCGCACCACGCGTCCGATGCCGCCTATGTCGTGCTGATTCCACTGGCCGCTCTGATCTACGCGCAGGCGGGGCGGCATCCGCTGATGGGCGTCGCGGTCGCCTATGCCGGCATCTCCGGCGCGTTCGCCGGCAACCTGCTGCCGGGCCAGTTCGATGCGCTGATCCTCGGCATCACGCACAGCGCCGCGCAGCTGGTCAGCACGCAGCACACCTTCAACCCGCTCGGCAACTGGTGGTTCACCGCGGTTCTCGGTGCGCTGCTGCTGTGCGTGGCGTGGCCGGTTGCGGACCGGCTGGTCGAGCCGCGCCTGAAGCGGCTGCCCGTGGATGGCAACGCCCTGGCCGCCAACGCCGACGCGGCCACTGCCGCCACCGCCGCCGGCGGACCGCCCGTGATGCCCCACGCCGCGGCGGCAACCGAAGCGGCTGTCGCTGCTGCGGAACGACGCGGCCTGCAGCAGGCTGCACTGGTCGCCGGGCTGGTCGTCGCCGTGTTCGCCGCGCTGCTGTCATGGCCCGGCTACTCGCCGCTGGTGGACCCGACCGCCACGGGCTACGCGCGCGAGGCGCCGTTCTACCGCGCGCTGATTGCGGGATTCATGCTGCTGTTCCTGCTGAGCGGCTGGGCCTATGGCCGCGCCACCGGCCGCATCCGCTCGCATCGCGATGTGGTGCGGATGATGGTCGAGGGCATGAAGGACATCGCGCCGTACCTGGTGGTCGCATTCTTCGCCGCGCATTTCATTGCGATGTTCGCGTGGTCCAATCTCGGCCCGATCCTCGCGATTCGCGGCGCGGCCTGGCTCTCCGGGCTGGAGCTGTCGAGCGTGGCGATGCTGCTGCCGCTGCTGCTGGTATCGGCCGTGTTCGACCTGCTGATCGGCTCGGCCTCGGCGAAGTGGAGCGCGATGGCGCCGATCGTCGTGCCCATGCTGATGCTGCTGGGCGTGTCACCGGAGATGACGACCGCCGCGTACCGCATGGGCGACTCGATCTTCAACATCATCACGCCGGTGGCGTCCAACTTCGTGCTGGTGCTGGTGCTGAGCCAGCGCTGGGTCAAGGATTTCGGCGTCGGCTCGCTGATCGCAATGATGCTGCCGTTCAGCATCGCCTTCGGCATTGCCGGACTGCTGCTGGTGGCGCTGTGGGCCGCGCTCGGGCTGCCGACTGGCCCGGGCGCGCCGGGCAGCTGGCCAATTGCGGTGCCCGGATGACGGCGTCGGGCGCGTGACTGCCGCGCTCCACGAGACACGCCTCACGGCGCGCGTCCCGATGCGCGATGGCGTGCACCTTGCGACCGACGTCTATCTGCCCTCCGGCGACACGGGTCGCTGGCCGGTGCTGCTGGAACGCACGCCCTATGGACGCCGCGGCACCAATCATGCCGATCGCAGTGGCGCCGATGCGCAGCCCAGGCCGAAGCCGGCGATCGCGGCCGAGTTCGCGCGTGCCGGCTTCGTGTACGTATTGCAGGACTGCCGCGGGCGCTTCGATTCGGAGGGCGAGTTCGCCAAGTACCTCAACGAGCAGGCCGACGGCGTGGACACGCTGGCGTGGATCCGCGCGCAACCCTGGTGCGACGGGCGCATCGGCACGCTGGGGTTCTCCTACGGGGCGCATGTCCAGACCGCGCTCGCGGCCGCGAACCCGCCCGGACTCGGCGCGCTGTTCGTCGACTCCGGGGGCTTCTCGAGCGCCTTTCACAGCGGAATTCGCCAGGGCGGCACCTATGAGCTGAAGCAGCTCACCTGGGCGCTCAAGCATGCGCGCCTGGCGCCGGAGACGGCCGCGGATCCGGCGCGCCGCGCGGCGCTGGCGGCGGTCGATATCCGCGAATGGGTGCGCGTCAATCCGTGGACGCGCGGCCAGTCGGCCGTCGCCGCGGCGCGCGAGTACGAGGCCTATGTATTGGAACAGTGGGCAAACGAGTGCTTCGGCGAATTCTGGAGCCGTCCCGAGCTGTACGCGCGCGGCCACTACCGCGAGTTTCCCGATGTGCCGATGGTCCACATGTCGAGCTGGTACGACCCCTATGCACTGACGGCCACCGAGAACTTCAACGCACTGTCGCAGCTCAAGCGGGCGCCAATCCGACTGGTACTCGGGCCGTGGACGCACGGTCAGCGGTCGGTGACGCACGCGGGACAGGTCGACTTCGGCGCCGAGGCGACGCTCGACGGCAACGTCGCGCCCGATCACGTGACGCTGCGGCGCGACTGGTTCGACCGCTACCTGCGCGGCGGAGACGCACCGGACTGGCTGGCTTCTCCGGTGACGGTGTTCGTGATGGGTGGCGGACCCGGCGGTCGTACGGCCGAGGGACGCCTGCAGCATGGCGGGCGCTGGCTGCGCACCGCCGCATGGCCGCCGCCGGATTCGCGGGCCATGCCGTGGTACCTGCACGCGGACGGCACATTGCATCCCACCGCACCGACGCAGGCGGGCGACGTTCACTGGCGCTTCGATCCTGCAGAGCCCGTACCCACGATCGGCGGCGCCATCGCGTCCGGCGCGCCGTTGATGGAGGCGGGCGCTTTCGACCAGCGCGAGAGCGCCACTGTGTTCGGCGCGCGCGAACCCGGCCGCGAGCTCGCCGGGCGGCCCGATGTCCGTGTGTTCCAGACCGAACCGTTGGCCGCCGATGTCGAGGTGGTGGGTCCGGTGGTCGCGCGACTCTGGGTCTCGACCTCCGCGCGCGACACGGACTTCACCGTCAAGCTGGTGGACGTGTACCCGCCCAGCACCGCGTGGCCGCAGGGCTACGCCATGAATCTCACCGACGGCATCCTGCGGCTGCGGTTCCGCGAGTCGTTCGAGCGCGCGTTGCCCGCCGAGCCTGGACGCGTCTATCCGATCGAGATCGTTGCGTTCCCCACGGCGAACCGCTTCCGCGCCGGGCATCGCATCCGGCTCGATATTTCGAGCAGCAATTTCCCGCATTTTGACGTCAATCCGAACACCGGGGCGCCAGCCGGAACGCCCAGCACGCCGGTGGTCGCCGACAATCGCGTGCACACCGGACCTGCGACTCCGTCGCACCTCTCGCTCTGGCTGATGCCGGTTCGGGACGTGTAGTGCGCGACGTCGACTTGCGCGCGTTGCGTGCCTTCCGCGCGATCGTGCGCACCGGCACGGTCACCGCCGCGGGTCGCGAACTCGGGCTGACCCAACCGGCGACGAGTCGGCTGCTGGCGCAGTTCGAACGCGAGATCGGCTTCGAGCTGTTTCATCGCGATCGCGGCCGGCTGGTGCCGACCAGCGACGCCCTGCTGCTGTTCGAGGAAGTCGAGCTCGCGCTCGGCAGCGTCGGGCACGTGCAGGACGTGATCCAGGACATCGCCAAGTTCCGCGTCGGGCGCCTGCGCCTGGTGGCACCGCCGAGTTTCTCCGAAGGCGTCCTGCCCGGGATCATTGGCGCATTCCTGCAGCGCTTTCCGGAGGTACACCTGACGCTCGATGCGCGCAGCGTCGAGACGGCCAAGACGATGATCGCGACGCGCGCCGTGGACGCGGGCTTCGTCAAGCTGCCGATCGACCGGCCGGACCTCGCCGGCGAGACCGTCGTCAGCAGCGGCAGCGTCTGTGTGCTGCCCGGCGATCACCGGCTGGCGCGCGAGCCGCTGCTCGATCCGCCGCTGCTGCGCGCGGAGCCGCTGATCCTGCTGGGCTTCGGCCGTCGCTCGCGCGCGCAGATCGACGCGGCGTTCGCCACCGAAGGCGTGAACCCACGTGTCCGCATCGACACCCACACCATCGGCTCTGCCTGCGCGCTGGCGGCGCGCGGTATCGGCATTGCGATCGTCAACGAGCTGCTGGCCCGGCCGTATCTGCGTGACGGACTGGTGGCGCGGCCGTTCCGGCCGGAGCTGCGGCACGAGTATGCGTTCGTCACCGCGGCGGTGCCCGGTCCGAC
>JANPDV010000267.1:0-2282 GCA_031431655.1 Gammaproteobacteria bacterium | reverse complement strand
GCACGTAGTCCATCGACACGTAGCCGCCATAGGACCAGCCGACCAGCACGGGCTTCGTCAGCTTGAGTTCAGTCACGACGGCGTGGATGTCGTCCGCCCAGGGCTTTGAGCCTGCGTACGCGGCAGGCTCCCATGGCTTGCCGGAACCGCCATGGCCGCGCATGTCCATCGCCACCATCCGGTACTTCTTCACCAGGGCCGGGTCGCGCAGCTGCGGAATGAAGCTGAGGTAACTCTGATAGGCGCCGTGCAGGAACAGCAGCACGGGCCCTGCGGGGTTGCCAGCCTCGACGGCGTTGATCGGCACACCGTCCGGCGCGCGCACCTCGTGGAACGTGAGACCCGGCGCCGGCGGCGGTGGCGTCATCTGCGCCGCGGCGCTCATGGCGTGCAGCAATCCCACGGCCGCGAACAGGGCAACACGCATCGCAGGTCTCCTCGGAACAACATCAGGCTCAAGACTGGCGGGGAACGCCCAGGAACGTCGGGTGGTCGCGCCGGATGCGCGCCAGCAGATCGGGCGCAACGCTCGCGGCCACATCGCGGGGTCGCCGCTTCACGCCGCTGAGACGCATGTTCTGCACGCCCGCCATGCCGTCCATACCGAGCCAGCCGACGAACGAATTCATCGTGCCGTAGGCGAGCGTCGCGTCGACCCAGTCGGCACGCGAATCCGCCAGCTTGGCGGCGGGCGCGGTGAATGTCGCGAGGGACGCCGAGAACCTTTCCGGTCGCGCCGGACGCGTCTCGGTCGCCGCCGAGGCCGGCAACCGGACATAGAGGTCCTCGGTCATGGAGACCATCCCGGCGACCTCGGCGAGTGTGGTGACCTCGCCGCGGAACTCACCTCCGGGCGGCATCGCCTGGCCCGGCAGGATCGAACTGCCCGCGAAGCGCAGCTTCTGCGGCGAGCGGTAATGCGCCACCTTCACGTCGCGGTCCGTGAAAGGATTGCGCAGCGTATCCAGCGGCTCGCCGCTGGCCAGGTCGCAGTAGTACCCGACCTCATCGAGCTCGTGACCGAGGCTGCCGTCGGGCTGCAGCACCGCGCGCGAGAAGCTCATGCCGCGGATTCGCACCAGCGGCCGCGCCACCTGCCCTTCCGGCTTGACCAGCAGCACGCCGGCGTAGATCCAGCTTGCCCAGGCGCCCCGCGGCGCCCAATGCAGCCGCACATAGCGCGCGGCATCCAGAGGCGGCTGCTCCCCGGGAGCGCCAACAACGGTGGCCGCTCCCGCCGCAACGGCGCTCAGCGGCATCCCGCTGAGCGCCAGCAGCAACTCACGACGCCGGATCGCCTTCATGTCAGAACTTGACCCCGAGCCGCAGACCGACCTGGCGCGGATCGGCCGGGTACGTGGTGTAGGCCAGCACCGGCGGCGCCAGCGGCAATGCGATGAACGGATCGCCGTAGCTCTGCGCGGAGATCGGCTTGTCGAAGTCGAGCAGGTTCGTGACATACAGCAGCGCGCTGAACTTCTCGTTGGCCACCCCGACCTGGAGGTCGACGTTCGTGTACGGCGGGATCCAGGTGAGGTTGTCCGGCGAAATGAAGCGCTTGCTGCGGTACTGGGCAGACAGCTCGCTGTTGAGCGTCCAGTCGTTGGCGAGCGGCTGGCGATAGCCGAGCGACGCGACCAGGGCGTGCCTGGCTGACTGCTCGAGCTGTCGGCCGTTCGTGTTGGTGAAGCACACCTGTATCGGACCGACGGTGCCGACGCGGCAGTTGCCCGAGCCACCCACACCCAGCGCCGAGGTGTTGGGAACTTCCGAGTCCGTGAACCGCGGGTCGAGGTAGGTGTAGGCCGCGTTCAGCGTGAACCGATCGCTCAGGCGCGCCGTGACTTCGAACTCCAGACCATCGACCTTCGCTTCGCCGATGTTCTGCACGACATTGCGCGTGCCCTGGGGATTCAGGGGATTGCCGGGATCCGGAACCAGCAGCTGGGTGATCCGATCCTCGTAGGTCATGCGGAAGTACGCCGCGTTGAGGCGCAGACGGTCATCCATCCACGAGGTCTTGGCGCCGATTTCGTAGTTGAGCAGCGTCTCCGGCGCGTACTTCGCGTCGTTCGCGTTTGCCACCAGGCCGACATTGAGGAAGCCCGCTGGCTTTACGCCTTTGGAGCCACTGAGATAGATCAGTGCCCCGTCGCGCGGCTTGAAGTTCAGCGTCACGCGCGGAGTGGTCCACGAAGACGAGGACTCCGCACGGAACGTGCCGGTCGTCCCGGGGGGGAATGCGAACGGCAGGATCGCACCCGCCGACGTGATGTTGAACG
>JANPDV010000266.1:0-2226 GCA_031431655.1 Gammaproteobacteria bacterium | reverse complement strand
CTGTCCAGACATCGCCGGGTCGGGACTTGGTCGTGAGGTCGTAGAGCTTGCGGTAGTTCAGCAGCACATCGCCGGTGGGCCCGATGATGACGCCCGAGAGGAAATAGCGGCCCGGAAACTGCGGCAGGACTTCGGTCGTATTGAATCCGACGAACGCCCGGGCGAGTTGTGCTGCCTTGGCGATGCGGTCGGTCTCGCGGCCCGGCACGCGCACCGACGCTGCAATCCAGTCCTTGACCCCGGGGCTGCCATCGGCCGCCTGCAGGCAGAACTCCGAGAATGAATACAGCTTCGCAGCAACCTCAGCGGCGCCCCGTTCGATGAACCGCACGACCCGATCGACATTGGCCTGCAACGCGTCCGCGCGAAATCGCCCTGATTTGTCGAAAGTCGGAATGACCCGCGTCTGGACGCAGCTGGCCTTGTAGGGCTCGATCTTCCGGCCGCCGGGATGCAACGCTTTGACGACCGCGGGCGCTGTCAGGACCTCGGCGCTGGCGCCGGGGATCGATGCCGCGCCGGCGGAGAGCGCCGCGGTCGACTTCAGCAGGTCGCGTCGACTGATGTCTGCCATGGGGCGCCACCGCTGTTGCTAGCTGGTCCGTTGCACGGCCGCGGCGGTCCGGGCCTGGACGCATTGGCCGAGTCTCAGTGTTCGCTGAGCAGGCTGCCGTAACCGGGGATCTGATCGAAGATGCCGTTCTGCCGCAGCGCATACCAGTACGTCGCCGCATTGATCGCGATGACCGGCTTGCCGAGCCAGCGTTCGGCCTCGGCCGCGACGGCAACGCAGGCCAGATTCGTGCCCACCTGCACGATCGCCTCGACGTCGGGCCCGTCGACCTCGCGGATCGCATCGCGCAGCACCCGGGGACTCTCATGCGCGATCAGCATCGGGCTCGGGCTCTTCAGCCCCTTGAGTGCAGCGATGCTGAAGCCGTTGTCCTCGAAAAACTTGCGCACCATGGCATCGCCTACCGGCATGTAGGGGGTGACCACCGAAATTCGCTTGATCGAGCTGCCATAGCGTCGCAACCCTTCGAGCACAGCGTGCGAACCGAGCCCGACGCCGACACCGGCACGCTGCTCCATCCGTCGGTGCAACTGCTCTGCTCCCTCGGCGCCGTCCCAGAATGTTTCGGCCGACATCCCCATGATCACGTAGCCCGGCGTGCAGCTCATCACGGCGTCAATCGCCGCCTCGGTCGCGCCGCGAATGTTGAGCATCATCGCCATGAACTCGGCGTCGCTGCGAACCGGCGTATCCGGTATCACGATCCGCGAAAAGTGGTTGGTGACGCCGGTGGGCCTGAGGTCGTCGTATTCCGGCTGCACGCTGGTATTGGTGGAGGGCGCCACGACGCCGAATTTGAGCCGGTACCCGAGAGAGTCAGTCATGCAGGACTCCGTTGATAATCAATGGATTATGGCTCCCGGCTGACGGCGCAGACGGACCCGCCGGGCCCTGACCGCATGTTGGACATGAGCCCGTCGGGTTTCTACACTTGGGGTCTGTACAGCTTCCCCCCAGGCTGTGCCCTCAGGAGACTCCGTCAACACTATGGACTCGACCCGCCCGATCCGTGCGCTCATCCGTGGCCTCGATGCGCTCACCGTACTGAACCTGCGCAACGGCGCCACCGTCTCCGAAGTCGCACAGGAGATCAAGCTGCCGCGCACCACCACCTACCGCATCCTGGAGACTCTGAGCCACGCCGGCTACGTCTACCGCGACACCACGGACGATCGCTACCGCCTCACCATCATGGTGCGCGGGCTGTCGGATGGCTTCGACGACGAAGCCTGGGTCACGCAGATCGCACGGCCGTACATCTACGAGCTCGGCAAGGACATCGTCTGGCCCGTGGCCATTGCGTCGCTGTCGGGCACGTCGATGATGGTGCGCGAATCCACCGATCACCGCAGCCCGCTCGCCGTCGAGCGCTACTCGGCCGGCTTCCGCGTACCGCTGCTGACCTCCAGCTCAGGGCGCGTCTACCTGGCTTTCTCGTCACCGACGCAGCGCGATTCGCTGCTTGAAATCCTCTCTCGCTCGAACCGGGAAGAGGACGAGCTTGCACGCAACAAGGCCGAGGTCACCAAGCTGCTGAACGAAGCCAAGATGCAGGGATACGCCTCCGCTACCCGCGCGCGACGCGTGTCGGACGAGATCAGCATCGCGGTCCCGATCATGGTTGACGAACGAGTGCTGGCGGCGGTCACGAT
>JANPDV010000265.1:0-5943 GCA_031431655.1 Gammaproteobacteria bacterium | reverse complement strand
CGCCCCCTTGGTTTGGGGGGGGGGGCTTGGCTTGGTGGTGTGCCCTGGGGGGGCGGGGCCCGCCCGGCCGGCGCCCCCCGACCACGGTATGTGCTCTCCGCGCCCCCGCACGGACACTCCCGCAAGCCATCCACCGCCGTTCATAGGGAATGCCGATGTCTGCTCGCATCCAGGCCCGATCTTGACGCCCTTGCTGGTTCGCGAGCAGTATTGAATCGAATTCAATCCCGCCAAGGCTCCCAATGCCCTCGCCGCAGGATCGCGCCGGCCAGACCCGCGCCCGGATCATCGCCGCCGCACGCGCTGCGCTGCTCGACGGCCGTGGGGACTTCGAACTGAGCGATCTCGCGCGTCGTGCCGGTACCTCGGTGGGCCTGCCGTATCACCGCTTCGGCTCCAAGTCCGGGTTGATCGCCTCGGTCGTCACCGAGTTCTACGACGGTATCTGGCAGGCCGTGAACCTCGCGGATTTCGCGGCGCTCGACTGGGCCGAGCGTGAACGGGAGCGGTTGCGCCGGCTCGTGGACTTCCTCTACGCGGAGCCGCTCGCCGGTCTGATCATCTCCACGCTTGCGCGCGATCCCGAGGTGGCGGCGGTCGAGGCTGCGCGCTGGGGGGCGATGCTCGAGGCGTCGGGCCGCAACCTCGCCAAGGCGCAGCGCCGCGGACAGATCGCCGCCGACATCGACACCGCCCTGACGGCCGCGCTGATCAACGGCGGCATCCGCCACGCCATCGGTCTCGGCCTCGCGACGCGGCCGCGGCGTTCGCGCGAGGCGATGGTCACGGAGATCTGGAATTTCGTCAGCCGCGCGCTGCGACTGGCAACGCCGACACGCGCCGCGCGGCGCCGCAGACCCGCAACGGAGAAACAGCGATGAGCAACCCTCGCACTGCAGTCGTGGTGGGAGCCGGCCCGGGGGGCATGTGCGCCGGCGCGCTGCTCGCCCGCAAGGGCTGGCGCGTCATCGTCTGCGATCGCCTGCCCGTCGTCGGCGGGCGCACACGCACGCAGAACGTCGGCGGCTACGGGCTGCCGCGCGGTGCGGTGTCGTTCCAGCTCACCGGCGCGCTGCCCAAGATCTGCGACGAAGTGGGCGCGAAGTTCGAGATCCGGCCGATCAGCGAGACCTGGTTCTGGATCAAGGGCGGCGGCGACTTCGTGCAGCTGCCGGCGCGCGGCGGCATCAAGAAGATGCTGGAGATGTTTGCGCAGGTAAAGGGCGGCGACAAGGCCGGCGCGATGACCCAGGTCGGCCTGCAGCTCGCGATGTCGCGGATCAGCGCGGCGTTCAAGGACCCGGGCGGCGCGGCCGATGGCGAGGACGGGCCGAGCTTTCGCGAATGGCTCAGCCGGCACACCGACAACGCGGACCTGCTCGCGCTTTTCCACGCGATCACCTCGGCAGTCTCGGCGGTCAACGACTTCGAGTACCCCGCGCGCCATTGGTTCGCGCACTTCTCGCAGAAGGCGATGGACGCGCGTGTCGACCAGTTCGGCATGATCGCCGGGGGCTTCGAGGCCGTGAGCCGTGCATTGGCCGACGTGATCCGCGAATGTGGCGGCGAGATCCGCCTGTCGACACCGGTGCGACGGATCCTCACCGCCGGTGGACGCGCGACCGGCGTCGAGGTCGAGACCGCCGCGGGTGCCACAGCGACGATCGCCGCCGACCTGGTGATCAGCAACGCGGGCCCGACTGGCACGCTGGCACTGACGGGCGAGGCTGCGCTCGGCGCCGACTACAGCGCGATGATCCACCGGCGCATCAAGCCGGTGCCGATCGTCGTGTCTTACGTGGTGTCGGACGAGCCGCTGTTCCCGCATCGAGCGTCCATCCTGGCCGCTGGGCTGGAGCGCATCGTCACCGCCATGCCGCTGACCAACATCTGCCCCGAGTGGGCGCCGGATGGCAGGCACATCACCGCGTTCTACGGCACACCCAAGAGCTGCCTCAAGCCAATGGACCGCGATGACGAGCGGCGCGCGAATACCGCCGACATCCACGCGCTGTTCCCGGATTTCGCCGCCAGGGGCGGCCGGGTGCTCGAGGTGCAGCTGCGCGACATCGACGACCCGGACGTGGTCGCGCGCGCCTTTCCCGGCATGCATGCGCCGGTCGACACGCCGATCCCGAACCTTTTCAACGTCGGTGACAGCTGCGCGCCCGACGGATTCGTCGCGACACCAGCGGCGGCGATGAGCGCGCGCCTGGCCGTCGATCGCGCGCTTGCCGGCGCGTCCTGAACACCCGTAACCACCCCACACCGGAGCCCGCCATGGGAATCGCCTACGACGCCGTACAGCGCTACATCGACGCGATGAAGCGCAAGGATCTCCAGGCCTCGCTGGATGCGTTCACCGACGACTGCGTGTACTACCTGCACGTCGGCACGCGGCCGTTCGACGGCAAGGAGTTCATGCGCAAGCGCATCAACATGCTGTGGCCGCACCAGGTGCGCAGCCGCTGGCGCATCGTCAACTGGTGCGAAGACCACGAGAAGATCCTGTTCGAGGGTGTCGACGAGTACGACCAGCCCGACGGCACCACGGTGGCCATGCCCTACATGGGCATCTACCAGATCAAGAACGGCAGGATCTGGCGCGCGCGCGACTATTTCGACATGGCGGGCTACGTCGCGATGACCAAGGGGCAACCGACCCCGTGGCTGCTCAAAGTCGTCGAGACGATGACCGAGAAACCCTAGGGCCGCGAGCGCCATGATCCTCGACGATCCAGGCCTGATCGAGCGCTGGCGCGAGGCGGGCTGGTGGGGCAATACCACCATCGACGACCTGTTCCGCGGCTGCGTCGCTGCGCGGCCCGACCAGCTCGCGCTGGTCGACGCGCCGAATCGCAGCCGGTTCGCGCCGGGCACGCCGCGTCGCCTGAGCTTCCGCGAGGTCGAGGCGCTCACGGAGGGTCTCGCGGCGACGTTGCACGGCGTCGGCGTCCGCAAGGACGACGTGGTGCTCGTGCAGCTGCCGAACATCGTCGAGATTGTGGTGGCGTTCCTGGCGTGCGCGCGTCTCGGAGCGATCGTCTCGCCGATCATGCTGGCGTACGGCGAGCGCGACGTCGGACGGATCGTGCGGCACGTTCGACCCGCCGCGTTCCTGACCCTCGCGTCTTGGAAGGACACCCGGCCGGCGGCAACCGCGGCGCGGGTTTGCGCGGCAGCGGCGGCTCACGAAGGGGTCGCAAACCCGGTGCGACGCCCGCTGGTGCTGGCGCTCGGCGACGAGACCGCGCCCGGCGTCATCGCGGCAGCGTCGCTCGAGGCGTTTGCGGGCGATCCCGCCGCGCTGCGCGCGTATCTCGCGACGCTCGCGATCGACGCGAACGAGATCGTCACGATGCACTGGACCTCCGGTACCACCGGCGACCCGAAGTGCGTGCCGCGCAGCCACAACCAGTGGCACGGCACCGGCCACGCCTGCACCGACGGCGGCGGCCTGCAGCCCGGCGAGCGGATCCTCGCGCCGATGCAGATGGTGCACACCGCCGGCTACAGCGGCATGTTCATGCCCTGGCTCGAGACGCAGGGCATGCTGGCGATGCACCAGCCGTTCGACATGGGCATCTTCCTCGACCAGGTCGAGCAGCTGCGCATCAACCACACCGTCGCCGCGCCCGCGATGCTCAATGCACTGCTGAAGAGCAACGCGCTCGAAGGCCGCGACGTCAGCTCGGTCCGCAGTTTCCTCTGCGGGTCGGCGCCGCTCGATTCGTGGATGATCGAGGGCTTCAAGCAGCGCTACGGCATCGAGGTCGTCAACGCCTACGGCTCGACCGAGGGCATGACTTTCATGTGCGGGCCGACGATGACGCCGGATCCCGCGCGGCGCGCGCGCTACTTTCCGCGCCTGCGCGGGCGCGACACGGACACCGGCGGCGTCGACTGGCGATATCGCATTGCGTCGGTGGTGGAGACGCAGCTGCGGGATCCGGAGACCGGCGCGGAGATCAACGAGCCGCAGCGGCCCGGTGAACTGGTGTTTCGCAGCCCGGCGCTGTTTCCGGGCTACTGGACGGCCGAGCAGCAGCTTGACCGTCGCGACTTCGACGCGCAGGGGTACTTCCGCTCCGGCGAGCTGTTCGAGATCGCGGGCGAGGGCGAGGACTTGCGCTTCTATCATTACATCGACCGGCTCAAGGACGTCATCAACCGCGGCGGGCTGAAGATCCCGGTCGGTGAACTCGAAGCCGTGATCCAGGAACATCCGGCGGTTGCCGAGGCCGTCGCGCTGGGCTTTCCCGACGAGCGCCTCGGCGAGCGCATCTGCGCCGTCGTCGCGCTGCGGCCTGGCGCGGCGCTGACGCTGGCTCAACTCGTTGCCCACATCGAGTCGCGCGGCCTTGCGCGCTACATGTTGCCCGAGCGCCTCGAGATCGTTGCGGCGCTGCCCCGCAACCCGGGCGGCAAGGCGCTGAAGCGCGAGCTGGTTGCGCTGATCCGCGGGACGACCGGCCTGAGCCCGGGCGCACCTGTCGCCGAATAGCGGCAGCGGGGTTGCGGTGCCGGCCGCGGCCTTCTACAGTCCGCGCGCCTGTCACGCTTCCGGAGCCGCCCATGAAGTCCACTTCCATCTTCCTTGCCACGATGCTCGCGACAACGTTCCTCGTGGCTGCGCCGCAGCCCTCGTGGGCGCAGACGACGGCCGGGCAGAAGCTCGACGACACCACCATCATCGCGAAGACAAAGGCCGCGCTGATCGAGAACGCCAAGGTGGCCGCGCGCGACATCAACATCGAGATCCACAAGGGGCGCGTGCAACTCGCCGGCTTCCTGGGCTCTGAAGCCGAGAAGCAGGCTGCGCTGGCGACCGCGCGCGGCATCAGCGGCGTGGTCGAGGTGCTCGACGCACTCGTGGTGCTGCCAGGCTCGCGCAGCGTCGGCCAGACCGTTGACGACTCCGGGCTGAGCGCGCGTCTCAAGTCGCGCATGCTCGAGATGCAGGGCATCGAAAAGACCTTCGCGATCAACACGGAAGTGCGCCGCGGCGAAGTGATCCTCAGCGGCTTCGTGCCCAGCGCGACTTACAGCGAACAGGCCGGCAAGATCGCCGCGGACGTCGGTGCAGCCAAGGTCCACAACTTCATTGCGCTGAAGAAGTAGCCGCGGTGAGGCAGGCGGTGCCGTCGATGCTGCTCGTGCTCGCCGCCGCGGCCAGCGGCGCGGCGTCCGGAGCCGGTGCTGGCGTCAGCGTCGGCTCGGTGACCCAGCTGCCCCCGCTGCAAGCCGTCGAGACCTGGGTCCGCCTCAAGGGCGACGCCGCAGGGGCCGTCACCTATGAATGGGTCAACGGCGCGGCCTTCGGCCTGCCGCAGGACGCCCTCGCGACGCCACTGTTCCGCTTCGAGAGCGTGACCGTGCGGCGCTTCAAGCCGCTGGGCGGGCCCGGGCAGTACCTGGAAATCAGCTATTCCTGCCGCCTCTATCGCGACGCGACGTCCGGCGCCTACATCGATCGCTTGGTCAATCCGCTGACGGGCCGCGAGGTCAAGCTGACGCTGGGATGCAACCCCGGCCCGACCACGCGCTATTCGCCGCAACGCGTTGCGCTCGAGAAGGACATCGGCTTTCGCAGTTCCGCGCTCGACGTGCCGATGCGGCTCGAGCGCGTCGACCTCGGCGACCGCGTGCTGTTGCGCCGCGACTCGCGCGCCGAGTACACCGCGCGCGCTACCGGCGAGCTGCGGCGCGAGACCTCGCTCGATAGCTTCAGCGTCGATGCCGCGGCACTCGCCAACCGCGCCATCACTAATCTGCCGGCCGCCTACCAGTGGACCAGCGTCACGCAGTGGATGGCAGACCTCGGCATGGGCTCCACGCCGGGACGGATGCTGTGGTCGATCAATGGCCGCAAGTTCGACCGCGTCGATGCACTGCCCGCGGAATTCCGGGCGGCGCTCGAGAAGGCGCTGCCGGGGGCGCTGG
>JANPDV010000264.1:0-2929 GCA_031431655.1 Gammaproteobacteria bacterium | reverse complement strand
CCGCGCTCGCCGCGATGCTCCGGGACGCAAGATGCGAGGCGTTGGTTCAAATCTTGCCACCCATCCCACACGCACAGGCGATAGCCGAGATGCTAGGTGCCGATGGCCTGTTAGTCATGCAGGCTTCTCAATTCAACAGGCAAGTTCCTGCCAAGGTCTATGAGTATTTGCGCGCCGGCCGACCTGTACTGGCGCTGACGGACAGCCAGGGCGATACCGCTGCGGTATTGCGAGAGGCCGCAACAGGAACTATATACCCCATAGACGACGCTGCCCTACTCGTCAGCGCGCTACCTGAATTCGTAGCTCGGGCAAGCAACCACCGGCTTCCGGTTCCGAATGCCGAGTCGGTGTCGAAGTTCTCGCGCTACAGCCAGGCCGGCGAACTACTCTCGCTATTCGTGGAACTTTCCTCGTCCCACGATCGCCGTTAGACGATGCTGATGGATCGTAAGCGCTCGGACTTCGACGTCCTTGCGCGCTACGACGATTCCGGGACTTGCACTGGCTTGATCGGCAGCAGCGCTTCGAAGTGCTCGACGCACGTCGCGAGCGGCAGCTGTTCGAACAGGTTCTTCAGGTACGCATAGGGCTCGAGCCCGTTGGCCTTGGCGGTCTCGACGAGGCTGTACAGCGTCGCGCTCGCCCGCGCACCCTTCACGGTGTCGGCGAACAACCAGTTGCGTCGGCCGAGTGCGAACGGCCGGATCGCATTTTCGGCCAGGTTCGTATCCAGCGCCAGCCGCGGATCCAGGGTGTAACGGATCAGCTTCGGCCACTGACCGAGCAGATACGCGAACGCCTCGCCGAGCTTGCCCGAGGGCAGCGTCGCCGCGGCGCGCTCCAGCGCCCAGGCGTGCAGGGACTGCAGCAGCGGCATTGCGCGCGCCTGGCGCTCGTGGGCGATGATCGCGGGGTCGAACGGCTGGCCCGTCGAGCGGGCTCGCTTTTCGGCCGCCTTCAGTTCGCGCTCGATCGCATACAACGCATCGATGCGCCGCACGGCCTCGTGCGCGGCCGTTTCCGTGCGGGCGCCGGCGGGCAAGGCCTTCACCGCCTCGAAGAAGCGCCTTCGGGCATGCGCGAAGCAGCCGACGTGGGTGAGGCCGAGTTCGGCGGCGACGCCGTCATAGACCGCGTAGCCATCGCTCTGCACGTAGCCGGTGGCACCTTCGAGGAGCCGCCGCGCCACGTGTGCACCTCGACTGGGGTCATGTTCGAAGAGGATCAGCCGCTGCCCCGGTGGACCCGCCACCCGCACCCACATCCAGTGCTCGCTCTGCGCCGCCTTCTCGCTCTTCAGGACCTGCAGCGGCGTCTCATCGATGCGGATGTAGCCGGAGCCGAGCAGCCGCTCGCGCATCAGGTTCAGCAGCGGCGTGAGCGGCTGCTCGAGTGCGATCATCCATGCGGCTTGCGTCGCGCGGCTGAGACGCACGTCGTGCCGCTCGAACACCGTCTCCTGCCGGTGCAGCGGCAGCCCATCGACGTACTTCGCCGTCACCAGGTGTGCCAGCAGCCCAGCGCTGGCGTTGCTGCGCGGCAGGATCTGCGGCGGCGCGGCGGCCGTGCGAACGTTCTGCGAACACGCCGTGCAGGTGTACTTCACCCGCTCGTGCCGGATCACCTCGACCTTGGCCGGAATGATGTGCAGCTGCTCGCTGGCCAGCACCGAGAACTCGGTGAGATGGCCGCCACAGGGGCAGTGCCGCTCGGCCTCAGGCAGCTCGTACCGTACGATGCGGCGCGGCAGATGCGCAGCGAGCGCCCGGCGGCCTGCCTTGTCGGTAGACGCGCTCTTCGGCTCGCGCAGCGGCGTTGCCGCAAGCTCCGGCTCAACCTGGGCATGCTCCAGCAGCGCCGCAGTGACTTCGATCTCGTTAAACAGCTGGGCCTGGCCCGGCGGCTCGGTGAGCTTCTCGCGCTTCGGGCCATACCGATCGGCCCGCAGGATCCGCACCACCTCCTCGAGGTAGCGGATCTGCGCCGCCTGCTCGCGCAGGCGCTGCTGCAGCGCCTCGATCTCGCTCGAGGTCGGTGACGCCGACGAGGACGTCGCGGTCGAGTCGGTCGTAGTGGCTGCGTTCTCGAGCATGCGCGTGCATTATCGCACGCGTGCGGCGCTGTGGAACACGATGCCTAACATTTTATCGACGCGGATCGCGCGCGTCGTCGAACGTGCTCAGCTCGCTCTTTGCACCGCCAGCGCTCGATGCGCTCGTCTGAACACGTCAAACCCATCGAGCAGCGCGTTGAGCTCCCGGCCACTGAGCGCGACGGTCTTCTCGGCGCGCTCATCGGCACGCGGCCACACGTACCGATCGCGGCCCTCCAGGCGCTTGCTCCAAAGCACCAGGCCGTTGCGCTCCCACGCCACGAGCTTCACGCGGTCACGTCGCGCGTTCGCGAAACCGAACACCGCAGCTTCCGTGAAGACGTTGCGGCCCAGGCTCTGCTCGATGAGCAGCGCAAGGCTCGCTGCCTGCTTCCTCATGTCGACGGGCTCGAGACACAGATAGACCGCTACACTCGGCTCCGGGCGGATCACGTGTCCACGCGCTCCAGGATCTGCAGCACCTCGCCGAGCCGGTCCGTCGGTTCCACGTCGATCTCGACCGGTCGGCCCGTGCGTAGCACCCAACGCAGCCTCAGGTGCAACGGTTGCGAAGGCGAAGCCGGCAACGTCGATCGCGACGCGTCCGCTGCTGTGATGCGCGCGAAACGCAGCGACACACGATGCGCGTTACTCGCACGGTCGGCCTTGGTCGATCGCACCGCTGCGGCCGCCGGCGCGCGACCCGTACGCCGTAGTCGCGCCAGCGCATCGTAAATCCCGCGCAGATCCCAGCCGCGAGCCTTCGCGTACGCGCTCTGCGTCGTGCCCTCCGCGCGCGCGCCCTCCAGGCACTGCAGCGCCCGGCGCTGCAAC
>JANPDV010000263.1:0-3324 GCA_031431655.1 Gammaproteobacteria bacterium | reverse complement strand
GGCTTTAACGAACAGTTGCATAGGACCCCCGGATTAATGTGTCGAACCACGCGTCCGGCTGATCGTCCTCCCAACGCCTCGAGCGAACCAATAGAGTTCCGCTATGGATCGATGCCCGCCATGAGCGGGCCGCGTTGGCGCCGCGGCCCCGGCTGCCCCGGTCGCACCCGCGGACTCACTCGTCCAGGAATCCCAGCAGCAGTTCGTTGAAGCGTTCAGGCATGACTTCGGGACACCAATGCCCCCCCGAGCTCAGCAACTCGAAGCGGGCTTGCGGCAGCGCGAGCGCGACCTGTCGCGACACGCTATGGGGTACGACCTGGTCGTCAGCCGCCGCGATCACCAGCGCGCGAACCCGGAGGTTCGGCAGGCGAGCCAGAAGATCGCACTCGAGGACAGCCTGCAGGCGGCTGTGTTCGATCTCGGCCGAAGCGAGCGACGCGAAGCGCCCTGCGGCGCGCTCGCGGACCAGCCACGGCCGCGCGTGCAGCCATGAAGCCGGAGCGCTGCGCATCACGTCGTCGAGCGCGAAGGCTTCACCGCCGCAGTGGGCGAGGATGGCCTGCCGCAACAGCGCCTGCTCCGTACCGTAGGCCGAAGGCTCCGCCCAGGGGGCACCCAGGACGAGCCTGTCGACTCGCTCGATATGACTGATTGCCAGCTGCAACGCGACGACGCTACCGAGACCGTGCCCGACCACAGTCACGCTCTCGAGTTCGAGCATGTCCAGGATCGACAGGAGGTCGTCCGCCATCTGACCGACGCTGTAACGGATCCGCGAATGCGAACTGCGACCCGCACCGCGTTGATCGAAGGCAATGACGCGGCGCGCCGCGGCCAGCGGCCCAATCTGCTTGCGCCAGAAACACGCTCGGCCGTCCAAACCCGAGACACAGAGGATCGGAGGGCCTGTACCCGCTTCGTCCACGGCCAGCAGCGCGTCGCCAATGTCGACGGTTCTGTGGGTCAGCTCATGCGGCGCGGTCTGCTGCACAGCCGTCTGCCGCAACGCGTTTCAGCGCCGAACTGCGACGATCGACTGCAGGAAGCCGTTCGCAAGCCGCGGGCCCGGCTGCACGTCGAACCCGCTGGCGCGCAACAGGCCGTGGAAGTCGCCCTGCACGAACTCGGGTGAGTATGGTTCGCAATTATCGCGTGAGTCGTAGTCGATCAGGAACCGCGCGACTGGCGAGAGGTGCTCGCTCGCGCTTGGGAATTCATAGATCGAGAACGTACCCCCGCGGCGGAGCACCCGTGCGACCTCGGGGATCACCTGCCGGGTCACCGCCCACGGGATCTCATGAAACAGGATGTAGGCCATCACCACATCGAAATGGCTGGCCGGAAACGGCATCGATTCGGCCAGTCCCTGAACGAAGTTCACGTCGATGCCGCGTTCGGTTGCCAGCAGATGGCCGTAGCGCAGCAGGGGTAGTGACACGTCCAGACCCGAGACTTCGGCCGCGGCAAAGC
The DNA here is from genome assembly GCA_031431655.1 of Gammaproteobacteria bacterium. GTDB lineage: Bacteria > Pseudomonadota > Gammaproteobacteria > Steroidobacterales > Steroidobacteraceae > UBA964. The sequence continues at coordinate 1,851 of JANPDV010000263.1, read as the reverse complement.
GCTGCTTCAGCGCCGTCGTACCCTGGCCGATCGAGCAGGCAAGATCGAGCACGCGTCCAACCCGGCCTTCGTCCGGCGCGGTCGTCTTCTGCGCCATCTCAACGTGCATCTGGTCCTGGGCGTTCTCGCCCTGGTAGAACACGTGCGTGCCGTAGTGATACACCGGACCGCCGATCGGGTCGTCGAGATAGCCGCCAGGCTGCAGATGCACCTCTACGCGCGCATAGTCCGGCACAACGAATGCGGGGTCGTAGATCAGGCGGCCCGGTCCGCGACTCTCCGACGCTTGCATGGCCTGCAGCAGATCCGCGGCGCGCGGCTCGAAGCTGGCACGGGTCTGCCGCCACATCATCTCCTGGTGGCTGCGCATGAATCGCTGCCAGGCCCGCACCAGAGGCAGCCGGTCGAGCGTGCTGCGCACCTGCTGCAGCGAGGGCGGCAAGCCCGCAGCGCCGTACTCGCGCTCGACTGCGGCATTGCCGACGCGCTCCAGCAGCGGATACATCTCCTGCACGGCCTTCGCACGAAAGCTCTGCACGAAGTCGAGATAGCTCTCGTCTGCAAGAGTCGTCGTCCGAGGCAGCAGTCCTGCGGCGCCGCGGTTCACGCGCCGACTCCTGTGTCGGCTGCGCCGGTGGGTCGCCGCGCGAAGCTACGGAACACCTGGGTCACGAGCTGCTCGCGCTCGGCGCGCCGGCGCGCCTGTTCTTCGGCGGAGGGGTGGTGCTGCTCGATCAGGGCGTGCAGGTCGGGACCTGCATGCGACTCGGCCAGAAGCTTCGCGATCACGGACTCGAGCACCAGCGCGCGGTCGTGATAGGTCCAGACGGCTGCGGTGAGCTCGAGCAGCGACTCCATCAGATTGTCGAGGACGACGTCGTCGTAATAGCGACGGCCAGGTCCGTTGATCTCGACGCCGAGCGGCGGCGGAACGTTCGTCATCCGGGTTCCCCTCGTGCAGGAGTCACGCTGCCGAGGCCGGCTCGCAGCGCGGCCAGGCGTTGTTCGGTCAGATCGTAGAACCACAGCAGAGCCACGCTGGCCAGCATCATCACGGCCGGCACGGCTCCTACGGCGATCGAGATACCGAGGAGCGCCGAGTCGGGCTGACGCACCAGAGCACCGTCGGAACTGGAAAGGTAACCCATGGCCCCCAGGAAGCCCCCGGTCAGCGCAAGACCGATTGCCGATGCCAGCTTCTCGGCCATCGTATAGAAGCCGGCGAACAGCGCCTCGCGGCGCTCGCCATGTCGCAGATAGTCGTACTCGATCGCATCGGGCAGCAGCGCCTGGCCGGCCAGCAGCGTGCCGCACCCGAGCACCCCCATAATGCCGGCCCGAACCAGCACCCAGATGGACGGCTCCGACGGGCCCGCGTGCAGCCACGACAGGCTCAATGCGGCATAGGCCAGCGCCGCCCAGATGAAGGTGCGGCGCTTGTCCGTGTGCTTGATCAGTCGCAGCCACAGCGGCAACGAGGCGAACATCGTCACCGTGGAGACGACGGCGAAGGTGCCTAACAACGCGTAGGTTGCCTTCAGCACGTGCACGACGAAATAGGCAAACGTGGCGCCGAAGCTTGCGATCGCCAGCAGCAGCGCAAGTTTCGACAGGATCAGGATCAGGAACGGGCGATTGCCGGCTACCGCGCGCAGCTGAGTGCCGAATCCGATTTGAGCAACCTGGGTGCCGCCGACGACTGCGCCGGCGGCGCTGTGTCCGGTGGGCGAAGTCGCCCGTGCGCTGCTCGTCAGCCAGAAGCATGCCAGCCCGCAGACCACGAGCGCGGCCGCCAGCACCATGCTCATCAACCCGTGGCCGCGGCGCCCGTCGCCGAAGGCGAGTATCAAC
>JANPDV010000262.1:0-1751 GCA_031431655.1 Gammaproteobacteria bacterium | reverse complement strand
GTCTTTGGCGCGCTCGAACTCGTCCATGTTGACCGTGCGCTTGTTAGTGCGCGCCGCGAACAATGCAGCCTCGTTCACCAGATTGGCGAGATCGGCGCCGGAAAACCCCGGCGTGCCGCGCGCGATGTAGGCCGGCTTTACGTCGTCGCCGAGCGGCACCTTTCGCATGTGCACGCGCAGGATCTGCTCGCGGCCGCGCACATCCGGCAGCGGCACGACGACCTGGCGATCGAAGCGGCCCGGTCGCAGAAGCGCCGGGTCGAGGACGTCGGGACGGTTCGTTGCGGCAATGACGATGATGCCCTCGTTGCCTTCGAAGCCATCCATTTCAACGAGGAGCTGGTTCAGGGTCTGTTCGCGCTCGTCATGACCGCCGCCGAGTCCGGCGCCGCGATGCCGGCCGACCGCATCGATCTCGTCGATGAAGATGATGCACGGCGCGTGCTTCTTGGCCTGCTCGAACATGTCACGCACGCGCGACGCGCCAACGCCGACGAACATCTCGACGAAATCGGATCCAGAAATGGTGAAGAACGGGACCTTCGCTTCGCCGGCGATCGCCCGGGCGAGCAACGTCTTGCCCGTGCCTGGGCTGCCGACCATCAGCACGCCCTTGGGAATCTTGCCGCCGAGCTTCTGGAACTTGGACGGATCCTTGAGGAAATCGACGATCTCGCCAACCTCCTGCTTGGCTTCCTCGACGCCGGCGACGTCCGCGAACGTCACGTTGACCTGGTCCTCGCCGAGCAGCCTGGCCCGGCTCTTGCCAAAGGACATGGCGCCGCGCCCCCCGGCCGAGCCCTGCATCTGCCTGAGCATCCACACGAAGACGAAGATCAGCAGCAGCGCCGGTGCCAGCTGCAACACCAGCTGACCGAAGAAGTTGGGCTGCTTCGGTGGACGGCCCTCGATGCCGACGTCGGCCTTGGTCAGAGTCCCGATCAGCGCCGTGTAGTCGGTCTCGGGATTGAAGACCCGAAAGGCCGTCTTGTCTTTGCGGACACCCAGAATGGTGTCGCCCTGCAGCGCCACCTGCTCGACCGAGCCGTCGCGGACCTCGCGCAGGAAGGTGGAGTAGGCGATTTCCGGTGTCTGTGCGGTGCGCGGCACGTACTGACTGAGCACCACCAGCAACACCACGGCGACAACCGCCCAGACCGCAAAATTCTTCATGAGATCGTTCAAGGGCTTGACTTCCTGTGCAAATCGCAAGCGCGTCCCAGCACGCTACACTAAATGAGACCGTGACGGCCAGCGAAGCCGTACAGACGTTTCTGAGACCCGCTGCCCGAGCATTAAGTTCGGCGTTCTGATCAACCTCGATACCTTGGGCCTCACGAGCATGGCTTCAAGGGCGCAAGGCGGGTTTTCGACGGCGAAGATTTCCCGCGACCTCGCCCAGTCAGCGGGCGCGCGGCAGCGCCCTGCCGGTGCTGGCGCTGGGGGGTATGATTGCGGCATGTCGCTAACCGAAAAGCAGCGCAAGTTCCTGCGCGGGCGCGCCCACCCGCTGGACCCGGTGGTGATGATCGGCAACGCCGGGCTGACCGAGAACGTGGTGAAGGAGGCGGATCGGGCGCTGGAGGATCACGAGCTGATCAAGGTGCGCGTGCGTGCGGCCGAGCGCAGCAGCCGCGACGGCATGATCTCCGACCTGGCCGCACGCACCCGCAGCGAGCTGGTACATCGCATTGGCCATGTTGCAACTCTGTACCGGCAGCGAACAGCCGAGCCGCGCATGACCATCCCTG
>JANPDV010000261.1:0-10936 GCA_031431655.1 Gammaproteobacteria bacterium | reverse complement strand
CCCGCCCGGGCGCGGCACCGGCGCCCGGCGGGCCACCCATACCCGCCGGCCCGGACATGCCGGGCGGCCCGAAGGTCGACGGCTTGTCCGCATGGCGCGTGGCATACACCGCCCAACCGGCACACAGCACCGCGACGGCGACGCTGATGGTTGTAACAATGTTGCGCGGCTCAGCCATGCGCCATTGTCGCACGACGCACCGCAACAAAATTCCGTGAGGCGGATACGTTCTCGGCGGCGCTCGCGGTACGGTCAGACGCGCGCGGCTATGATGCCGCCCCCATGGAATCGGTCACCTTGCTGGGCCCCCAGCTCCCGGAACCCAACCTGCGGGCCGCGCTGACGGCAGCGGGCCTCGCCGGCCCGTTTGCATCGATCAGCGCCGGCTGGCAGGAGCGCGAGGGCGAGATCGAGGAGCTGCAGCGACACGTGGGCGCCCCGGTGATCGACCTGCAGATCTACGCGCGCTCGGAGGCGGTGTTCGCCGCCGACCCCGAGTTGCGGGACGCGCACCGTGCGCGCCAGGCGCAGTTGCAGGAAATGCAGGAGCTGTACGGCCTGCAACTGAATCACGCCAAGCAGGCGGCACGCGAGTTGTTCGAGCGCGGCGCCAACGGCCTGGCACCCGGGCCGCTGCTGCGCGTGGCGCGGCGCCGCGCGGTGGCTGCGCTGCGGCGCCTCGACCGCGCGCACTTCGCGGCGATCCGCCGCGTGCACTCCCAGTTCGACGCGCGCTTCGATCCGGCCACGCGGCCGGCCCTGCGCGCCGCCGTGCAGGCGCTGCGCCACGACCTCGCCGACGCGCGCGTCGTGCTGATCGCGGGCGGGCACGTCGCCGCGCTGCTGAATCGGCTGCGGCTGCTGGGTGCAGCGAGCTGGCTGCGCGAGCGCGCCGTGGTGGCCTGGTCGGCGGGCGCGATGGCCCTGACTGAATGCGTGGTGCTGTTCCACGACCGGCCGCCGCAGGGCGCCGCGAACGCCGAAGTGTTCGATGCCGGGCTCGGGCTGGTGCGCGGCATCGTGGCCCTGCCGCACGCCCAGAACCGGCTCGACCTGCACGACAGTGCTCGCATGGCGCTGTTCGCCCGGCGCTTTGCGCCCGGCGTCTGCATCACCCTGGACCCCGGTGCCTGTCTGCACTTCGAGGTCGGCGGCGACCCGGCCGCGACCTGGCCGCGCCTGGCGCTGCACGCCGCCACCTTCCAGCTCGGTCGCGACGGCGCCCTCGGCCAGTTGCCGCCGCCCGCGGGAGTCGCCTGATGCATCCGGCGCTGCGACGGCTGACGGCCGGCGGCGCGCCCGACATGGCGCGAGTGCACGAGTTCCTGGAACGCGAGCGCTTCCCGCTGGTCGCGCGTGACGGGGTCACCTTCGTGTTCTCCGGCGACGCCGAGGCCGTGAACCTGCGTTGCTGGATCGCCGGGCTGCCCGCATCCCAGCCGCTGGAGCGCATCGAGGGCACCTCGCTGTGGGCGCGCCACATCGAACTGCCGGAGAACTCGCGCATCGAGTACAAGTTCGAGGTGGTGCGCCGCGGTCACGGCGAATGGCTGCTCGACCCGCTCAACGCGGCGCAGGCCACCGATCCGTTCGGCGCCAACTCCGTGTGCCAGGGCTGGGGTTATGCCTCGCCGGAGTGGACTTTCGAGGACCCGCAGGCGCGCCGCGGCAGCTTCGACGAACTCGGGCTGGAGCAAACGGCCTTCGGTGAACGCCGCGCCGTGCGGATCTACCTCCCGGCGCGCTTCCGCCGCACGCGGCGCTATCCGCTGCTTATCATCCACGATGGCGCGGACTACCTGCGCTACGCCGCAATGCGCAACGTGCTCGACAACCTGATCCACCGGCTCGAGGTCGCGCCGTTGATCGTGGCGCTGACCGAATCGCCGCATCGCCTGGTCGAATACGCCGGCGACGAGAGCCACGCGCGCTTCCTGGCGCACGACGTGCTCGGCGCGCTGCGCGCGCGCCTGCCGCTGACCGACACGGCCGAAACCCGCGGCCTGATGGGCGCGAGCTTCGGCGCCGTCGCCGCGCTGCACGCGGCCTGGCGGTTCCCCGGCACTTTCGGACGGCTGCTGCTGCAGTCGGGCTCGTTCGCGTTCAGCGATCTCGGCGAGCACCGCCGCTCGCCCGCGTTCGACCCGGTGGCGCGCTTCGTCAATGCGTTCCGGGCCGCGCCAGGTTCGCCCGCGCAGAAGATGTACATGAGCTGCGGCGTCTACGAGTCGCTGATCTACGAGAACCGCTCGCTGCTGCCGCTGCTGCGCGACAGCGGCATCGACGTGCGCTACGAGGAAGCGCGCGACGGGCACAACTGGCAGAACTGGCGCGACCGCAGCCGTGCCGGGCTGAGCTGGCTGTTCCCGGGGCCGTTGTGGATGGTGTACGAATAGGCAGGCTGTAGACTTGTCGCACCAGTCGTCGAATGGTGCGCCATGGCAAAACTCACCCGCAGGATCGGTCTCTCGCTCGGCGCGGACATCTGCTGGCCGATCTGCTTCGAAGAGATCCTGAAGCGCCTGCAGCTCGATCTGCCCTGGCGACGCAACCGCATCGAGTTCGAGGTCAGCCGCGTCACCATCGAGCCGTTCGACCTCAGGCAGCCGGTGCGCTACGACGTCGTGATCGACCGGCTGACGCACTGGTACCACCCGAGCCGCGAGTGGATCAAGAAGGCCGTCGTGCTCAACGACACCTACGTATTCAACAACCCGTGGTCGATCCAGGCCAACGAGAAACACACCACGTACTGCGCGATGATGCGGCTCGGCCTGCCGATTCCGGACACCTGGATGGTGCCGCCGAAGGCCTACGCGAAGACCGCCGACCTGCAGCCGACGCTGGCCCAGTACGCACGGCTGTTCGACCTCGGCGTGATCGGCCAGAAGCTCGGCTATCCGCTGTTCATGAAGCCGTACGACGGCGGCGGCTGGAAGGGCGTGACGAAAATCGACGACGAGGCGGCGCTGCGCACTGCCTACGAAGCCTCGGGCACCGCCGTGATGCACCTGCAGGCCGGCATCGTGCCGTTCGAGAAGTTCGTGCGCTGCATCGGCCTCGGGCCGCAGACGCGGGTGATCAATTACGACCCGTCCGCGCCGCTGCACGACCGCTACACGATGGACCGCAACTTCATCGGCAGCGATGAGCAGCGGATGCTCGAAGACATCACGCTGACGATCAACGCCTTCTTCGGCTGGGACTTCAACTCCTGCGAAGCGCTGCTGCGTGATCACGAGTGGTACCCGATCGACTTCGCGAACGCCTGCCCGGATTCGCAGGTCACCTCCCTGCACTATCACTTTCCGTGGCTGGTCAAGGCCAACCTGCGCTGGGCGATCTTCTGCGCCACGACCGGCCGCAGGATGCCCAAGACGCTGGACTGGGACCCCTTCATCAAGGCGTCGGCGAGCGGCAAGCCCTATCGCGACAAGCTCGCGGACTACGCGGCCATTGCGCGCCGGCGGCTCGACGCGGACCGGTTCGAGGATTTCTGCGCGCGGCACCTCGGCCACCTGGACGCGGTGGCCGACGAATTCTTCGGCAGCGAGGTCGCACGCGATGCCGTGAACCGCAAGGTTCAGGCGCTGTTCCCCGAGAATGAGTGGGCCGCGTTCACGGAGTTGTTCTTCGGCCGCATCCAGCGATGGCGCGCCGCCGAGGGCCGCGCATGAGCGGCCTGGCGCGACAGAGCTGGAACTGGAGCACGCCACGGCTGCCTGAGCAGGCGCGGGTGGCGCGCTGGGGCCACTTCGGCCAGCCGGTGCTGCTGTTCCCCACCGCCGGCGGCGATTTCGAGGAAGTCGAACGCTTCAAGTTGATCCAGGTGCTGGCCCCGCTGATCGCCGCCGGGCGCATCAAGGTGTACTCGGTGGACAGCGTGGCCGGCAAGACCTGGCTGGCCGGCACCCACTCGCCCGAGTACTGCGCGCGCGTGCAGAACCTCTACGACGCGTACGTCTACGAAGAAGTCGTGCCGCTGATCCGCCGCGACTGCGAGTCCGCCGGCATCGAGCTGATCGCCGCCGGCGCCTCGATCGGCGCGTTCAATGCGCTCGCCACGCTCTGCCGGCATCCGGACGCCTTCAGGCTGGCGATTGCGATGAGCGGCACCTTCGACCTGTCGAACTACCTGCAGGGCCGCCACAACCAGGACTTCTACTTCTCCTCGCCGCTGCACTACCTGCCCGGTCTCGGCGACGACACCGAACAGCTGCGCCGCCTGCGCACCCGCTTCGCGCTGCTTGCCAGTGGCGAGGGCGACTACGAAGACATCGGCGAATCCTGGCGCATCGCCAGGGTACTGGGCTCCAAGGGCGTGCCGAACCGCGTCGACTCCTGGGGCCGCAACTGGCACCACGACTGGAACACCTGGCGCGAAATGCTGCCGAAGTATCTCGGCGAAGCGGTCGGCCCGGGCTGAGCCGCGTGCAGGGCCCGCCGCATGCGCCTGCCGAACCCGGCGTCGCCCGGGGGCCCGCTCGCGCTAGGCGCGGAACGGCAGTGGCAGTCCGGCGAACAGTTGGTCCACCTCGGCCTGGTCCGCGGCCGTTGACGCGCGGGCAATCCGGCTGCGTTCCAGCTGCGGCGCGAGCAGCGCGATGAAATCCTGCGCATGTCGCCGCAGGAAGCTGCCACGGCGGAAGCCGACCCACGTCAGGTGCTTCGGCAGCAGCTGCGAGGCGTCCAGCGATACGAGGTCGGCGTCCACCACCGGCTCGAGCGCCATCGACGCGACGATGCCCACGCCGAGCCCCAGCCGAACATAGGTCTTGATGACGTCGGCATCCCGGGCCGTCATTGCGACGTCCGGTTCGAGGCCGGCCCGTTCGAACGCCAGCAACAGGGAGGACGGCCCGGAAAGGCTGAACTCGTAGGTAATGATGGGGTGCTTCGCCAGCCGCTCCAGCGTCAGCGCGCGTACTTTCGCCAGCGGATGATTGCGCGGCACGATCACCCGCCGCTGCCATTCGTAGCAGGGCAGCAGCAGGCAGTCCGCGAACTGCTCTCCCGCACCGGTCGCAATGCCCAGGTCCACCTGCTCTGCGCTCAGCATCGCGGCGATCTGTTCGGAGGTGCCCTGGTGCAGATGCAGGCGAACCCTGGGATAGGCCTCGCGGAACTTCGTGATCACGGGGGGCAGCACGTAGCGTGCCTGCGTGTGCGTGGTTGCGATCGACAGCGAGCCGTGCTGTGCGTCGCGCACATCGAGCGACATGCCGCGGATCGCCTGGGTTTCGCGCAGCACCCGGCGCGCGCGCTCGACCACCAGCTGGCCCGACCGGGTCAGGCGCTTGAGCGCGCGGCCCTCGCGCACGAACAACTCGAATCCCAGCTCACCCTCCAGCAGCTTGAGCTGCTTGCTGATGCCCGGCTGGGAGGTCTGCAGATGGGCCGCAGCCGCGGAGATGTTGAGTCCGTTGTCGACTACGGCCGCCAGGTAGCGCAGTTGCTGCAGCTTCATGGCGGCGGGCGGACGCCGCGCAGCAGCGTATTGGGCAGCACCGACGGATCCCAGTCGCGGGACGTGCGGCCGAGTCGCACGATCACCAGCTGCTGCGACGGAATCGCCCACAGCACGCGGCCGCCGCCGCCTTCCATCCAGATCACGTCATCGGCGAGGTACGCCTCGCCGTGCCTGATGCCGACGCCGCTGCCGGGCATGTACTCACGGATGCCAGCCTGCGCGCGGCCGCTCCAGGTCTGCATGCCGTACAGCGGGTTGATAGGTGAAGTGCGCGTCATCTGCGCGACCCAGCCTTTTGGCAGCACCTGGGTCGCGGCACCGTCCGGACCGAGGACCGGCTCGGCGACGCCATCGCTGATCAGCAGCGCGCCGAGCCGCAGGAAGTCACGCGGCGTCGCGCGGAAGCAGCAGTACACGGCTGGCATGCCGCGCTCGCGGTCCATGTAGAACTCGCCGGCGCCCGCACCCAGCGGCCGCCACAATCGTTGCTCGAAGTAGCGCTCGAAGTCCTCGCCCGTCGCGCGCTCGAGGATCACGCCGAGGATCTGTGCGTTCGCATTCGAGAACGCGAAGCGCCCGCCCGGCTCATGCGCGAGTTCGAGCGAGAGCGCCGCCGCGCCGAAATCGGTGCCCAGCGCGAGACGCGTGTTCTTGCTGAAGGCGCCGGAGCCGAACGCCAGCAGGCGCTCCAGGGCCCCGGCGTCGGGCGGCACCTGCACTGCGTTCGGCGACAGCTCCTCCAGTCCGGACTGGTTCAGCAGCAGCTGCCGGATCGTGATGTTGCCGCGCGCGTCGCCGCGCCACTCTTCCAGGTACTGACCGGCCCGGTCGTCGAGCCCCAGCTTGCCGTCGGCAACCGCAAAACCATACGCGAGCCCGATGATCGAGCGGCTCATCGCGCGCCCGGAAAAGAACTGGTCCGCCGTCATGCCCTGCCAGTACTGCTCGAGCTGCACCCGGCCCCGGTGCAGCACCAGCAGCGCCGCCGTGTTGTTGGCGCCGGCCCAGTCTGCGGCTGCCTGCAGCGCTGCCGGACTGATGCTGCGCTGCCCGGGCGATGCCGCGGGGAAGAACGCGCCGTTCGGGCCCTGGATGCGCGCCACCGGCGTGTAGAAGGACTCGGGCCACTCACCGCCGTCGTTGAGCTGCGCCAGTGCGATCATGCGCTTCCAGAAGGGCCAATCCGCCGCGACCACCCCGACGACGCCGGACACCGACACCAGCAGCAGGATCGTCACGACCAGCATCACGCGCCGCAGCGTCATCGCACACTCCTGAACATCACGGACAACGCCCCGATTCGGCCAGCGCAGGCTGGCGAACATCAGCCCGCAAGCAACTCCACGTCCGTGCCGGCTTCGTCGGCCATGCGCAGGGTGGTCTCCAGGTCCGGATGCCGCAGCATCAGGAATCCGTCCGAGACGAGCGTGGCCTTCCAGTTGCGACGCGGCGTGCCGGGACGCAGCAGGGTATCCCAAACCACGTGCGAGCCGTTGCGCGCCATGAATGCCTCCAGTCCGACAATCCTGCGGATCTGCCCCTGGCCGCGCGCGCGCTTGAAGACCGTGGCGACGTTGTAGAGCCGCGCCGGCGGAGTCTCGATCCGCCCCTGGGTTACGGCGCGGGCCCACTCGCGGAAGACGTCGAAATCGCAGGCGAAATTCATCTGGTCAACCTGGTGAGCGCCCGGCGGGCGGCCGCCGATTTCGCCGAACACGACCTCGCCATCGCCCTTGCGGTACCACTCCATGTGAGTGAATGCCGTGTCCAGGCCGAGCGCGCGGATCACCTCCTCGCCCATGCGTATGCCGCCCGCCAGCTCCGGTCGCCCGACGTCGCGCAGCGCGATGACCTGCGGACTGATCCACTCATTGCTGCGGGCCACCAGCGGCCTGGGACGGTACCAGGCGACATTGAAGTACTGGATCTTGCTACCCACGGTGACGGTGTCGAACGTGTACTCCTCGCCATCGATGAACTCCTCGACGCTGACTTCGCTGACGTGCGCCAGCCGCGGCAGCACCTCCCGCAGTTCCTCCGCAGAACCGAGCCGGTACGTGTCGGCCGAGCCGGCACCGGCGATCGGCTTGATGATGACCGGAAAGCCGATCCGCTCGGCCGCTTCCCAGCACTGGGCGATGGTGCGGCAGGCCTGGTGCCGTGGCGTGCGGATGCCGGCGGCATCCAGCACCTGCTTCATGCGCTCCTTGTCGCGCAGCGGCAGCGTCTGCGCCACGGTGAGCCCGGCGACCCCCAGGCCTGCGCGCAATTCGGCCGCCAGCAGCATGCCGGGCTCCCACAGGCACTCGATCCGGTCGAGGCTGCGGCCTGCCGGCGAGCCGGCGCCGGCCAGCCAGCGCCGCAGGTCGGCCAGTACCGCGGGCGAATCCCACAGCGAGCGCACCTGCAGATAGCCGCTGAGCGCACGCTGCACCTGCGGCGGCAGCGCCGCGGCAGGCTGGTCGCCGACGCCGAGCACCGTAGCGCCTACCTCGGCCAGGCCGCGCGTGAACTGCGGCATCTCGGCCGGGTAGCCTGGCGAAATCATCAGCACGGTGGTCATGGCGTACAGCCTAGCGGCAACACCAAAGCCGTCAAATTCGGCGTGTAAACTGCAGCCCGTGGGCTACCGGATCTGCATGATCGCCTCTGAAGTCACGCCGTTCGCCAAGACCGGCGGCCTGGCAGACGTGGCCGGGGCACTCGCCAAGAGCCTGCATGCGGCCGGGAACGACCTGCGGCTGTTCATGCCGTTCTATTCGCAGATCGACCGCAGCCGTTTCCCGGCCGTCCCGGTGCCAGGGTTCGAGGACATCGCGCTGCAGTTCGGCGGCCACAGCTATCGGTACTCGCTGTGGCGCGCAGCGCTGCCGAATTCAGCCGCCTCGGTGCTGCTGATCGACTGCCCCGAGCTCTACGGCCGCGACAGCATCTACACCGCCGACCGGGACGAGCACCTGCGGTTCATCGCGCTGACCCGGGCGGCGCTGGAGTGCTGCCAGCGGATGGCTTTCGCGCCGCAGATCCTGCATTGCAACGACTGGCATACCGCCTTCGGCCCGCTGTTCATCCGCTCCGCCTATGCGTGGGACCGGCTGTTCGCCGGCACGCGCAGCGTGCTGACGATCCACAACATCGGCTACCAGGGCGTCTTCGGTGCCGAACGTGCGTCCGATCTGGGGCTCGACTGGTCCACCAGCCTCCTTCACCAGGACGACCTGCGCGCCGGACTCATCAACTCGCTGAAGCACGGCATCCTGTACGCGGATGTCGTGACGACGGTCAGCCCGACCTACGCACGCGAGATCCTGACGCCGCAGTTCGGCCTGGGACTGCAGGACAGCCTGCTGGCGCGAGCCAACACGGTCGTGGGCATCCTCAACGGCATCGACGTGGACGACTGGGACCCGCGCGTGGACCGCTACCTGCCGCGCGGCTTCAGCGCCTACACGCTCGACGTCAAGACGCAGCTCAAGCATGAGTTCCTCACGCGTCTGAAGCTGCGTTTCAAGCCGCGCACACCGCTGTTCGGCGTCGTCAGCCGCTTCACGGCGCAGAAGGGCCTGGACCTGCTGTTCAATACGCTGCCCGCCGTGATGGAGCGACGCGAGTGCTGCCTGGTCGCACTCGGCAACGGCGAGGCGCGCTACGAGCAGTTCTTCAGCGCATTGCAGCAGCGGTTCCCGCAGCGCGTGGTGTTCCACCGTGGCTACAGCGACGAACTGGCGCACTGGATCGAGGCCGCCAGCGACGTGTTCCTGATGCCGTCGCTGTACGAACCCTGCGGCCTGAACCAGATGTACAGCCTGCGCTACGGCACCATCCCGATCGTGCGCCGCACCGGTGGCCTGGCCGATTCCGTGCAGCTGTTCGATCCGACCACCGGCGAGGGTACCGGCATCGTCTTCAACGACTTCAACGACGACGCAATGCGCTGGGCGCTCAACACGGCGCTGGACCTCTACCGCGCGCCGCGCGTGTGGCGCCATCTGCAGCGCAACGCGATGGCGCAGGATTTCTCGTGGACGCGCCAGAGCCGCGAGTACCAGCAGCTGTACGCGGCCCTGGTCGGGCCACCGGAAGTGGCGGCCGCGTGAACGTCATCTTCGTCGAGCCGGCGTTTCCTGCAAATCAGCGCCAGTTCGTGCGCGCACTGCATGCGGTCGGCGCGCGCGTGATCGGGATCGGCGAACGGCCGCTGGCGGCGCTCGATCCGGAACTGCAGAACTGGCTGTGGCACTACGAGCCGATCCGCTCGGTCGTCGACGAGGCCGCGCTGCTCGCGGCGGTGCGCGCCGTGCAGCAGCGCGTCGCGATCGATCGCCTCGAGGCAACGGTCGAAGCCCACATCGAAACGGCGGCGCGCGTCCGCGACACCACCGGCATCCCCGGCACCAGCGTGCGCACGGCCTGGCTGTGCCGCGACAAGCCCTCGATGAAGCAGGCTTTGCGCGACGCCGGCGTGCCGTGCGCACAGTCCATGGGGGCGGGCAGCGCGCAGGAAGTGCTGGCATTCGCCTCCCGGGTCGGGTTTCCGCTGATCCTCAAGCCGCGCGCGGGTGCCGGCGCTGCAGGCACGGTGCGCGTCGACTCGTTTGCGGACCTGGAGCGCGCACTGCCCGCCTACGGCCTGGACCGTGGCAATTCGATCGCCGTCGAGGAGTTCGTCGAGGGGCATGAAGGCTTCCTGGACACCATCTGCATCGACGGCGCAGTGCAGCACGAATTCATCAGCCACTACTACCCGAACGTGCTCGAAGCAATGCGCGCCCGCTGGATCTCGCCGCAGATCGTCGCCACCAACCGCATCGACGCGTCCGGCTATGACGAGGTCAGGCGGATGGCGCGCCGGGTCATTGCGGCCCTTGGCATCGGCACCTCGGCTACGCACATGGAATGGTTCTTCGGCCCCAAGGGCCTGAAGTTCTCCGAGATCGGCTGTCGCCCTCCGGGCGTCGGCCAGTGGGACGTCTACGCCGCCGCCAACGAGTTCGACATCTTCGTCGAGTGGGCCATGGCGATCGTGCATGGCCGAACCGGGCAGGCCCCGTCGCGGCGCTACGCCGGCGGCATGATCGCGCTGCGCCCCGACCGCGACGGCCGCATCACGGGATACGCGGGTCTGGACCGGATCGGACGGGAGTTCGGCGAACACATCGTGGCCGCGCATCTGCCCGAGCCCGGCACGCCGACACAACCCGTGGAGGCCGGCTACATGGCGAATGCCTGGATGCGCCTGCGGCACCCCGACTACGACACGCTGCGCGGCATGCTCAATACGATCGGGGAGACGGTGCGCGTCAGCGCAGCTTGAGCGTGCCTTGCTGCTCGAACGGCACCGAGCGCAGCAGGCCGCTGGCGAGCGACACCTTGCCGACGATGCGATAGTCCAGGCTGTCGGGCGCGCCGCCGAACCCAGCCCCAGGATGTCCTGCAACGGCAGCACCGCGAGCGCCGCGACCGATG
>JANPDV010000260.1:0-1936 GCA_031431655.1 Gammaproteobacteria bacterium | reverse complement strand
CTGCCGCCTGCCTTTTTATGTGCCATGAGAGGTGTACTCCGTTGATGTCCGGCGCGGCATTCAGCCGGCGCTGATGTCCGTGATCTTAACTTCGGTGAACTGCTGGCGATGGTTCTTCATGCGCTTGTAGTGCTTGCGGCGCCGAAACTTGACGATGCTGACCTTGTCGCCCTGCCCGTGGCGCTGCACGGTCGCCTTGACGCTGGCGCCCCCGAGCATCGGCGCACCGCAAGTCACGCTGTCCCCTGCGCCGACGAGCAGCACCTGGTCGAAAGTGACGCTGGTGCCGGGCTCGGCCGTCAGCAGCTCGACCTTGAGCACGGTGCCAGATTCAACCCGATACTGTTTGCCGCCGGTGGCGAAGACTGCGTACATGGCAATAATGCTCGAAGGGGTCTTGAGGGGCGCGAATTCTACGGCCCTGCGGGGCCGCGGTCAAACCCACTTTTATGAGCCAGATCAAGGAATTGCCGGCGCCATCCGGCACGTGCCGCGAATGCGGTTCACCGACCGCCGTGCAACCTGCTTTGTTAACATGCGCGTCCTCACCATGCAGCTTCCCGAAATCAGAGAACTGGTCCGGCCGGACCTGGAGTCCGTCGACGCGGTAATTCGCGTGCGACTCCGTAGCACCGTGGACCTGGTGGACCAGGTCGCGGACTACATCATCGGCGGCGGCGGCAAGCTCCTGCGGCCACTGATCGTGCTGCTGTCGGCGCGCGCCTGCGGCTACAACGCCAGCAGTCACATCGAGGCCGCGGCCTTCATCGAATTCATACATACCGCCACCCTGCTGCACGACGACGTCGTCGACGGCTCCAGCAAGCGTCGCGGCCGCGACACGGCGAACCAGGTCTACGGTAACCAGACGAGCGTCCTGGTCGGGGATTTCGTCTATTCCCGCGCCTTCCAGATGATGGCCGCGATCGGCTCGCAGCGTGTCATGGAAATCATGTCCGAGGCGACCAACGTCATCGCCGAAGGCGAAGTGCTGCAGCTGTTGAACGCGCGCGATCCAGAGACCACGCAGCAACGCTATCTCGAGGTCATCTACCGCAAGACGGCCAAGTTGTTCGAGGCAGGGGCCGAAGTGGCCGCGGTGATCGCTGGCGCATCGCCGAGCCTGCAGCACGCCCTGGCCACTTATGGCAAGCACCTGGGCACCGCGTATCAGCTGGTGGACGACGTCCTCGACTATCGGTCGGACCCGCAAGAGCGCGGCAAGAACCTTGGCGATGACCTTGCCGAAGGCAAGCCGACTCTGCCGCTGATCCAGGCGCTGCGCAGAACGGACGACGTCGCGGCACGCGACCTGATCCGCAACGCCATCCGGGACGGCGGCGGCCTCGAAATGCTCGACTCCATCCTCGTTACAATTGAATCGACCGGGGCGCTTGAGTACACTCGCGCTCTCGCTCAGGACGAGGCCGATCAGGCACTTATCGCGTTACGCGCGTTGCCCGAGACGCCGTACAAGAAAGGCCTCGCCGCACTCGCACGATTTGTCGTCGAGCGCTCCTACTGACGAGTCGATTGGCGGCGCCCTCGTCGCAGACCAGCATCGGGATGTAGCTCAGCCTGGTAGAGCACTACGTTCGGGACGTAGGAGTCGGAGGTTCAAATCCTCTCATCCCGACCAATTAAATCAATAAGTTACAGCGCCGCCGACCTTTAGGGTCGAGCCTCGTTCAGGTCCAAGGGGCAGATTAGGGTCCAAGCTAATTCGAGCGCAAGCGAACGCCGTCGAACGGTGTCCGTGTAAGACTCACTTCGACCCCCTTGTTCGATGGGGCGCGACTTTGTTCCACTGAGCTTCGGTCCCAGCACAAGTCCCTATTTTTAAGTGGGATGCATGCTGCTCATGGGTGGCCGTGTGACTTTGGCCGCAGCGCAGGCCACAAGGTCACCGCCAGTGCCAGCAACTCCAATATGTAGT
>JANPDV010000259.1:0-5306 GCA_031431655.1 Gammaproteobacteria bacterium | reverse complement strand
GCCGTTCGCGCAGCTTCGGGCCTGGACTGCGGCCTCGGCGGCGGCTCCGGCTTGGGCTTGGCCCTTGGCTCGGGTTCAGGCTCCCTCACGACGGGCACTGGGGCCGGCTCCGGCGATGGCGGAGTTCGCGGTGCAGTGGGCGGGGTACCGGCGGCGGCGTCCAACTGGCGTGCGTCGGCGACGGTGGCCTCGATCGCGAGAGTGACGGGCGGCGAAGGCGCCTGGCGCGCCCACCACCAGCTCAGCCCGATCGCCACGGCCAGCAGCGCATGTACCGCCAGCGACCGTCGGAAGGCGCCCTCAGCGAACAGTGCGCGCACGATCCCGCGGCGGCGGCTCGGTCAGGAAACCGATCTTGCGCGCGCCGGACTCCTGCAGCAGCACCATGGCTTCGACGACCCGACCGTAGCGAACTTCAGCGTCACCCTTGACGAACACCGGCATTCCGGGCGTCTGGCGCAGCAGCGCAGTGACGCGGGCTGCAGTCGTCGGCGCATCGAGCGGAACAGCGGGCGTACGCCCGCGGTTGAGGTACAACCGACCCTCGCGGTCGATCGACAACACCAGCGGCGGCTGGTTTTGCAGGTCGCGAGAGTCGATCGGCGCAGCCGCCGCTTTCGGCAGATCGACCTGGATGCCCTGGGTCAGCAGCGGTGCGGTAACCATGAAGATCACCAGCAGCACGAGCATCACATCGATGTAGGGCACCACGTTGATCTCGCCCATCGGGCGGCGACGTCCTTTCAGGGCAGGCACGCGCTCAGCCCTCGCTCGCCGCGCTGGCCGCGCGAGTGGCGTAACGCTGCAGGATGGTCGTGAACTCTTCGATGAAGGCATCGAAGCGCTGCTCGATCCTTGTGACCTGGTCGGCGAAGCGGTTGTAGGCTACGACAGCGGGAATCGCCGCCAGAAGGCCGATGGCAGTGGCGATCAGCGCTTCGGCGATACCCGGCGCGACGGTCTGCAGAGTGGCCTGCTGCACGGCCCCCAGGCCGAGAAACGCATGCATGATCCCCCAGACCGTGCCGAACAGCCCGACATACGGGCTGGTGGAGCCCACGGTGGCGAGGGTCGAAAGGCTCTCCTCGAGCTGGTCCACTTCCTTGATCTGCTGCGCGCGCATGGCGCGGCGCGCGCCTTCGAGCAGCAGTTCCGACGCCGTGACGCCCTGCTGGTGCAGGCGAACGAACTCCTTGAAACCCTGCTGGAAAATCGCCTCGATACCGTGCACGGCGCCGCGCGCCTCGATTTCCTTGTAGAGCGCGCCGAGATCGCCGCCGGACCAGAACGACTTGTCGAACCGGTCTGCCGACGCGCGGCGTTCCGCCAGCAGCTTCTGCTTGCGGAAGATCAACGTCCAGGACGCGACAGAGGCGGCCAGCAGCAGCAGCATGACAAGCTGCACCACGAGCGTCGCCTCGAGGATCAGCCGCAGGATCGACAGGTCGCCCGTTGAACTCATAGTGCAAACTCCGGCAGGCGCCGCGGGCGCAGGGTCCTGGCGTCCACGCACGCGGCACGCACGCGCGCCTCCGCAACCAGCTGGCCGTCGAGGCCATTGCGATGGATACGCTGCTGGAACTCGATTGAGACCCGGCCCGCAGCGCGAGGTTCACAGCTGACGACCAGTTGATCGTCGAGCCGCGCCGCGGAGCGGTAGTCGACCTCGACCCGCAGCACGACGAACAGCAATCCCAGCTTCTCGGCGATGTCGCGCTGTTCGTGGCCGCGCGCCCGCAGCCATTCAGTGCGGGCCCGCTCGAAGAATCGCAGGTAGTTGGCGTAGTAGACCACGCCGCCGCCGTCGGTATCCTCCCAGTAGACCCGGCAGGGCCAGCAGAACGGCGCGTCACTCATGCGCCGGGCCCGTCGAACAGGTCCGCGGCGGGAACCGGCCGATCCGGCGGATTCAGCCCGAAGTGTTGCCAGGCCGCGCGCGCCGCCATCCGCCCGCGTGCGGTGCGCACCAGGAAGCCGCGCTGGATCAGGAACGGTTCGATCACATCCTCGAGAGTCCCGCGTTCCTCGCCGATCGCGGCGGCCAGGCTCTCAATGCCCACGGGGCCACCCTCGAAGTGGTCGATCAAGGTGCGCAGGAACTTGCGGTCCAGGGCGTCGAAGCCCTGCGCGTCCACGTCGACCAGCTCGAGCGCGGCGGCCGCTACGACGGCATCGATGTGGCCGGCCGCCTTGACCTGGGCGTAGTCGCGAACCCGGCGCAGCAGGCGATTTGCAATGCGCGGCGTGCCGCGCGAGCGCGCCGCGATCTGTTCAGCACCCGCCGCGTCGATGCCGACGCCGAGAATACCCGCCGAGCGCGTGACGATACGCGCGAGCTCCGGTGCCTCATAGAACTCGAGGCGCTGCACGATGCCGAAGCGATCGCGCAGCGGCGAGGTAAGCAGACCGGCGCGCGTCGTGGCGCCCACCAGAGTGAACGGCGGCAGCGACACCTTGATCGAGCGCGCAGCAGGGCCTTCGCCGATCATGATGTCGAGCTGGTAATCCTCCATCGCCGGATACAGCACCTCTTCCACGATCGGTGACAGGCGGTGGATCTCGTCGATAAACAGCAGATCGCGCGGCTGCAGGTTGGTCAGGATCGCGGCCAGGTCACCGGGCCGCTCCAGCACGGGTCCGGACGTCTGGCGCAGGTTCACGCCGAGTTCGGCACTCAGGATATAGGCCAGTGTGGTCTTGCCGAGCCCGGGCGGGCCAAAAATCAGCACATGATCCAGCGCCTCGGCGCGGCCGCGCGCCGCGCCGATGAAGATCTTCATCTGCCGCTTCACCGGTTCCTGGCCAACGTACTCGCTGAGCCGCTTAGGACGGATCGCGCGGTCGACGGCCTCGTCGTCGCGCGTGGCCGCGGGCGCTACCTGCGGGCGCTCCCCGGCGCCGCTCACGCGCCCGCCTCCTGGCCCGCGCCCTGCAGCGCACGCCGGATCAGCTCTTCGGTGGACAGCACACCCGGCTCCGCGGCCGCGGCGACCCGCAGCAGGCGCGTCGCTTCGGCCGGCTTGTAGCCGAGCGCAACGAGCGCTGAAAACGCCTCGCCTTCAGGCCCGACGGCGGCTCCGTCGGCCGTTGTCGCACCGGCCGGCGTTCCGGTCGCGCCGCGCAGTCGATCGCGCAGTTCCACCACGAGGCGCTCGGCAGTCTTGCGCCCGACTCCCGGTATGCGCGTCAGCGCCGGCAGGTCGTTGGCAAGGATGCACTGGGCGAACGCGTCGACGCTGCTGCCAGACAGGATGGCGAGCGCGATTCGAGGGCCAACCCCTGAAACCTTGAGCAACGCGCGAAACAACTGGCGCTCGGCATCGGTCGCGAAGCCGTAGAGAGCGTGGGCATCCTCGCGCACGACGAGGTGCGTCAGCACGCTGACACTCTGGCCCGCGGCAGGCAGCGCATAGAACGTCGACATCGGCGCTTCCAGTTCGTAGCCCACGCCGCCAACGTCGATCAGCAGATGCGGCGGGGACTTGCGCTCAAGCCGGCCACGCAACTGGCCGATCACCCGGGCACCACCGTGGCCAGGCGCGCGGCGGACTGCATCGCGTGCGCGTGGCATAGCGCCACCGCCAGGGCGTCGGACGCATCCGGCAACAGCGCTTCGCGCAGACTGAGCAGCTGGCCGATCATGTGGGCCACCTGTTGCTTGTCGGCGCCTCCGAAACCAGAGGCGGCCAGCTTCACGGCACGCGGCGCATACTCGAACACGCCGACGCTGGCGGGCACCGCCGCCAAAGCCGCGCCACGCGCCTGACCCAGTTTGAGCGCGCTGTCGACGTTGCGACTGACGAAGACCCGCTCGACGGCCACTTCGTCCGGATGGTGGGCCGCCACCAGCTCGGCGACCTGGCAATGGATCGCGCGCAGGCGGGCAAAGAATGCGGCACCGACGACATTGATGCAGCCGTGTGCGACGCAGACCACGTTCGCTGCCGTCACATCGACGATGCCAAATCCGGTGCGCTGCGAACCGGGGTCAAGGCCGAGCACCCGCCTTTGCAAGGCGCTGGCTTGCGCCGGAACCACGCGCAGCAGGTCGTTCGCAGGCGGCGAGCCGGCACGCGCCGAGGCGGCGTCTGGCTGGAATGCGCGCCAGGATTTGGAGGAGTACCGCGCCATCGAGTGAGGGTGCGCGAAGGGTAAAGAGAACGGGCGACGCGCGCGGGTATGATAGCCCGAAAGCACCGGCCGCACACGCCGCGCACCATGGCGACCGCACGTGGAAACTGCCGACGAATCCTGCACACCGCGCGTCAATGAGGCACTCGCCGCCACCGAACGCACGCTGCGCGAGCATGACGTGGCGGTCGATGCGATAGGCAAGGCGATGCATGCCGCTCAGCTTGCCGGCACGCTGACCGACGACCCGGCGCTCGCTGCCGGGGTACTGATCTTCGAAGCCCACCGCGGCGCTTTGCCAGAGGACACGGCCGTCAGCCGCCAGCTCGGCGCCGAGCCCCTGCGCCTCGCAGGCGAACTGGCGCAGCTGGGCAGCTTCGGTCGGCAGGTCGCCTGGGACACCGGCAGCCCGCTGGACGAGGTGCAGGCCGAAACCCTGCGCAAGATGCTGCTCGCCGTGGTCAGCGAGCCGCGCCTGCTGGTGGCGCGCCTGGCGCTGGAGCTCACCCGACTGCGAAGCGCCAAGCTGCTGACGGCACCGGAGCGCCGGGCTCTGGCGGCCGAGGCCCGCGCCGTCTACGCGCCCCTCGCTAATCGTCTTGGCATCTGGCGGCTGAAATGGGAACTTGAAGACCTGGCCTTCCGCTACCTGGAGCCGGCCGCCTACAGACTGATCGCAGCTGCGCTCGCCGAGAAACGCGCCGATCGCGAACGCTACATCGAGGAGCTGTGCGAGCGCGTGCGCAGCTCGCTGGCGACCGCCGGCGTGCAGGCGCAGGTCTTCGGCCGGGCCAAGCACATCTACAGTATTCACAGGAAGATGCAGCAGAAGCAGCTGCGGTTCGAGCAGCTGTTCGACGTCCGGGCGGTACGGATCATCTGTGAGTCGGTCCCGGACTGCTACGCAGCGCTCGGCCTGGTGCACAGCGCCTATCCCTTCATCCCGGGCGAGTTCGACGACTACATTGCCACGCCGAAGCCGAACCGGTATCGCTCCATCCATACCGCTGTCAGCGGACCCCGCAATCGTGCGGTCGAGATCCAGATCCGCACGCGCGAACTGCACGAACACGCCGAGCTCGGCGTCGCTGCGCATTGGCGTTACAAGGAAGGCAAGTCGCCCGAGGCCGACTATGCCCGTCGAATCGACGGCGTGCGCAGGCTGCTCGACCCGC
>JANPDV010000258.1:0-3951 GCA_031431655.1 Gammaproteobacteria bacterium | reverse complement strand
GGTGCCTCTGCTGCACCGGCGAACAGGACTTCCGGCGCAATCTGCTGGAGCTGGTGGATGAGGTCAGGCCGGCGCAGATCTGGGTCGAGCCTTCCGGACTGGGTCATCCGGCGGGCGTCGTGGAGGAACTGCTGATGCACGCCCGGCGCGGCGCGCTGCGGATGGGTCGCGTGGTGGCACTGGTCGACCCTGAACGCCTGGACGAGGCAATCCGGGCACCCGGATCGCCGTTGCGGGAGCAACTCGGGATCGCCGACGCGGTCGCGCTTTCGAAGGCCGAAACGTCGACCGCGCAGCAGCGCGCGGCATTCACGCAGTGGGCCAGCGAGCTGTTTCCGCGCAAGTCATGGGTGGGATCCGTCGTGGGCGGTCTGTTGCCGGCAGCGGCGCTGCAGGCCGAGCCCCGGCAAGCCGGGGAAGGCGCCGGCGCAACGGTCGGCCACCTGGACGGGTATCGCGCGATGCACTGGGTGTTTCCATGCGAGGTCGGTTTCGACGCCGATCGGCTCACCTGGTGCCTGACCGCCGGCATCGCGGCGCTGCCCGCGGCGATGCGTCCACTGCGAATGAAGGGGGTCTTCCGTGTCAGCGACGACCGCTGGATCCTGGCGCAGCGGATCGGGAGCCGCCTCGAAGTGGCCGAAAGCAGTTGGCGTCGCGACAGCCGGGTTGAGGCGGTGTGGCAGGCTGAAGTCACGCCCGACCTCAACCAGTGGCGTGCGCTGTGGACGCGTGCGCAGGCTACGGCCAGCGTCGTCTAGAATCTCCCGTTGTTCTTTCCGCAGGCATCCTCATGAGCGATTCCAGGCCCCGCATTTCAATCGTAGGTGGCACCGGCCAGTTGGGCGCCGCGCTGGCCCGCCGCCTCGCCCTGGCCGGCCATGCCGTCGTGCTTGGCTCGCGCGATCCAGCAAAGGGGGCGCGCGTGGCGGCCGAGTTGTCGGGTGGGGTAGCCGTGCCGCTGGCTGCCGCGACAAACCGCGAAGCGGCGGCGCGCGGCGAAATCGTGATCGTGACCGTGCCGTTCGCGTCCCAGCGGGCGACGCTCGAAGACATCCGCGCCGAAGTGCGCGGCAAGATAGTCATCGACACGACCGTACCGCTGGTGCCGCCCAAGGTGATGCGGGTGCAGTTGCCCGCCGAAGGCTCGACGGCAGTGGCGGCGCAGAAGTGGCTCGGCCCCGAGGTCCGGGTTATCTCCGCATTCCACAACGTCGCCGCGCACAGGCTGGCGACGGACGAAACGATCGAGTGCGACGTGCTGGTGTTCGGTGACGACCGGGCGGCGCGCGAGGTCGGCGTCACCCTGGCGAATGCGTGCGGGCTGCGCGGGTTGCATGCCGGCGCGCTGGTCAACTCGGCCGCGGCCGAGGCGTTGACCTCGGTGCTGATCTTCATGAACAAACACTACGCGGTCGACGGAGCGGGCCTGCGGATCACCGGTCAGCTGAAGTCGGGCGACTGACTTCCTGAATGCGCGTTCCCGCGGTTTCGTTCCTGGGCATCGGAGGCCTTCCCGAGATCGCCCCCGGCCACGATCTCGCCGCCGAGATACTCGCGGCTCTGCAGCGAATGGCTTGCCCGCTGCAGGATCGGGACATCCTGGTAGTGGCGCAGAAGGTCGTCTCGAAGCGCGAGGCGCGCTGGGTCGATCTTGACGCCGTCACGCCTGGGGCCGAGGCCATCAAGCTCGGCGAGAGGACCCACAAGGACCCGCGGTTCGTCGAGGTGGTGCTGCGCGAATCGAGCGCGGTCGTGCGCGCGGCGCGCAATGTCCTGATCACGCGTCACCGACTTGGCTTCGTCATGGCTAACGCGGGCATCGATCGCTCGAACATCTCCGCCGGGCCTTGCTCCGATCGAGTACTGCTGCTGCCCGCGGATCCTGACGGTTCCGCGCGCGAGCTTTGCGACGCGTTGCGGCTGGCAACGGGGTGCGTGCTGGCGGTCATCGTCAGCGACAGCTTCGGCCGACCATGGCGCAACGGTGTGGTCAACGTTGCGTTGGGCGTCAGCGGCATGGCGGCGGTACACGATCTGCGCGGCACGCCCGACCGCGCGGGCCGGGTCATGGAAACAACCCAGGTGGCGGTGGCCGATGCGGTGGCCGCGGGCGCCGCCCTCGCGATGGGGGAGGCCGGCGAGGGTGTCCCCGTGGTGCTCGCACGCGGCATTGACTGGACGGCCTCCGCGGCCAACGGCCAGACTCTGATCCGGCCCTTGGAGGAGGATCTGTTTCGATGAGCGGTGTTGCGCAGGTTCTGGCCCTGTGTGGTGGCGTGGGGGGCGCCAAGCTTGCGCTCGGGCTGGCACATGTCCTGCCGCCGGGGGAGCTCGCTATCGCCGTGAACACGGGCGATGACTTCGAGCACCTGGGGCTGGCGATCAGTCCGGACCTCGATACGGTGCTCTATACGCTTGCGGGCCTGTCGCACCCTGTGCAGGGATGGGGCCGTGGCGACGAGACCTGGCACGCGCTGGATGCCCTGCGCCAACTCGGTGGTGCGACGTGGTTCGCGCTGGGCGATCGCGATCTCGCCCTGCACCTCGAGCGCACGCGGCGGCTGCGCGATGGCGAATCCCTCAGCGCGGTGACGCAGTCATTCGCCGAGCGGCTGCAGATCCACGCGCGCCTCTGGCCGATGAGCAATGATCGCATCCGCACGCTGGTACGCTGCGACGAGGGCGTGCTCGGGTTCCAGGACTACTTCGTGCGCCGGCGCTGCGAGCCGCGCGTCATCTCGATCGAATTCGATGGCGCGGAGCGGGCACGGGTGTTGCCTGAGATCCTCGAGATGCTGCGCGCGCCTGGCCTGCGTGCGGTCGTGATCTGTCCGTCCAATCCATACCTGTCTGTCGACCCGATGTTGTCGATGCCCGCCCTGCGCGACGCACTGGAGCGGACCGCGGCTCCGGTCGTGGCTGTAAGCCCCTTGATTGGCGGGCATGCGGTGAAGGGCCCGACCGCAAAGATGATGCGCGAAATGGCTCTGTCGCCGGACAATCTGGCTATCGCCAGTCACTACAGCGGATTGCTCGACGGGCTCGTGCTGGACGACGGCGATGCGGCCGACGCGGCCGGGCTTTCCTTGCCGGTTCTTGCGACGCCGACGCGCATGACTTCGCTCGACGATCGCGTTCGGCTGGCACGCGCCACCTTGCAGTTCGCGGACGAGCTTGCAGGCAGTGGAATGCGGCGCGCGTCATGAGACCGACGCGGGAGCCCGCCGGCCGTGCTTTTCGGGCGATCGTGCCGCTGCGGTCGCTTTCCGGGGGAAAGTCGCGACTGGCCGCGGTGCTGCCGCCTGCGCAGCGCGCTGAGTTGATGCTCGCAATGTTCGAGCAAGTGCTCCGGGCGCTGCGCGACTCACCCGACTGCCGGCAGATCGATGTGCTGAGCCAGGACGCGCGCTGCGCGCGGCCGGGCACACGGCTATTGCCCGACGCGGGTCAGGGCCTCAATCCGGCGCTCGCCATGGCTCTGCAGCGCGACACGGTGCGCGCCGGTTCCGCCGCGCTTGCGGCGCCGTCGTCGCCGCTGCCGGTGCTGGTCGTCGCCGCGGACCTGCCGTTGCTCAAGGCGTCGACCGTAAGCGCGCTGCTCGATTGCGCCGCTTCGGCAGACGTCGTGGTGGCGCGCGATCGCGGCGGCTCCGGCAGCAACGCGCTGTGGCTGCGGGATCCCGCGCACCTGGTTCCCTGCTTTGGCGCCGACAGCGCGGCGCAGCACCTGGCAGCGGCGCGCGCGCGCGGCCTGTGCGCGGTCGCCTGTGACATCCCGGAGCTTGCGCTGGACATCGATACCGAGCAGGACGTGCTGGCACTGCGTCGGCTCGCGCTGCCGCGGTTCGCTTTCCTGCAGGCGTCGCGGGCGGCGGTGGCATCGTGAACCTGCTGGACGCTTCGTTGGCCAGTCTGATGGCGCAGGCCGAGATCCTTGCAACAGAAGGA
>JANPDV010000257.1:0-5457 GCA_031431655.1 Gammaproteobacteria bacterium | reverse complement strand
TTCGAGTGCCAGATCCACGGGAAGCTCTTGTCGTCCCGCATCACCACGTTGTAGCGCGGCCGGTGCTCCTTGATCAGGTGGTATTCGAGCAGCAGCGCCTCGGTCTCGGAGCGGGTGACGGTCACCTCCATCCGCGCAATCTGGGCGACCAGCACGCGCACCTTCGGCTGCACATTGCCCGGATTGAAGTAGCTCGCGACGCGGTCGCGCAGGCTCGCCGCCTTGCCGACGTAGAGGATCTCCTCCGCCGCGGAGTACATCCGGTAAACACCCGGCCGCCGCGGCAGATTCGCGACGAACGTCCTGGAGTCAAACTCGACCGTCGCAGTCATCGTGCTCAGCCGGCGCCCCCCGCCAGGACCCGCGCGCGCGCCACCACTGCCTCGAACATCGCTGCGCTGAGCCTGCGGGTCTGGGTGTTGTAGCGGCTGCAGTGGTACGAATCGATCAGCCAGCGGCCACGATCCAGCGCGTGCTCGGCGCCGTGCGCAAACGCGGCCGTGCTGCGTTTCAGCCCGAGCGCGAGCAGGGTCGCCTCGTGCGCGACGCGTCCCAGCGCAAGCACCGCACGGACGCTCGACAGCTGCTGCAGTTCGGCCGCGAGGTAGCGATTGCAGCTGCGGATCTCCCCGGGCGTTGGCTTGTTCGCGGGCGGCAGGCACTTCACCGCATTGGTGATGCGCACGCCATCCAGCCGCAGCCCGTCATCGACGGACACGGATTGCGGCGCCGATGTCACACCGAGGCGATGCAGCGTCTCGTAGAGCAACACGCCCGCGTAGTCGCCGGTAAACGGACGACCCGTACGATTGGCGCCGTGCATGCCAGGCGCCAGCCCGACGATCAACAGGCGCGGCGCAACCGCGCCAAAGGCGGGCACTGGCCGGGCGTGGTACGCGGGACGTTCGCTGCGGCAATCGGCCAGGAAACCTGCCAGGCGCTCGCAGCGCGTGCAGGCGGCGTCGAACTGCGCTTCAACCACATGTGCGGCCCGCGGCACGCGTCAGTCGTCCATGTGGCGCACGATGGCTTCGCCGAAGCCGGAACAGCTCATCAGCTTCGCTCCGGGGATCAGCGTCTGCATGGCTTCCTCGACATTGCGGCGACCTGCGAGCTCTCGCTTGCTGGCGCGGATGGCCTCGCGCAGCCGCGCGAGGTCGTAGGTGAGTTCCTTCGCCGCGATGGTGTTCGCCAGCCCCTTGATGATCAGGTCGGCCGCCTCGTTCCACTTCAGGTAGCGCAGCATCATCTCGGCCGAGAGAATCAGCGAGCCCGGGTTGACGCGATCCTTGCCGGCGAAGCCCGGCGCCGTGCCGTGGGTCGCCTCGAACACCGCCAGCCCGTGCCCGATGTTGCCACCCGGCGCGATGCCGATGCCACCGACCTGCGCCGCCAGCGCATCTGAAATGTAGTCGCCGTTGAGGTTCAGCGTGGCGATGACGTCGTACTCCTCCGGACGCAGCAGCACCTGCTGCAGGAAGTTGTCGGCGATCACGTCCTTGATCACGATCTCCTTGCCGGAAACCGGATTGCGGAAGCTCAGCCAGGGCCCGGCGCCGATCTCGACGGCACCGAATTCCTCCTTCGCCAGCTGGTAGCCCCAGTTGCGGAAGGCCCCCTCGGTGTACTTCATGATGTTGCCCTTGTGCACCAGCGTCACCGAGACGCGATCGTTGTCGATCGCATACTTGATGGCCATGCGGATCAGGCGCTGACTGCCCTCCTTCGACACCGGCTTGATTCCGATACCGGAGCTTTCCGGGAAGCGGATACCGGTGGCCTTCAACTCGCCCTGCAGGAACTTGATGAGCTTCTGCACGTCCTGCGAACCCGCCGGATACTCGATGCCGGCGTAGATGTCCTCGGTGTTTTCCCGGAATACGACCATGTCGGTCAGCGAGGCGTCCTGCATCGGGCTGGAAACCCCGGGGAAGTAGCGGATCGGACGGACGCAGGCGTACAGGTCCAGGGTCTGGCGCATCGCCACATTAAGCGAGCGGATGCCGCCCCCGATCGGGGTGGCCAGCGGACCCTTGATCGACACCACGAACTCGCGCAGGGCATGCAGGGTCTCGTCGGGAAACCAGGTGCCGCAGACCCGGTTGGCCTTTTCGCCCGCGTAGACTTCCATCCACGCGATGCGTCGCCGGGCGCCATACGCGCGCCTGACGGCCGCATCGACCACCTTGAGCATGACCGGCGTCACGTCGATGCCGATGCCATCGCCCTCGACGAACGGGATGATGGGTACATCCGGCACGTCGATTGAGCCGTCCGGGTTTACGGTGATACGTGAACCGTCGCGGGGGACGGTGATGTGCTCATACTGCATGCGCGCCGCCGATGCCGGGAAAGCGCGCGATTCTACACGCCGGGGCTGGCCCCACGTCGGGGCCGGGCACGCCGGGCGCCCGGACACCGGCGCACGGCGGCCGGCGGCGCTGCTGAGCGTCAGGTGAGCTTGCTGAGGTTGCCCGTTGCCATGGCCAGCAGGTAATAGAACGCGACGCGGCTCTTGCGACGGTCGCCCTTCATCTTGATCAGCACGGCGTTGATGCCGGCGTCCGCCCCGATCGCATCGAGGCCCAGCTTGCGCTTGGCGAAGCCGGCGCGGATACGCGCGAGTTCTTCCTTGTCGCTGCCTGACACCATGGCGCTGTCGGTCTTGCGCAGCGCGATGCCGCAATACTTGACGATCGCGGCAACGGCCTTCTCGTCCACCGTCTCGACGTACTTGCGAACTTCGGCCACGTAATCAGCCTTGGCATTGGAATCAGCCTTGGCATTCTTCTGGACCATGACACTCCCCCCTCTTTCCTGATTGGACTGCAGTCTACGAACCGCGAAATTGTGCACGTTCGCAATCCACAAGTCCCGGCTCTCGAGACTGGATCGTGTCTGGGCGCCGAGCGTTGCTCAGGCCTTGGCCGCGCCGCGAAACTGCTCCTCTTCGGTGGAACCCTTCATCGCAGTGACCGACGACAGGCCGGCCGTGACGGTCTGGGTCACGTCGTCGAAGTATCCTGCCCCGACTTCCCGCTGGTGCTTGGTCGCTGTGTAGCCGTCCTTCTCCGAGGCAAACTCGGCCTGCTGCAGCGCCACGTAGGCCGTCATCTGCGATTCGCGATACCCCTTGGCGAGCGTGAACATGGAGTAGTTCAGCGCGTGGAACCCAGCCAGGGTGATGAACTGGAACTTGTAGCCCATGGCGCCCAGCTCGCGCTGGAACTTCGCGATCGTCGCGTCGTCGAGCTTTTTCTTCCAGTTGAACGACGGCGAGCAGTTGTAGGCCAGCATCTTGCCCGGGAACTGGCGATGAATCGCCTCGGCGAAGTGCCGGGCTTCGGCGAGGTCCGGCTTGCCTGTTTCACACCAGATCAGGTCGGCGTAGGGCGCATAGGAGAGGCCTCGGGAAATGGCCTGCTCCAGTGATGCGTGGACGTTGAAAAAGCCCTCGGGCGTGCGGCCGGCGGACGCGTCGATGAACGGCCGATCGCGCTCGTCGACGTCGGAGGTCAGCAGGTTGGCCGACTCCGCATCGGTGCGCGCCACCAGCACGGTCGGCACGTCGCAGACATCGGCGGCGAGACGCGCCGCCACCAGCTTGTTGACCGCCTCCTGCGTAGGCACCAGCACCTTGCCGCCCATGTGGCCACACTTCTTGGCCGACGACAGCTGGTCCTCGAAGTGGACCCCGGCGGCACCAGCCTCGATCATCGACTTCATCAGCTCGAACGCGTTCAGCACGCCGCCAAAGCCGGCCTCGGCGTCGGCCATGATCGGCTGCAGCCAGTCGATGGCATGATCGCCCTCGGCGTGATGTATCTGGTCGGCGCGCATCAGCGTGCGGTTGATCTTGCGCACCACTTCCGGCACCGAGTTGACCGGATAGAGGGACTGGTCGGGATACATCTCACCCGCGACGTTGGCGTCGCCGGCGACCTGCCAGCCGGAGAGGTAGATGGCCTGGAGGCCGGCCCTGACCTGCTGCATCGCCTGGTTGCCGGTCATCGCCCCCAGCGCATTCACGAACGGCAGGGTGGCCATGTAGCGCCAGAGCTTCTCGGCCCCATGACGCGCGAGCGAGTGCTCGATGTGCACGGTGCCGCGCAGCCGCAGGACGTCGGCGGGCGTGTAGCCACGCTGCACGCCGTTCCAGCGCGGATTGTTCTGCCATTCATTCGCAAGTTCGGTGGCGTTACGCGAAGTCATCGGAGATCTCCTGAGCAGATGCGTTTGACTATTGCAGCTCGCGGTAGGCCGCGAGCGTGAGGAAGGTCGAGAATTCGTCGGCGGTCGTGATTTCGTCCAACAAGCGCGCGGCCGGTTCGAAGTGGCCGCGGGTCCAGGCAACCTCGCCCAGCTCGGCGCGCAGCCGGGCTGCCTCGGCGGCCAGCATCGCGCGGAACAGCTCCGCCGTGACCCGCCGACCATCGGCCAGCACGCCGCGTGGATGGCGAATCCACTGCCAGATCTGCGCGCGCGAGATCTCCGCCGTCGCCGCGTCTTCCATCAGGTTATTGATCGGCACACAGCCGTTGCCCGAAAGCCATGCCGCCAGGTACTGCAGCGAGACACTGATATTGTTCAGCAGGCCCGCCGCGGTGATCTGGCCTGGCGGAATCGCCAGCAGATCGGCCGCGGTGACCTTGACATCGTCGCGCAGCCGCGTGACCTGGTTGGGAGCTGGCATCAAGCGGTCGAAGACCTGCATCGCCACCGGCACCAGCCCTGGATGCGCCACCCAGGTGCCATCGTGCCCGTCACCGGCTTCGCGCTCCTTGTCCGCGCGCACCTTGCCGAGAGCCGCCTCATTGGCGGCCGGGTCGTTCTTGATGGGGATCTGCGCCGCCATGCCGCCCATGGCGAAGGCGCCGCGTCGATGGCACGTCTGGATGCAGAGCAGCGAATACGAGCGCAGGAAGTGCGTCGTCATCGTCACCTGCTGCCGGTCCGGCAGCACGAAATCCGGCCGGCGCGCGAACTTCTTGATGAAGCTGAAGATGTAGTCCCAGCGGCCACAGTTGAGGCCGACGATGTAGTCACGCAGTTCGTAGAGGATCTCGTCCATCTCGAATGCCGCGAGGATGGTCTCGATCAGCACGGTGCACTTGATGCTGCCATGCGCTATGCCAAGCCGGCGTTCGGCGAAATCGAACACTTCGGCCCACAGCCGCGCCTCGCGGTGGCTTTCGAGCTTCGGCAGGTAGAAGTACGGCCCGCTGCCCGCAGCCCGCAGCGCGGCATGGTTGTGGAACAGATACAGACCGAAGTCGACGAACGCGCCCGGCACTGGCGCAGCGCGAAATCCAAGGTGCTTCTCGTACAGATGCCAGCCGCGCGGTCGCACGATCAGCGTCGCGGTCCTGGCGGCGAGGCGATAGGTCTTGCCCTCCGGGGTGGACAGTTCGATCGTACGGCGCACGGCGTCGCGCAGGTTGATCTGGCCCCGGATCA
>JANPDV010000256.1:0-6193 GCA_031431655.1 Gammaproteobacteria bacterium | reverse complement strand
CCATGGATGGCGCGCCCGGAGCCTCCAGGGATGGATTCACGGCGTTCCCGAGAGCACACATCTCGTGCGCTTCGGGCCCGCGGAGGTCTGGCGATGTACGAGAACACAGGCATCAAACCGCCGCGGCTCCACCGACAATCTCGGAGAGCTCCTTGGTGATGCTGGCCTGACGAGCCTTGTTGTACACCAGCTGCAAGTCCCCAATGAGTTTCCCCGCGTTATCGGAGGCCGCCTTCATCGCGACCATGCGCGCCGCCATCTCGCTGGCCACGTTCTCGACCGCGCCGCGATACACCTGCGACTCGATATAGCGCATCAGCACGCCATCGAGGATCTCGCCGGCCTCGGGCTCGTAGATGTAGTCCCAGTTCTCCTGCAGGTCGGAGGCGTCCAGGGTTTCCACCGGCAGAAGCTGCAGCGCGCGCGACTTCTGCGTCATGGTGTTGACGAACTCGGTGTGCACCAGCAGCAGGCGGTCGATCTTGCCTTCGCGATACGCGTCGAGCATCACCTTGACGGTACCGAGCAGATCCTTGACGTGCGGTCTGTCGCCGAGACCCGTGACGCTGCCGATGATCGGCAGGTTGCTGAGGCGACGGAAGAAGGCGACAGCCTTGGTGCCGATCAGGCAGAGGCTGACCGGTATGCCCTTTGCCTGGTACTCACGCACCGCCAGCAGGGTGGTCTTGAACGTGTTGGCATTCAGCGCGCCGCACAGTCCGCGATCAGTCGAGATCACGATGATGCCGACGGCCTTCACCTCGCGCTCCTGCAGGAACGGATGCTGGAAATCCGGATTCGCCTGGTTCAGGTGGCCGATGACGGTGCGGATCTTGTCGGCGTACGGACGCGCCAGGCGCATGCGGTCCTGGGCGCGGCGCATCTTGCTGGCCGCGACCATTTCCATCGCCTTGGTGATCTTCTGAGTGCTCTTGACACTCGCGATCTTGCTGCGGATTTCCTTGGTACCAGGCATAGGTCAGTCCAGGGCGCGGAGGCTGCTGTCGTTGGGCGAAGGTGCTGCGACGCGCCGGGCGGTAATCAGTACGTGCCCGTCGAGGCGAAGTCTTCGCAGATCTTCTTCAGCGTGCCTTCGTGCTTCTTCAGCGAAGGCTCGGCATTGATGGCGTCGAGCTCGGCCTTGTACTTCGACCTGGCGAAGTTCTGCATCGCCGCTTCGAAGTCGACGATCTTGTTGCGATCGACCTTGTCCATGTAGCCGTTGTTGACCGAGTAGATCGACAGCGCCATTTCCGCGACCGACATCGGCGCGTACTGCTTCTGCTTCATCACCTCGGTGGTGCGCTGGCCGCGCTCGAGCTGCTTGCGGGTGGCTTCGTCGAGGTCCGAGGCGAACTGCGAGAATGCCGCCAGCTCGCGGTACTGCGCGAGCGCGAGACGGATGCCGCCGCCGAGGCGCTTGATGATGTCGGTCTGCGCGGCGCCGCCGACGCGCGACACCGAGATGCCGGCGTTCATCGCCGGACGGATGCCGGCGTTGAAGAGATCGGTCTCGAGGAAGATCTGGCCGTCGGTGATCGAGATGACGTTGGTCGGCACGAACGCGGTGACGTCGCCGGCCTGTGTCTCGATGATCGGCAATCCGGTGAGCGAGCCGGTCTTGCCCTTGACGCGACCCTTGGTCTGCATCTCGACGTAC
This sequence comes from Gammaproteobacteria bacterium, assembly GCA_031431655.1. Lineage (GTDB taxonomy): Bacteria > Pseudomonadota > Gammaproteobacteria > Steroidobacterales > Steroidobacteraceae > UBA964. Next base: position 4,533 of record JANPDV010000256.1, on the reverse strand, counting down.
TCTTCGTTGACGCGCGCGGAGCGCTCGAGCAGGCGTGAGTGCAGGTAGAACACGTCGCCGGGATAGGCTTCGCGGCCCGGCGGGCGGCGCAGCAGCAGGGAGATCTGGCGATAGGCTACGGCCTGCTTCGACAGATCGTCGTAGATGATCAGTGCATCTTCGCCGTTGTCCATGAAGTACTCGCCCATCGTCACGCCGGAGTAGGCGGACAGGTACTGCATGGCGGCCGGCACCGAGGCCGACGCGGCAACGACGATGGTGTGGGCCATCGCGCCGTTCTCTTCGAGCTTGCGCACCACGTTGGCGATGGACGACTGCTTCTGGCCGATCGCGACGTAGACGCACTTAACGCCCGACGCCTTCTGGTTGATGATCGTGTCGATGGCCATCGCGGTCTTGCCGGTCTGGCGGTCGCCGATGATCAGCTCACGCTGCCCGCGTCCGACCGGCACCATCGCGTCGACGGCCTTGTAGCCGGTCTGCACCGGCTGGCTGACGGACTTGCGGTAGATGACGCCCGGCGCGACGCGCTCGATCGGAGCCGTGCGGGTCGCCTTCAGCGCGCCCTTGCCGTCGATCGGGTTGCCCAGCGCGTCGACCACGCGGCCAAGCAGTTCCGGACCCACCGGCACCTCGAGGATGCGGTTCGTCGTCTTGACGATGTCGCCTTCGCTGATGCCCTTGTAGTCGCCCAGCACGACCGCGCCAACCGAGTCCTGCTCGAGGTTCAGCGCCAGGCCGAACAGGTTGCCGGGGAACTCGATCATTTCGCCATAGCGCACATCGGCGAGACCGTGGATGCGGCAGATGCCGTCCGTCACGGACACTACGGTGCCGACATTGCGAGCGTCCGCAGCCGACTGGAACTTGTCGATGCGTTGCTTGATGAGATCGCTGATTTCGGATGCTTTGATCGACATTTCGTAAGTCCTCGCCCGCGTTGCGGGCTCGTCAAACTCTTAAAGCTTCGAAACTGGTGCTGCTGCGGAGCGCGCCGGCGACGCCTCAGCTCGCAGCCATTGCATTGCCAAGCCGCTCGACCCGCCCGCGCAGCGACCCGTCCATGACGAAATCGCCGGCGCGCACGATGGCGCCGCCGATCAGTGACGCGTCGACCTGCGCATGCAGCATGACGCGGCGCTTCAGCCGCCTGGTCAGCGAAGCAGAGAGCTTTTCGCTCTGCTCCGGCGTCAGGGGCATGGCAGACGTGACCGTGACATCGAGCGTGTTCTCGAAGTCCGCGCGCAGCGTGTCGAACTGGGTGGCGATTTCGGGCAGCAGGTGCAGGCGGCGATTCTCGGCCAGCAGCTGCACGAAGTTGCGCGCGGCGTCACTGCCGGTCATGGAGCAGACCTCGAGCAGGAACGTGACCAGCTCGGGGGCTCGCACGCGCGGGTTGTCGAGCAGCCCCGCGACGCGCTGATCGCCGACTGCGGCGCTGGCCCGGGCGAGGAAATCGCCCCAGGCCTTCAGACCGCCAGCAGCGATCCCGCCGTGCTGGCCAGCGGCTTCGAAAGCCGCGCGGGCATAGGGCCGGGCGATGGTTGCAGCTTCAGCCATGGTTGCTCCCGTCTGCCGCGCTCAGCCGCGGCCGATGTCGTCGGCCAGCTTGTCTAGCAGCTGCGCGTGCTTGCCGGCGTCGATTTCCTTCTCGAGCAACCGCGAAGCGCCGGTGACCACCAGCGAGCCGTACTCCTTGCGCAGCTGGTCGCGCACCCGCGTGGTCTCTGTGGCCGCTTCGGTGCGGGCCGCCGCTACCAGACGCGCGCCTTCGCTGAGCGCGGTCTGCTTGGCGCCTTCGATGGCTTCGGTGGCGCGCCGCGCGGCTTGATCCTCGATCGCCTTGGCGCGCTCGCGCGCCTCGCGGACGATCGCCTCGGACTTGTCGCGCGCTTCGGCGAGCGACTTCTCGCCCTTCTCGGCGGCGGCGAGGCCGGTCGCGATCTTCTTTTCGCGCTCGTCCATCGCTTCCAGAATGATCGGCCAGATAAATGTCATCACGACCCAGATGAGGATCGAGAAGACAATCATCTGTACGACAAGCGTCAGATTGATGTTCACAGTCGGCTCCTGCGTGCGGCGTGCGCCCGGGCTCCGCAGCCCGGGATCACAGCGCGCGAGCGGGTGATTACTGCGCGGCCGCCTGGACGGCGCCGAGGAACGGATTCGCGAAGGTGAAGAACAGCGCGAAACCGATACCGATCATCGCGACCGCGTCGAGCAGGCCGGCGACGATGAACATCTTGACCTGCAGCTGCGGGGTGAGCTCGGGCTGGCGTGCGGCGCCTTCGAGGAACTTGCCGCCAAGCAAACCGAAGCCGATCGCGGTGCCGAGGGCGCCCATGCCGAAAATGATGCCCACGGCGAGCACGGTCATGGACTGAATCTGCGCAATGCTTTCGATCATCGAACTACTCCTGAGAGAAACCTTGAAGAAAACGTGATTGCGGAAGGAAAACGGTCAGTGATGCTCGTGCGCCATGCTCAGATACACGATGGTCAGCATCATGAAGATGAACGCCTGCAGCGTGACGACGAGGATGTGGAACAGGGCCCACACGGTGCCGGCGAGCAGCTGGCCGATGGTGGCGAGGATGCCGCCGAAGCTCGCGAGGCCGGCGAACCCGACGCCCAGCGTCATCACGGCGATCAGCAGGAAGATCATCTCGCCGGCGTAGAGGTTGCCGTAGAGACGCAGCGCCAGCGACACCGGGCGCGCGACGAAGGTGATCGACTCCAGCAGGAAGTTGATCGGCACCAGGAGCGCCTGCACCAGCTTGTTGCTGCTGGAGAACGGCTGCAGCGTCAGCTCCGCGATGAAGCCGCCGAGGCCTTTCATCTTGATGCTGTAATAGATGCACAGCAGGAACACCGTAAGCGACATGCCGAAGGTGATGTTGAGGTCGGTGCTCGGCACCACCTTGAGATGCTCCAGCCCCAGCACGCCCTCGCCGAACTTCGGCAGCAGGTCCACCGGCACGACGTCCATGCTGTTGAACAGGAACACCCAGCAGAAGATCGTCAGCGCCAGCGGCGCGATCAGCCTGCTCTTGCCGTGGAAAGTATCGCGAACCTGCGAGTCGACGAAGTCGACGACGACCTCGCAGAAGGTTTGAAAACGGCTTGGCATGCCGGATGCGCGGCGCTTCTGCGCCGTACGCGCCGCAATGTAGAACGCGCCGGCAAACACGATTGCGAGGGTGATCGAGAAGAACAGGCTGTCGAGATGCACCACCCAGAACCCTTCGCCCTCGGTCTTGAGGTTCTGAAGGTGATGGACGATGTACTCGGTCGCGCTGGGCGTGCCGCCGTGTTCGGATGCCATGAAGAGACTTCTCGCTCCCTCTTACTTCTTCCCGCCGAGCGGCGGCAGCGCATTCGCCAGCGCGATCCAGTACACGAAGAACGTCGCGACGTAGGTGGCGAACAGCGCACCCATCGAGACCTTCATCGTGGTCAGCACCACCACGAACGCTGTGACCATGACCCCGAGCTTCACGCCTTCGCCGACGAAGAATGACCGGGCAATCCGTGCCGGGTCAGTACCCGCCCTGCGACCGAAAGCAAACAGCACCATCGCAAGCCCGGCGAGCACGTTGATGCCGCCGCCCAGTGCCGCGGACTTGCCGGCCAGAGGGCCGAAAGCCAGCGCACAGGCGCCTGCGATGATTGCGGTCAGAAGCGCCTGGCCTGCCACGACCGAGACTGCGAGCCGCCTTGCGGCCGGCAGGTCCATCGTGAACTTTTCAGCCGCGGCCACGCGCGTCCTCGAATCTGGCAGCGATCCCGCAAGTATTTGTTTCACTTAAGCTTTCGCTTCCCTGCTGAGGCCTGCGGGACCCCCGACAGCGGCGCGGATTATAGAGAGACCCCATGGGCGCGGCAAGGACTTTATCTTGCGCTGCACAAAAGCAACAGATTCACGCGAAACAGGCCGGCTCGGCGCCGTCGGGCGTGCCCGCCGGGGCACTTGCGATGCACCAGCCCGCCGGTCGCGGCTACTGGATGTGCCCGAGGATGCCGTCCAGCTCGTCGAGCGAGTTGTAAGCGACGACCAGCTTGCCTTTGCCGCTCGCGGCGGAGTGCTGGATCGCGACGCGGGCCCCCAGTTTCTCCGAAAGGTCGGCCTGCAGGCGCGCGACGTTCGGGTCCAGGCGGCGCCCGCCCGCGCCGCCATCGGCGTCGCCGCCGGTACTGCTGCCCGGCGGCGCCACCAGCCGCCGCACCAACGCCTCCGTTTCGCGCACCGACAGGCCCTTCTTCGCGACCAGCGAACCGACCTCGTTCTGCTGGCGCTGCGAACTTAAGGCCAGCAGCGCACGCGCGTGTCCCATTTCGAGCTGGCGCTGTTCGACCAGCGTGGCCACGGCCGGCGCCAGGTCCAGCAACCGCAGCAGATTGCTGACCGCAGCGCGCGAGCGGCCGACCGCATCGGCGGCCTGCTGGTGCGTCACACCGAACTCACGGATGAGTCGATCGAGTGCACGGGCTTCCTCCAGAGGATTGAGGTCCTCGCGCTGGATGTTCTCGATC
>JANPDV010000255.1:0-4373 GCA_031431655.1 Gammaproteobacteria bacterium | reverse complement strand
CGCCACTACGATCGCGCCAGGGGCGGGATGCAGTCTTTCCAATGGGCAGCGCAGGAACTGCGGCGGCCGGAAACCAGCCCGGACAACCAGCGCGCGGCGCTGCGTCTGCGCGGCGAGCGGCCGGTGAAGCGCGCGGAGGGCCCGGCACTCACGATCCGTGACTACGAGATGGTCGAGCGCATCCCGCTGCCCAATGGCGGCATGTTCGTGATGGAGTTCGACCTGTGGACCGACGACGCGGAGCGCCCGATGGGCTATCGCATCAACAGCGTCGGCGGTAAACCGCCGGCGACGCCGATCGTAGGCTTTCGCCGCGGCTACGAGGACGTTCGGGCGCAGGTGGTCGACGGCAAGCGACAGTAGAGGGCAGCGCCGTGGACCTGGCCGGCGCGCGGGCTGCGGCGCTAACCGCGCAGCTGCGCGGCCGCCTGTTCCATTGCGCTGATCTTCGCCAGCGCGCGGTCGCGCGGCAGGAACCACATGCCGCAATCCGGCGCCAGGCGCAGTCGTTCGGGCGCGACGACTTCGAGGGCGGCGCGCGCCCGCGCGACGATCTGTTCCGCGCGTTCCACCGGCGCTTCGGTGTCCAGGTTGAGCACGCCGAGAATGGCGTTCTTGCTGCCGATGTGCGTCAGCAGTTCGGGCGCATGGCCAGGCTGCTCGTACTCCAGGCTGATATCGGTGGCATCGGTGGCGCCCAGCAGTTCGAGCGCGCGCTCGTAGACGGGGTTGGTGCGCTTCGATGCAATGTTCTTCGAGTAGCCGTAGCAGACGTGCACCGCGGTGGGCACCTTGATGCCGCGCACCGCACGATTGATGGCCTCCACCGCGTAGTCCTTGATCTCGCTGTAACGGAAATGCACTTCCGGCTCATCGAGCTGGATCAGGTCCGCGCCGGCGGCCTCGAGCGCGCGCAACTCCTGGTTCAGCGCATCGCCGATCGCAAACGCCAGCGCCGCGGCGCTGGGGTAGTGGGCATTGCCGAGCCGGACGGCGAGCGAGCAGGGGCCGATGACCGTGGCCTTGGCCCGGTGCGTCGTGTGCCTGCGCAGGAAGGCGAAGTCCGCGCCGAGGATCGGGCGATCCCAGGTGATCGGCGCATTCACCGTGGGGATCGTGAACACCGGGATCTTCGCGTCCGAAGCATGCGCCAGCGTGGGGCGCGTCTTCATGGTCAGCGCGTTGCCGATGTCGCCCATCTTCACGCTGTACGGTGTCCGGTTGACGCTGTCGATGCCGCCCAGCACGTTGAAATAGCCACTGAACGTCTGGCGGCGCTGCTCGCCGTCGGTGACGTAGGTCAGGCCGGCGTGCTCCTGATCGTGGATCGCCAGCAGGGTGGCGTCATCCTGGGCCTCGGCGAGCTGCTCCGGCGGGACGCGCCACCAGGTGTTCTCCGGGGCAAAGAACATCTCGTGGTTGCACAGCCACTTCGGCTTGCTCCAGCTGCCGACGATCTGGGTGGCGAAACGGGGCGTGTGGGTCATGGGGATCGTCCGGCAGGCGCGCACTCGGGTCGGCGCAGCGTAATCGTCGTGCTGTTCGGGCCGAGTGCGCGCGACAAACCGCTGCGACTGACCGCAGGGCGCTCAGTCGTTGGCGCTATTCGGCCGACGCCGCAGCTAGCTGCTGAGCGACAGCAACCGCTCGCCAAGAAGCCTTCCGAATGTCAGCGCCGGCGTCACCATCATGCCGCCCGAGTAGGCCTTGCCCTGCAGGCTGCCGGCGCCGAGCACTTCGCCCGCGGCGAACAGGCCAGGGATTGTGCTGCCGTCGGCACGCAGCAGGCGCAGCGACGCGTCGACGGTCAGGCCCGCCGCAGCGGTGACGGCGGTCGCCTGCGTGCGGATCGCATAGAACGGGCCCCTGGCGATCGGCAGTGGGTGATGCTCCCTGCCGAGCGGATCGACGCCGGTCCTCACGCCGTAGTTGTACATCGCGACGCTGCCTTCGAGGCCCGTGGGGTCGATGCCGGCGGCACGCGCCAGCGCGCCAACGGAATCGGCGCGCTTGAACCACGGGTGCACGTCGAACGCGCCGCGCAGGTCTTCGCGCGTGAAGTTCTGCAGCACGGGCGGCGCGGCGGCGAGGATCGCGTCGTCGAACACGATCCAGCGGCGGCCGCCGGTCTGCCAGAGCAGGGATTGCTCGCGGGCATCGACGCTCGGTACGTCCTCCCGCACGAAGCGCCGCCCCTCGGCGTTCACGTGGATTTCCCAGGGCTTGCGCTTCTGCGGAAAATCGCTGGGGCGCGCAAATACGCTCGCCGGGTAGTCGTCCGAAGCCAGCACCAGTCCGTAGTTCGACATGTAGTTGTCGATGCCGCGCAGCGTGCCGCCGGCAGCGAGGCCGAGCTCGATGCCGCGACCGCGACAGTGCGGGTAGGCGAGGTTGACGTACTGCGGGCGGCCGCTGAGCCTGGCATACGTCGCCGGGTCGCCTGCGTAGCCGCCGGTGGCGAGCACGACCGAGCGAGCGGTGAATTCGCGCACGGTGCCGGCATCGTCGCGCGTGCGCACGCCGCGTACGCGCCCGTCGCGCGCCTGCAGCAGTTCAAAGACATCGTGCTTCAGCAGGATCGACACAGCACCACTGTCGACCGGGGCCTGCACTTCGCGCTGCAGCACCTTCATGATGGCGCGGCCGCCTTCGGCGGCCCAGTAATAGCGCGGCTTGCTGTAAGGCTCATGCGCTTCGCCCATCACCGGGTGCGTGGGCAGCGGCTCGAAGCCACGCGAGACCAGCCAGTCGAACGTTGCTGCGGCGTTGAATACCGTCAGGCGCGCCAGCTCCGGGTCGATGGTGCCGCGCGAGATGCGCTGCAGGTCGTCGTAGTGCTCCTGCGGCGTGTCGACGATGCCGCGCGAGCGCTGCAGCGCGGTACCTGCGGCGCTCATCTGTCCGGTGGAGACGTGCAGCGTGCCGCCGGTGGTGTCGGCGATGTCCAGCAGCAGCACGCGGGCTTTGCGCTTCGCGGCGAAGATCGCGAGCGTCAGGCCCACCGTGCCGGCGCCGACCACGATGGCATCCCAGCCGGAGCGCGCCACGCGACGTGCATCGGCACGTGCGGCCGCCGATGCCGGCGTGGGCACCGTCAATCCGGATGCGGCGGCAGCAGCCCCCACGGCCTGGATCAGGTTGCGACGCGACAGCAGCTTGTTGTCCATCGGCAGTCTCCCCGTGTCGTTGGACTTCCTGTTCTCTAGAACCCCAGTTCTCTAGAACCCCAGGGCACCGGGGTTCATCAGTCCCTGCGGATCGAGCTGCTGCTTGATCGCCGCGATCAGCGCAGCGGCATTCGTGTCGAGCCGGTCGCGATACGGATAGCTTCGACCGAGCTGGAAGTGCGCCGCGCCAAACTGCTGGTAAAGCGCGACCAGGTCCTTCTTCAGGCGGTCGATGTAGTTCCGCGCCTCGGTATTGCGCGGATACACGGTCTGTTTGGCCAGGAAATCCGCTTCGAGCATGTTCGCGTGAAACGCATGCCGTTCGTCCGGCCAGTACATCGCGATTTCATAGAGGAAGCCAGCCGGGCCGACCGCCGTGAACATGCCCCCCGTCCAGACACCGAGGCGCTCCATGTCGGCCGCGCGTTCGGCGTAGAGCGCCATCAGCGCCTCGTGAAATGGCACGACGTCGTCGTGGCGAAAGACGCCGTGCAGCGGCACCCAGCGCTCGCCCCTGGGGCCGAGCACATTGGTCAGCGGCGCGAACGGCAGGGTGTGCACGAAGGCCGGCACGCTGTTGGCGATCTCGCGGCCGTGCTGCGCCAGGATCTCGCGCAGCCGCTTCGCGCGCACGGCGGCATCGCTGGCGTCCACGCCCTCGATCAGGAAATGATGCATCCACTCGCCGGAGCGCATCGCGCTCTCGCCCGAGACCGCCATGCTGGCCAGCTGCTTCAGACCTGCGAGCTTGCTGGGTGCGGCGCGCATGACATCCGCCGCCACCCGGGCTTTCTGCGCGACACCGTCCTGGCGTGCAATCTGGCCCTGCGACAACGCGAGATCGAGGCCGAAGTTCTCTTCGTCGATCGCCTCGACGGCGATCGCACGGATCGCCGCGTGATAGCTCGCGAAGTCGTCGAACGCAAAGGACACGGCTTCGAAGCCCGCGCGCCGCGCGAGCAGCGGCAGGCGGATGCGGGCCTTGATGCCGAGCACGCCGCAGTCGCCAGTGAACAGGCCGGCAAGATCGGGTCCATAGTTGCGCGTGGCGTTCGAGCCTGAGGTGCTGAGGATCTCGCCATTGGCGAGCACGACGTCCATGCCGAGCACGGATCGGGCCGAGGTACCGTGGGCGCCGCTGCCATGACTGACTGCGTTCTGGCTGACACTGCCGCCAACGGTGGCGACCAGACCGGAGAACGGGCC
>JANPDV010000254.1:0-9604 GCA_031431655.1 Gammaproteobacteria bacterium | reverse complement strand
AGGGGCAGGTCCGAGAAGTCGTAGAAGTGCACGCCTCGCGCGTGATGCAGGCTGTGCGACTCCGGGCGCTGGATGATGTACCCAAGCCATTGCGGCGTGCGGACGTTCATGTGCTGGAACAATGCATAGAGCGTAAACAGGTAACCGGTCACTGCAGCGGCGAGCGGATCGAGCCCGCTGCCGTCGAGCCAGCGTACGCTTGCGATCCAGTCCCAGGGCAGGAACAGGGGCAGCGTGACGCCGATCGCCATCGACAGGATCAGGAAGGCCGTGCCCGTCCATTGCCAGCCGCGGCGCGGCGGAAACGCGCGTGCTGGCCATAACCTTTCAGCGGTCAGCATTGCGAAGTAGGTGACGGGGGTCAGCAACAGGAAAGTCCACTCGACGACGCCCATGGAACTCACTCCGGTAATGCGATTGGGGCCAATGTATCGGCTCGGCGGTTCGTCGCGAAGTGCGGTTCCGGCCAGAATCAGGCCTAATTGGATATGCTGGCTGGTTCTTCCGGAATGCCCATGTCGAAAGCTGCAAAACCGGTGATAGCGCTGCTGGTTGCGCCGGAATCCACGCCATCGGTGCTGAACGGGCTGTATGACGTGCTCGTTTCCGTCGGAACGGTGTATCCGGACATGACCACGGGGGAGTCCGGCGAGAGCATGCTCGATGTGCGCATTGTCTCCGCCACGGGTGAGCCGTTCCGCTGCCTTGGCAATGTGCTGGTGGAGCCGCATGGCTCGCTCGCGGATCCGCCGCGCGTGGATGCGGCGGTCGTCTGCGACATGTACACGCGTATCGATACGACACCTCGCGGGCGCTATGGCACCGAGATCGCGTGGCTGCGGCGCGTCCATGAACGTGGCGCGCTGCTGGGGTCGGGAGCACGCAATCGCTACGGCCAAGGTCTATCTGCTGGCTGGCCACGAAGACGGGCAGCTGCCGTTCGCCGTGTCCACCGGGCGCACCCAGCACGGCGATCGGACGATAAGTGACTGCCAGCAATGGATCGCGGAGCACTACGCGCAGCCGAATCCCGTCGCGGCCATGGTGAGCCGATCCGGACTGACCCAGCGCAGGTTCTCGCGTCGCTTTCGCGCGGCCACCGGCCAGATGGCGATGGACTACGTACGCGGTTTGCGACTGGAGGCCGCCAAGCGGCTCATCGAGCGCGGCGGCGGTGCCATCGACGCTGTGGCGCAGCAAGTGGGGTACGAGGACTCGGCGTTCTTTCGCAGGCTGTTCCGTCGGGAGGTTGGCCTGTCGCCTGCAGCGTATCGACGCAAGTTCAACGTACCGTTCGACGATCCCGGCCGGCGCGCACTGCGTTCTTCGCTACCTTCACTTCCATCTGACCTCCGGGCTTGACCCTGAGGCGACGCTGGTCAGTGACTGATTCCGGTCGTTCATGTGCGACCATGGCGCAGTTTCCTGGAAGCTGAGCGGCGCGTATGGCATCCAGTTTCTTGATAGCGGCCGCGATAGCAACGCTGGTTGCGGCGCTGGACAAGACCGCCCTCGCGATGTTCATCATGCGCGTCAACGACCTCGCCAAGTGCCGGAGCATGTGCGCCGCCGCCGGCGAGTTGATCGAGGTGCTGGGGCATGCAGAGGTTGCGTTTCACGGAGGACAGCATGACGACAACACGCCGCAGTTTCGCAGCAATGAGCCTTGGATCGGTGCTCCTCGCGGCCATCGCCCGCGCCGCTGAACCCGCGTCGCCCTTACGCACCTACGCCCGCATGCGCGGTGCGGCGAAGGACGGCGGCATGGCGCTGTGGTGGTACACGGGCAACGTCTGGGGCAAGCCGCCCGACGACATCGCGCGCCTGCTGTTCCGGGTCGAGGGGCTGACGTTTCAGCGCCTGAGCTTCACGGCCGCGGGCGGCCTCGAGCAGCGCATGACCGGGCGTGGCTGGTATGCCGATGCGGCCACGGGCCAACCGCTCGAGACCTGGACCAATCCCTTCACCAGCGAAGTCCTGACCCCGCCTCACATCCGCTCGCTGACCAGGCAGGCGATCTCGCCGCAAGGCGTCATGGCGGTGAATGACCCCTCGCGCGTGGATAAGTTCGAAGGCACCATCGGCGGCCATGCGGAGAACGGCGATACCGTTTGGATGACAGAGAACTTCATGACCAGGACCAGGCCCGATGCGGCCACGGGCGCGGTGGCCACGACGTCGTCGCTGTCCACTTTCACCGCCAGGCGCGCCGATGTGGATGATGCCGGCGCCGACTTCGTGCCCTGTTATCTCAACTACCAAAGTCTCGGCGCGTGGCCCGCCTGGCTGAAGATGGGCGGCAAGGCGGGCACGCTCTCCTGGCAAACGTACGGCCGCAAGGTGCGCGGGCCCGAGGAAGGCCCGGCCGCTCTGCGCGCCTGGATCGAGAAGCGCTATCCGGGGTTCTTGAAAGCGCCTGGAATCTAGCTCGCGCGAGTGCGGTGCGACCCCAACGGTTCAACTGGGACACCGTGCGGCGTTTTCTCGACGATCACCAGCTGCTTCGCAATCCTGCCCGACCGGGCAGTGAACGCGGACGCGCGCAGTGGCGGGGCGTAGACTTTCTGCGGCAGCGGCGCGATGCTTGGCCAATCGCCGCCGTTGCGGTCGTCAGCAACGGCCACGGTTTCTGAGAGCATCCAGTCGCAGGGAATCGGGAGGCATCAATCATGGATCGTCGTACGCTTTTCGCACTCACCGGTGCCACGGCCGCGGCCACGCTGGCAGCCCCGACGCTCAGCGCCGCGGCGCCTGCCGCGGCGTCCACGGCGGCGGCAGCAGCGGCGCCCAGGGCGGCTGCTGCGCGCACCGCATCGGTCGAGCCCCGGGGCCGGATCGGGCAACTGAAACGGTTGCCGACTCTCGCCGTTGAGAGCAACCAGGAGTTCCTGACGGAGGTGCGCACCCTGGTGCAGCGCTCGCCCGAGGGCCTGTTCACCGCCGCCAAGCGACGCGCGGTCGAAGTGCTTCGCGAGAACGGCTACGAGCCCGACGCCCGGTTGCCGGTTCCGCAGGTGGTCGCGCTGATGGAGAAGGACCCGACGCTGATGGCCAGTGCCCGCGCCTGGCTGGCTACGCAGGAACTGACCTGGAGCGGCGTGAAGGAGGTCTTCGACGCCAACCGCAACGGCTACCTCGCGGAACTGCGCGCCGCGCAGAACCGCGGCCCCGGTTCGCTCGAACTGCAGCCCGCCATGCACATCCCCGACTACGCCCGGCACGAGATCCACATCCAGCCGGGTGGCTACGTTGGCGATCCGCTCGCCGGCTACATCTACCACTATGGCACCAACAACTTCTTCATGGGCCACAACACCCAGGACGAATACCAGGTTGCCGTCGCCAGTGCGGCTCCGCTGCCGAAGGACAGGAAGGTGCGCCGCATCCTCGAGTTCGGCTGCAGCTGTGGCCAGACCGCCGTCGCGCTGAAGCGCCGCTTCCCCGACGCGGAAGTCTGGGCCGTGGACGTCGGCGGACCGATGGTGCATTACGCCCACATGCGCGCGTCCGATCTCGGGGTGGCTGTCAACTTCCGGCAGTCGCTCGCCGAGGCCACCGGCTTCCCGGACGGCCACTTCGACATGATCGTGTCGTTCATCGTCCTGCACGAGGTGCCGAACGCGCAGAACACGCAGATCATGAAGGAGGTGTCGCGCATGCTCCGCGGAGGCGGCACCTACTACCCGGTGGATTTCTACACGGCCACCTCGCCGCCGACCCAGGCCTACGGCATTTTCCACCGCTGGTGGGATCACCGCTGGAACAACGAGCCCTGGGCCCTGGAGCACATGGACTACGACCTCGCCGGGGATCTCACGAACTTCGGCATGCAGGTCACCCGGGGCGGCCCGCCGTCCGCGCTCGGCGGCAAGCCCAACCTGTTCGCGGTGAAGAACGCCTGAGCCAGGCCTTCCCGTCATCCCGAAGCCAACGATCAAGGAAACTGCCATGGCAACGAATGCAACGCGCACGCCCCTCGGCGCCGAGTCCGACTTCATCAAGGGCGACAGCGACGACCTCGTGATGCTGGGCCATCCGATGATGGACAGCATGATGCAGATGATCATCGCGCTGGGGGCCGAGATCTGGTCGGGCCAGCAGCGGGCCCTGATCATGGAGAAGCTGCTTGCCGCGCACGGCAAGGTCACGCCCGAGATGATCGAGCAGTACGTGCCGACGCCCGCGGACCTCGCGAAGTGGGGCGAGGAACGCAAGGCGATGGCGCGCCGCGTCTATGGGGTGATGGCGCGCAACGATGCATCGGCCCGCCCGATGGGGTCGCGGCATCCGAATCTCGATCGCCGCTGAAGCCCCGCCGGCCGCCGCCGGCGTTGTCGAATGCGCTTCCAGTTGCTGCTGATCCCTCCGGCGCTCTTCGCGCCGGCGGTCGTCCAGGCCGGGACCTACCTGACGCTGGAGCAGGCACAGCAGGCGATCTTTCCCGGCGAGACGTTCACCCCGGCCGATCTCGTCCTCGGCAAAGAGCAGGTCGAGGAATTGCTGCGCGTCTCCCGCAGCCCCATGCTCCGCTCGCGCGTCAGGGCCTGGAAGACCTCCGGTGGCGGCTGGTTCGTCCTCGACCAGGTGTTCGGCCGCGACGATCGCATCACCTACGTGATCGGCATCGACGCGTCGGGCGCTGTCCGGGGCATCGAGATCCTGGTCTGCGACTCGGGCTACGACGGCATCCGTAATCCGCGCTGGCTCGAACAGTTCCATGGCGCCACGCACGCGACCGCGGGCGCGATGGCCGGGACGATCGTCAACATTTCCGGCACCACGCTGTCCGTGGAGCACATCACGGAGGGTGTCCGGCGTGTCCTCGCCACGCACGCCCTGTATCTTGCGCGCGGCTAGCACGGAACGGGCGCGGCCGCTGCTGGGGACGATGGTCTCCATCCGGCTCGAAGGCCTGCCGCGCGCGTGCGCGAACGACGCGATCGACAGTGGCTTCGCTGCGGTGGAATTCGTGCAGCGGCTGATGAGCTTCCACGAGGACGCGAGCGACGTCAGTCGCGCGAATCGCGATGCCCTGGCCCGACCGGTGCAGGTCCATCCGCAGACGTACGCGGTGCTGCGACAGGCGCAGGCCATCGCGGAAGAATCCGCGGGGGTCTTCGACATCTGCGTGGCCGGAAGGCTGGTCGAATGGGGCATCCTGCCGCTGCCGCGTGCGGCCAGGCCGCCCGATCCCGGCGCCAGCTGGCGCGACATCGAGCTCGGGCCCGACTACACGCTGCGCTTCCATCGCCCGCTGTGGATCGACCTCGGTGGCATCGCCAAGGGTTATGCGGTCGATCGTGCGATCGAGGCGATCGCGCCGGCCGGCGCGCAGCAATGCGTCGTCAACGCCGGAGGCGACCTGCGCGTGGCGGGCCGCGCGACCGAGCGCGTCCTGCTCGATGCCGAGCGCGACCCGGGGGATGCCGTTGCCGTGCTGGAGATCGAGAACCTGGGTCTCGCGAGCAGCAGCGGCCTGCGCCATCGGCGACGGCACGGTGGCCGGGCCGCCGGCCCGCACGTGCACGGTCGGACGCGGTCGGTCATGGGGGCGCGGAGCTTCGTCTCGGTGCTCGCGCCGACCTGTGTCGTCGCCGACGCGCTGACGAAGGTCGTGATGGCGCAGCGAAGGCACGCGCTGCCCTTGCTCGAGCGCCATGGTGCCGCGGCCTACTGGCACAGCCCGCGGCTGGGCTGGCGCGCCATCGGCGGCGACCCGCCGGTGTCCACGGAGGAAACGCAGTGAACGATCGGCAGGGACGATGGCCGGCCGGCATCGCCCTATGGATGCTGGGACTCGCGCAGCTACCGGCGCCCGTCCGGGCCGACGACGCGCTCGTGGTGCAGCGCTATGGCTTCTGCGTCACTGAGTCAGAGGGGCGCTGCGTCGAGGTCGCCCTGCCTGGCGCCGTCGTGGACTACGAGCGACTCCCCGAGGATGAGCACGGCGGTCGCTACGTCGCGTTCTACTCCAAGCAGCGCGTGCGCCCGGGCACGCTGGTCGTGCACCTGCTCTACGGCGAGGACCAGGAGACGCAGGTGAACTACGTGCTGCCCGACGGACCGGTCAATGAACAGGCTGCGCTCCGCAGTAAGCTCGTGCAGGTCGTGCGGCGGAACGAAGGGCCAGGCGCGATCACGGTGGCGGCGCACGTTGCGGCACCGACGAAAGCCGAGGCCAACGAGACCTACGTGTTCTCGCGGGTTGTCGTACCCGGTCCAGGCTATTACGCGGGCCGCATCGTCGGCATCGACGGCAAGATCGTCCAGGGCACGGAGCCGGTCACGTTCAGTGTGATCCGGCGACCGGCAACGGATTGAAGCTGGCGCGGCGCGCTGGCAGCCTTCCAGGACGGCTGCCAGGCGCTTTTCACATCGAGAGCGAGCCCTCGCGAAAACTGCTCTTGTCTAGCCAGACGTTGACGAGAACGGGTTTGCCGGAGCGAGCGATCTCTCTGGCACGCTCGAGCGCCGCGGCGACTGCATCGTTGCGTGTGACCAGGATGCCGGCGGCACCGAATCCCTCCGCAACGCGGTGATAGTCGGTGCGCGCCAGCACGGTACCGACGTCGTCGTGCAGCATCTTGATCTGCTCGCGCGCGATCTGGGTCCACCCGGCATCGTTGCCGACGACCGCGATGACCGGGATGCCATGGCGCACGAAGGTATCGAACTCGACCAGGCCATAGCCGCAGGCGCCATCGCCATAGATGATCCAGACCTCACGCTGCGGATGGGCGACTGCCGCGCCGAGCGCGAAACCGGCGCCAACGCCGAGCGTGCCGAACACGCCCGGATCGAGCCAGCTCAGCGGCCCGCGCGGTCGCAGGATATAGGACGCGGTCGCGACGAAATCGCCGCCGTCAGCCACCAGCACGGCATCGTCGCTCGCGGCGCGATCGAGCGCGCGCAACAGGCCCATGGGGTTGACGAACTCGCCCTGCGCAGCCGCCTGTGAGTCGATCTCCTGCTCGCGGACGCGGTCGCGCTCACGGAGCGTGTCGATCCACCCCTGCCAGCGCGCTGCGCTGAGGTTCTTCGCAGCGAGCTGCTCGAGCAGCAGACCGGCATCGCCGATCGCGGCGATCGTCGGCCGACGATTCATCCGCGCATCACGCGCACTGCGGTTCGCGGCGATCAGCGTCGCGCTGCGGCGCACGTGCCTGCCGTAGTCGAGCCGGAAATCGCAGGGCACTCCCGCGAGGATCACGCAATCGGACTCGCGCAGCGCGTTGCGCCGCGCGTGCCGCAGCTGCAGCGGATGCTCGCGGCCGAGCAGTCCGCGCGCCATGCCCGACAGATAGACCGGAATGCCGAGCTTCGCGACGGCGCCCGCAATGCGTTCCGCCTCCCCCGCCAGCGACAGGGCCTGGCTGCCAAGCACCATCAGCGGGCGCTCGGCGCGCGCGAGCGCTGCGGCGGCCGCGTCGACCTGCGACCGTGACGGCATCGGCGGCGCCACGGCGCTGGCGCGTGGCTCGGCCATGCGCTCGCTGCCGGCAAACATCTTCCGCACATGCCGCTGCAGGTACCAGCGCAACGCCCGGTCAGCGAGCGACGAGCCCTTGCCCGCGGCATCGGCGTACCACTGACGGATGATGGCTTCGTCGTACAGCAGGTCGACCGGGCACTCGATGCACACAGGTCCCGGGACGCCGTCGCGGGCGAGCGCGAAGGCCTGCTCGACGGCCGGACCAAGATCGGCAACGCGCTGCACCTTGGTGAAACGCTTGACGTGCGGCGCGATCAGCGGTCGCTGATCGATGTCCTGCAACGCCCCGCGACCCTGCAGCGCGGTCGGTGCCGCGCCGCCGATCAGTACCACGGGCGACTGCGCAAGCTGCGCATTCTTCAGCGCCGTGATCGTGTTCGTCAGGCCAGGCCCGGCCGTCACCGCGGCGACCCCCGGGACACCCGTGAGCCGGGCGAGGGCATCGGCCGCGAACACGGCCGTCGCCTCGTCGCGGCAATCGACGATGCGTATGCCCCGCGCCTTGGCTGCGGCGAGGATCGGAGAGATGTGCCCGCCGCATAGCGTGAACAGACAACGCACGCCCTGCGCATGCAGCGCGGCGGCAACTCGATCGCCGCCATGCGCGTGCGTTCGATCTGCTGCCGTCATACGACCTCCTGCGAATCGTCATTCGCCGCGTGCTGCTGCACCAGCGCGCGGTAATCGATCTTGCCGACAGGGGTCTTCGGCAGGACGCGCCTGAAGTTCACTTCGCGCGGGCAGGACCACTTGATCAGCCGCTGCTGGCAATGCTCGATCAGCGCCTGCCCGGTGGCGGACGTGGCCTGTGCCGGATCGCGCAGCACGACATACGCCAGCACCCGCTCGACCTGCGCCGGATCCGGCACACCGATGACGCAGGCTTCCGCGACCTGCGGATGCTGGTACAGCACCGCTTCGACCTGCGCCGGATAGACGTTGAAACCCGAGGACTTGATCATGCGCTTCAGGCGCACCGTGAAGTAGAAGAAGCCGTCGGCGTCCATCCTGCCAAGATCGCCGGTGTGCAGCCAGGTGCGACCGTCGTCATGCCGACGCAGCGCCAGTGCGGTCGCGGCCGTGTCGTCGAGATAGCCGAGCATCACGGCAGGGCCCGCAACGCAGATCTCGCCTTCCTCGCCCGGCGCGACCGCCTGCGTCGTACCAGGCGCACAGATCATCGCGAGCATGTCCGGGAAAGGAATCCCGATCGAACCCTCGCGGTATTCGTCGAGCGGCATTGCCATGATCGCCGTGACCGCCTCGGTGAGCCCGTAGCCCTCGAGCAGTTTCACCTTGCCGCCATGCTCGGCCACGAGCTGCTCGAAGCGCTCCTTGACCGGCCGCGGCAGCGTATCCGCGCCCGAGAACGCCGCCCGCAGGCAGGAAAGATCCGCCCGTGCGAGCGAGGGATCGCGGTTCAGTGCGTCGAACAATGTCGGAACGCCCACCAGCAGGCTCGGCCGCTTCGTCTTGAGCAGCGTCGCGACGATCTTCGCATCGAACTTCGGCACCAGGATCGAGGTCGCACCCGCCATCAGCGCCGCGTTGACGCAGACGCCGAGGCCGAAGCCGTGGAAGATCGGCAGGATCGCGAGAATCGAATCTCCCTGCCTGATGCCGCCCCAGCAGGCGGCCTGCATGCCCTGGGCGATGAAGTTGCGGCTCGTCAGCACGATGCCTTTCGGCGCACCGGTGGTACCGCCCGAGAACAGGATCGCGGCCGGATCGTCAGTCGTAGTCGGGGCGCGCGCGACGCCGGCATGCGGGGCCGCCATCAGCTCGGCCCAGCGGCGCACGCGCGCATCGGCGGGAAGCCTCGGGAGCTTGCGCCCACTGCTCAGCCAGAACCCGAATTGCTGCAGTGGACCAAGGTAGTCGGGAATGCGCGCGATGATCAGGGTCTCGAGCGGTCGCCGCGGTTCGACCGCCGCGAACACGGGATAGAACGCATCCAGCGTAAGCGCGATGCGCGCACCGCTCACATTGAGGTAGTACTCGATCTCCGCCGCCGTGGACAGCGGATGGATCATCGCGGGCACCGCGCCGAGCTTGCTGGCCGCATAGAACGCAATGATTCCCTGCGGGCAGGTCGGCATCGAGACGAGAATC
>JANPDV010000253.1:0-11756 GCA_031431655.1 Gammaproteobacteria bacterium | reverse complement strand
CCTGGCCAGCTGGACGCGCGCCGCTGCATCTCCTACCTGACAATAGAACTGCAAGGCGCGATACCGGTGCCGCTGCGCGCAGCGATCGGCAACCGCATCTACGGCTGCGACGACTGCCAGCTCGTCTGCCCGTGGAACAAGTTTGCGCGCGCCGCCGCCCACCCGGATTTCAAGGTCCGGCACGCCCTCGATCGCAGCACGCTGGCCGAGCTGTTCGGGTGGAGCGCCGAGCTGTTTGAGTCGCGGATGCGCGGTTCCGCGATCTACCGCATCGGCTACGTCCGCTGGCTGCGCAACCTGGCGGTGGCGCTTGGCAATGGCAGCGGCTCCACAGAAAACCTGGCGGCGCTGCGCGCGCGCCGTGACGACCCTTCGGACCTGGTGCGCGAACACGTGGCCTGGGCGCTTGCCGAGCACGCGGCGCGCGGCGGTCGAGAGACTCGTCAGACCGAATCGACCTGAACATTGTCGATGAGTCGCGCCCGGCCGAGTCGCGCGGCGGTCAGCACGACGAGTTCGCGATCCGCACTGGCGGGTGACTCGAGGTCGCTCCGCCGACGCACGGCGTAGTAGTCGATGCGCAACCCATGCGCTTCCAGCTCGGCCCGGCCTGCGGCTTCCAGAGCCGGGATGTCGCGGGGCGCGGTCCGCAGCAGTGACGCCGTACGTTGCAGCGCCGCGTGGATCGCCGGCGCCCGGCTGCGTTCCGCCTCGCTGAGATACTGGTTGCGCGAACTCATCGCGAGGCCATCGCGTTCACGCACCGTCGGCGCGCCGATGATCTGCACGGGCAGGCAGAGATCTGCGGTCATGCGCCGGATCACCGTCAGCTGCTGGAAATCCTTCTCACCGAATACCGCGACATCGGGAGCGACGATGTTGAACAGCTTGGCGACCACCGTGGCGACGCCCTCGAAGTGCCCGGGACGGAAGTGACCACAGAGAACACGCGAGATACCCGGCACTTCGACCCGCGTCGCGTTCTGCGCGCCCAGCGGGTACATCTCGTCGACCTCCGGCGTGAACAGCAGGTCGCAGCCCGCCGACTCGAGCATGCTCGCGTCGCGCGTCGGAGTGCGTGGGTAGTGGTTGAAATCCTCGTTCGGCCCGAATTGCATCGGGTTGACGAACAGGCTCGAAACGAAACGCTGGCCGTGCTGGCGGGCAAGTTCCAGCAGGCTGATGTGCCCTGCGTGCAGGTTACCCATCGTCGGCACGAACGCGGTGCGTTCGCCCGCGGCGCGCCATGCGGCCACCTGCTCACGAACCTCGGCGATGCGAGTTACGATCCGCATGCGGTGCGCGCTCAGATGAAGCAGTGCTCGGGCGCGGGGTACGTCCCGCTCTTCACCGCCGCGACGTAACGCTGCAGCGCGGCCAGGTTACTGCCCGTGCCGTCCATGCAGTTGAGCACGAAGCGCGGCTTGCGCCCGGTCGTGATGTCGAGCACGTCGTAGAGCACGAGAATCTGGCCGTCGGTACCCGGCCCGGCCCCGATGCCGATGACCGGCACCGAAAGCGCAGCCGTGATGCGCCGCCCGAGTTCCGCCGGAATGCATTCCAGCAGGATGATGTCGGCGCCGGCACCCTCGAGCGCCTTCGCGCTGCCGATCATCCGCTCGGCAGCGTCCTGCTCGCGACCCTGCACGCGGAACCCACCCGTCTTGTGAACCGACTGCGGCTTGAGCCCCAGGTGCGCACAGACCGCGATGTCATGCGAAGCGAGGAACTCGACCACCTCGACCTGCGACGGGCCGCTCTCCAGCTTGACCATCTCGGCGCCGCCCTCCTGCATCAGTCGCACGGAATTGGCCAGCGCGATCTCGCGCGTCGGGAAGCTGGCAAACGGCAGATCCGCCATCAGGAAAGGACGATGCAGGGCACTCGCAACGGCGCGGCAGTGATACACCATGTCGTCCATGGTCACAGGCACTGTCGTGTCGTGGCCCTGGATCACCATGCCGAGTGAATCCCCGACCAGCACCACATCGGCATTGGCTGCATCCACCAGCACCGCGAAGCTCGCGTCGTAGCAGGTGAGTGCCGCGATCTTCTCGCCCTGGGCCTTCATCTTTTCCAGCGTGGCAAGCGAGACTGGCGGGCGGCTGGAATCGCGGAGTTCGAGCTGGGTGTACATGAGCGCAGGGATTCCGCAGTTCAGATGGTCGGATGACGCATGGGATTGTAGTAGAGGCGGCCCTTCCTGATGCGCCGGACGGTTGCCAGCAGCTCGTCGAAGTCGGCGGCATTGCCCACCAGGTCGATCGCCGCAGCATTCACGATCAGCAACGGGGCCGCGTCATAGTCGTGAAAGAAGCGTGCGTACGCTTCGCTGACTCGCTCCAGGTAACGCCGTTCGATACTCGCCTCGGCGCGGATGCCACGGCGCCCGATGCGCTCGAGCAGCGTATCCACCGGTGCCTGCAGGTAGATCACCAGGTCGGGCTTCGGCGGCTCCACGCCGAGTCGTTCATGGATCTGTTCGTACAGCGCCAACTCGGCAGGGTCGAGTGTCAGTCGCGCGAACAGTCGATCCTTGTCCAGCAGGTAATCGGACACCCGGACTTCCGCGAACAGGTCCGCCTGGCGCAGCGCGCCGAGCTGCTGCGCGCGCTGAAACAGGAAATGCAGCTGCGCGGGCAAGGCGCCCGACGCGGGATCGCGATAGAAACGCTCCAGAAAGGGATTCTGCTCCGCCTGCTCGAGCACCAGCCCTGCGCCCAATGCGCCGGCCAACCGGCGTGCCAGGCTGGTCTTGCCCACGCCGATGGGCCCTTCGACCGCGATGAAGCGATGCGACTCCGCGGCAACCACTAGGTGCCTCCGATGGCGGCCAGCAGCGCCGCCACCCTGCCAACGCCCGGCACGTCCAGCTCCGGCGCAACATCGTGCAGGGGGCGCAGTACGAAGTCACGCTTCGCCAGCTGCGGGTGCGGCACGCACAGCCCCGGCTCGTCGATACGCTGCGCACCGAACACCAGCAGGTCCAGGTCAATTCGGCGCGGGCCCCAGCGCGTGCCGTCGCGGAGCCGTCCGAGCCGCCGTTCGAGCCCAAGCAGTGCGTCCAGCAGCGCGCGGGCGTCCAGCGTAGTCAGCAGCGCGGCGACCGCATTGGTGAAGTCCGGCTGCGACACCGGGCCCACCGGTACGGTCTGGTACTGAGCAGAGGTGCTGACCAGCCGCACGTGGTCCATCCTGGCCAGACCGTCTACGGCAAGCCGCAGCTGCTCGGTGGGGCCATCCAGGTTGCTGCCAAGGCCGACGTACGCGGGCGTCCAATGGACCGGGCTGCTGCTCGTCACGGGCGTGCCGAGGCCGGGATCAGGCGCCGGCCGGGCGGCTCCCGCCACGCTTGCGACCGCCGCGACGCCGCCGCCCCTGTCGCGCCGCACCGGCCCCGCCAGCGGCGTCACCGCCCTGCTCCGCACGGCCGTCCGAGCCCTGCGGGCGATCCTCCGCGATGGAGAGACGACGCTGGACGTCGGGATCCTTCTGGACGTCGGACCACCAGCGCACGGTGTCCGGGCTCGCCATGCCGAACTGCGCGCGCAGTTCCAGCAGGTCGAACGCCGCGCGAAACCTCGGGTGCTCCAGCGCCCGCATCGCCCGCCGGCCCTTGGGAGACTCGAGTCGTGGCTGCAGCGCCAGCATTTCGCGCACGCCAAGCGTGAAACGCCGGGGCACGGCGACGCGCTGCACCAGGCTGCGCAGCACCGTATCGGTTGCATCGAGAATCGTGCCGATGTCCTGCCAGCGCTCGGCAGGCGCCGACTCGATCTGCAGGCCCACGGGGCCGTAAACGAGCACGCAGAACAGGAACGCCGGCGTTACCGAACGACCCTCCTGCACCCGACGGTCCGTGTTCTCAAGCGCCTTCCGCAGCATCCTTTGAGGTGGGCTGTCCGGGTACCGCGCAGCGAACTGGGCGACTGCCGGCAGCAGGGCGTCGAGCAGCCCGCGGCCCTGCAGCACGTCGAAACTGCGCACGCCGTGGCCTGACAGGAACAGCTTCAGCGTCTCATCGAACAGGCGCGCAGGCGGTACACCAGCCAGCAGATCGCACAGCGTGGCAATCGGCTCGGCCGACGGCGGATCGATCGTGAAGCCTAACTTCGCCTCGAAGCGCGCGGCGCGCAACATGCGGACCGGATCCTCGCGGTAGCGCGTCTCAGGGTCGCCGATCAGCCTCAATCGACGCTCTTTGGTGTCCTCAAAGCCCCCTACGTAGTCCCAGATCGAGAAGTCGGCGATGTTGTAGTAGAGCGAATTGGCAGTGAAGTCGCGACGCCAGACGTCCTCATCGATGGAGCCGTAGACGTTGTCACGCAGGATGCGGCCATGCTGGTCAACCACGCGATCGACTGCACCCGGAGCATCCGCTGCCAGGCTGCGGCCTGCACCACCGGCCAGCGGAGCCGGGGTGGCCACCACCGCGTCGTCCGCATCTGCAATGCCGGCATCGGGCTCGCTGTCGTCGTCATCGAGGTCGTCGATCTCATCGTCGTCATCGCCGTCGATTGCGTCGATGACATCGTCTTCGTCTTCGGCGGAATCCTCCTCGGCCGCATCGAGCGCGATGACGCCCGAGGCCCTGAAAGTGGCGACCTCGATGATCTCGCGCCCGTATATGACATGCGCCAGCCGGAATCGTCGCCCGACCAGCCGGCAGTTGCGGAACAGCCGCCGCACCTGCTCGGGCAAAGCGTCGGTCACCACGTCGAAGTCCTTCGGGGACTCGCCGATGATGAGATCGCGCACGCAGCCGCCAACCAGGAAGGCCTGGAATCCGGCGTCTTTCAGCCGGTAAAGCACGCGCAATGCGTCGGGCGAAATGCGGGATCGGGAGATCGGGTGGGCGTCGCGCGGAATGATCCGTGCGAGCCGGGGGACAGCCTCTGACGAGGCGTGGGGGGCGTTCAAAGGCTGGCGGTTCCGCTTGAGCAATCAAAGAGGGTCCCTATAATAGCGCGCCCGAGCGGCCCGGATCGCTCGTACGCTCCCTTCGTCTAGAGGCCTAGGACATAGCCCTCTCAAGGCTGTAACACGGGTTCGAATCCCGTAGGGAGCGCCACTCTCGGGCACGCACGCCCCGCCCTGCGCGCCGAAGAAGGCCTTTCTCATGCCCGCGGCAAGTCCATCTCCAGGTCGCGTCGCCGTCGTGACGGGCGCTTCGCGCGGCATCGGCCGCGCGATTGCGCAACGCCTGGCGCGGCCCGGGGCAGCGCTGCTGCTGGTCGCGCAGTCCGCGGAACGGCTTGCCGACGCCGTCGCGCAATTGCAGTCCTCGGGCGCACAGTGCCTGCCCCTGGCGCTGGATCTGTCGCGCCCGGATTCCGCAACCATGGTCCGCGATACCGTGTTGCAGCGTTTCGGCGCGGTGGATGTGCTGGTCAACTGTGCGGGCGCGGCGCGGGTCGGGGACTTCCTCGACCTTACCGAGAGCGACTGGAGCGACGGCTTTGCACTGAAGCTGCACGGCGCGCGGCGGTTGTGTCAGGCGCTGTGGCCGGCCCTCGCCGCCCGGCATGGATCGATCGTCAACATCGTCGGCAGCGCAGGTCGTACGCCGGGCGCGGACTACGCGCTGGGGGGCGCAGTCAATGCGGCGCTGCTCGGGCTGACGAAGGCGCTTGCGCAGCGTGGCATTGCCGACGGTGTTCAGGTCAATGCGATCAATCCAGGGCCGACCCGCACCGATCGACTCGTCGCCACGCTGGCGCGGCGCGCCGAGCAGGCTGGCACCACCGTGGAGGAGGAAATGCAGAAGCTGGTGGCGTCAGCCGGCATCACGCGCATTGGCGAGGCCGACGAAGTGGCTGCGCTGGTCGAGTACGTCTTGTCACCGGCGGGCCAGCTGCTGCAGGGCGCGCTGATCGACATCGACGGCGGCCAGACCAAGTCGATCTGAAGCGCCGCTCGGGCGCAGGCCGCGTCCGCTCAGTTAGCCTTTACGCCCTGGTTCTTCAGGGCCTCCAGGCCGGCCAGATTCAGCTCGCCCATGGCCGCCTTGATCTGATCGATGGTGACGTCACTGCCGGAAACCTTGGTCAGGAAGCGTTCGCCGAGCACCAGGCTGAACTCGCCCGTCTTGCGCTGGCTGTCCCACTCCTCGTGAACCATGCGGCCGTCCTGGCGCGTGGTCTTCTCATAACCCGTATCGGTCTGCTTCTCGGACTCGAGCGCAGCCCAGCCAGCAAACATCATGACGCCGCGGGTGCCGCCCATGTCCTGGATCTCCAGCTCGAGGCGCGGACCCTCCCCGCTGCCGTAGGTCGCCTTGCCCTCGCTGATCTGCAGCCCCATCGCCTGGTTGCGCTCAGCTGACATCGACTTGCGCGGCAGGCCACCCAGTGTTGCCGGCAGGAAGCCCTTCAGGGTGTCGGTCCCCAGCGATTCGACCGAGGTGTTGGCGGCGCCGCCGAGCACCGCGCCGAGCACGCCGCCCAGCGCCTCGCCCTGCGCCTTCTGGTCGCCCGATTTCTCCGCCGCTTCCATCTTCTTACCCGCGGCCTCGACCTGCTTGCCCCATTCCTCGAGCTTGCCCAGCGAGCCGCCGTCGATCTTTACATCCCCGGAGCCCGTCGGAATCGTGATCGACGGCCCGCCGCCGCCGCGACCGAACAGGCCAGAGCCGAGCATGCCCGCGCCTGTGAACAGGCCGACGATCAGGGTGAGCACCCAGGTCACGACGATGCCGACGATGATCGAGACAGCCGTGTAGCCGACGGCCTTGTCCTCAGGGCACTTCATCAGCACCGGCAGGCCCAGGTACAGCAGGTAAATGGTGAACACCACGCCGACCAGCGACAACAGCCAGCCGAGGCCCGGGATCAGGGCCCCGATGCCCGCAATCCAGCTCGCCGTGGATGCATAGACGGCCACCTTGAGCGCCTGCATCGGGTCCTTCTGCCCCCCGAAGGTGGGCGCAAGGCCGTTGATGACCAGGCCATAGATGTACACAGCGACCAGGCTGACCAGGTAACCAAACAATGCGGTCGACAGCGCGAAACCGACGCCAAAGCGCACCATGCCGAAGCCGGCGCCGAACATCGACAGGCCGAGGAAGCTGGCGAGCGCCGGAACCGCGGCGAGAATCAGTACGTAGTTCTTGTACAGATCGCCGGTAGTCGTCGTTTCGCCGCTGATCACCGGCCATTCGGTCTTGGGCGTGAGCAGGATGTTCTTGGCGCGCTCGATGATCTTGTTGATGTCCATGAGACCCCCTGTGTGACGGTCGCACTGCGCGGGCGGCCGCTCGGTCGGTTCGTTGCCGATCGTTGTTGGTTGCAGCCAGTCCTGCTGCCTCGGATGCCTAGTCTAGCGCGTCAGGGCGCCCGGCGACGATTCCCCCCGGACAGCCGCACGCCATCGCCTGTCTCGGTGGTCCAGAGGCCCTCGCGAAAGCGGGGAATGCCCATGGCCACCACGGGGGAGCACTCCACCACCTGCCGGGGACGAACCGGCAATCCGTACAGCGCGTAGCAGAACATGTCGTCGGTACCGACATGCCAGGACCCGTTGAGCCACGGCTGGTTGCTCGATGCCAACCCGTCGGCGTTGAAGTGCACGTCGAAACGAAACTCGTTGCCGCGAGTGATCAGCCGCGTCGCTGGCGCGAATCGACGCCTTGCAGCCGGCGACACTGTTGCTGCAGTGGCACGGGCGGTCACTGTGCGGACCCGTCCCTGTCGTCCGGTCGGCGCGCGCGGCGCGCGAGCTAATGTGCCTGGCCGGGCCTCTGTGGCCGCGGCACGCTTCTATCCCATCCCGCTGCGAGGACACTCCCGATGATCCAGCCTTGGCGCGCAACCTGTGTGCAGGTGTACTGCAATGTAGTGAACCGGGCCCGTACCCGCGCGGAAGCGATGGCGATCGTGAACGCCTCGCTGGATCGCTGGGTCGAGCTCATGCAGGGAGCGGCGCGTGATGGCAACCGGCAACTGCTGCTGTTTCCCGAGTTCGCGCTGACCGGCTTCCCGCTCGGCGAGAGCGCGGCCGAGTGGATCGAGAAGGCCTGCATCGAGATTCCAGGCCCGGTCACCGAGCGTCTGCAGCGCGCGGCGCAGGCGCTCAGGCTATGGGTCGGCGCCAATTCATACGAGCGCGACCCGGTATGGCCGGGGCGATACTTCAACAGCTCCTACCTTATCAACCCATCCGGCGACGTGGTGCTGAAGTACCGCCGCATCAATACGGTGCAGACCGGGTCTCCGCACGACTTCATGGATCAGTACCTCGCGATGTACGGCATCGAAGGCACCTTTCCGGTGGCGAAAACCGATCTCGGCAATATCTCGATGATGCCCTGCGGCGAGATCATGTACCCCGAAGCGTCGCGGATGTTCATGCTGCGCGGCGCGGAGGTGCTGCTGCACCCCACATCCGATCACGGTGCCAGCGACCGATGGAGCTGGCAGTCCGCCAAGAAGGTGCGTGCAGCGGAGAACATGATGTTCCTGATCTCGTCGAATCAGACCGGGTCGATCGGCGGCACGCTGCCGCAGGGGCAGACAGCGGGTCACTCGAAGATCTTCGACTGGGAAGGCCGCGTGCTGGCGGACTCCGGCGGTCCGGGCGAATCCACCGCCTGCTCGACCTGGATCGATGTCGAGGCGCTGCGCTTCCAGCGCTCGATCCCCGGCGCCGGGAACCGACTGCTGCGACAGCGCCTGGACATCTACCGACCGCTGTACAACGCGACGACGCTGTATCCACCGAATCGCTTCGCGGATGCGCCGATGGACTCGAAGCAACGCATCGTCGAGGTCCAGCAGGAGGCCTACCGCAATCTGGTCGAAAAGGGCGTTATCGAACCGCCATCGCGATAGCCTGCGGCAACGGCGACCGCGCTCGCGACGATGCGCCGCGAACTGCGTGATGAGAATGGTGGGTCGGGTGGGGCTCGAACCCACGACCAACGCCTTAAAAGGGCGCTGCTCTACCGACTGAGCTACCGACCCGGCAACGGCGCGCGATTCTACTGCCCTCCCCCGCCACTGGCGAGAGCGGCACCGTAGTAGCGCGTCGGATCCGGCAGGCCGGCCGCAGTGAAGCCGGACTTGCGAATATGGCAGGAGTCGCAGCGGCCGCAAGCTCGACCGTGGGCATCAGCTTGATAGCAGGAGACGGTCATCGCGAAGTCCACGCCCAGCCGGGCGCCTTCGGAGATGATCCGTGCCTTGCTCCATTCAATCAGCGGCGTGCGCACGCGCAGCGGCGCACCGCTCAGTCCGGCACGAGTGGCCAGGGCCGCGAGCCGCTCGAACGCCGCAATGTACTCGGGACGGCAGTCCGGATAGCCCGAGTAGTCCACGGCGTTGACACCGATGAAGATGTCACGCGCGCCCAGTACCTCGGCCCAGCCCAGTGCCAGTGCCAGCATCTGGGTATTGCGCGCCGGGACGTAGGTTATCGGGATTGCGCCGGCGCCCGCGCCCGCGGACGGGCTCGCGCCAGCCTCGGGTATGGCGAGGCTGAAGTCCGTGAGCGCGGAGCCGCCAATGCCAGCGAGTTCGATCCGCATGATTCGATGCTCGACAGCGCCGAGCGTCACGGCGATGCGACGCGCAGCATCGAGCTCGGCAGCGTGCCGCTGGCCGTAGTCCACGGACAGTGCGTGGCACGCAAAGCCGTCGGCTCGCGCCAGAGCCAGCACCGTTGCCGAATCGAGGCCGCCGGAAAGCAGCACCACGGCGGGCGGCTGTGTGCTCATCGTCCGGGCACGTCGCCCCAGAGGACCTTGTGCAGCTGCAGCTGGAAGCGCACCGGCAGATGATCGGCAAGCATCCAGTCGGCGAGCTGCGCCGGCGCGAGCTGTCCCCAGCTCGGCGAGAACAGCACCGCGCAGCGTGCCGCCAGGCCGTGGATCGCAAGCTGCCGGGTCGCCCAGTCGTAGTCCTGCCGACTGCAGATCACGAACTTCAGCAAGTCGTGCCGCCGCAGCACTGCATAGTCGTCGATGCGGTTCCGGTGCGCTTCGCCGGAGTCGGGCGTCTTCACGTCAACCACCCGCACTACCCGCGCATCGACGTCAGCAATCGGCAGTGCGCCGCTCGTTTCGAGCGACACCCTGAAACCGGCATCGCACAGCGCACTCAGCAGTGGCAGCACGTTGCGCTGCGCCAGGGGCTCGCCGCCGGTCACGCAGACGAAGTCGGTGCCGTGCGCGCGCACGGCGGCCATGATCTGTTCCTGCGTCCACCAGCTGCCGCCGTGGAATGCATACGCGGTGTCGCAATACTTGCAGCGCAGCGGGCAGCCTGTGAGCCGCACGAAGGTCGTCGGAATCCCGGCCGTGTCGGCCTCACCCTGCAGGGAACGGAAGATCTCGGTGAGTTTGAGCCGCGCGCCGACCGCCACCGTTCCGTCGACCGCCGCCGGCTCAACGAGCATCGGGCGGAAGGCGCTGCAGGCGTTCAGCCGCGAGCCTGGCGGCTTCCGTTGCCGGATAGCGCGTGCCGACCTGCTGCAGTGACTGCCGCGCGGCGGCGTAACGCTTCAGCTCAAACTGCGCATATCCCTGCTTCAGCAACGCGTCCGGCGCCTTGCTGGAGTCCGGCCAGTCGCGTTGCACGGTGGTGAACGCAGTGATCGCGTTCTCATAGTCACGCGTGACGTAGTACGCCTCACCAAGCCAGTACTGCGCGTTGTCGGCGAGTTCGTGCCGCGGGTAGCTGCTGATGAACTCGCGCATGCCGGCAATCGCCGCAGGGTAATTGGCCGCCTTCAACGCGTCGAAGGCACGACCATAGAGACGCCCCGGCGCGTCGACGCCAGCCGACCCTGGCGCAGGCACGGGCGCGGATGGATTGGCGCCCGCAGGTCCGATGGCTGCGGTGCCGCTGGCGGCCGCCGGCCCGGGCACGATGCGCCCCGTACCGCCCTCCAGCACGGCCATTCGGCGGTCGAGGTCCGCATACAGATCGCGCTGCTGCTTGCGCAGAGCCTCACTGCCGCTGCCCTGCCCGTTCTCGAGCACTTCGACCTGCCCGCGCAGCACACGTAATTCCGCCTGCAACGCATCGATGCGCTGCGATAGTTCCTGAAGAGTCTGCGGAGTCGCCACCCGCTCGACGCGACCGAGCCGCCGATCCATGTCGTCAATGCGGACCTGCTGCGGATCGTCCTGCGGCGCAAACATGGTGCAACCGGACAGTGCACCCGCCGCAAACGCGCATAGCGCCAGCACGAACCGCGGCGCAGGAATCATCCGGATTGCCTGCGACATCGACTAGTTCCCGTAGACGATTTCGACCCGACGGTTCTGCGCATACGCAGCCTCGTCCTCACCCGCCGTCGCCGGGCGCTCTTCGCCGAAGCTGACCGTCTGCGCCTGATTGTCACGTGCGCCCTCCAGCGTCAGCGCACGCCGTACGGCCTGCGCGCGCCGCTCAGCGAGCCCGATGTTGTACTCGCGCGTGCCACGCTCATCCGTGTGGCCTTCGAGGCGAATCCGGACGCCGGGGTTCGAAGCCAGGTACTGCGCATGAGCAGCGACGAGCGCGCGGTCGTCGGCGCGGATATCGTCGCGATCGAAGTCGAAGTAGATGATGCGGCGGCCGAGCAGGCCCTCGGTGGGGCCGGCCATCGCCGGCGTGGAGCCCACGGTGCCGGCTGATTCCAGCGCGGCTCCCGGCGCGGCGGAACCGTCGCCGGCGGCAGCGGTAGCGCTCGCATCGGGCTGCGCGGCAACAGCGGTCGGCGGCGCAGTGTCCGCGGCCCGGGATGCGCGCCGGTTGGCGCAGCCGGTGACCATC
>JANPDV010000252.1:0-15113 GCA_031431655.1 Gammaproteobacteria bacterium | reverse complement strand
GGCGGACCCGCTGAACCACGCCACCGCCAGCGCCGCCAGCGCGATCGCCGCGCGGCATCCTGTTCGCATCGCCAACGGCTGCCCCATCGCGTCTCCCTGTGGCAGCGGAATGGCCGTGTTGCCGCCACTGATGCGCGGTCGCCGCCACTGCTCTACGCTGTGCCCTGCATCGTAGATCACTGGTGGATTACAGGGGGCAATCATGTTCGTACGCAAGGATCGGGGCGGACACAGTCCGCAGGGTGCGCTGGTGCTGATCGTCCTGGCCGGCGCCGCCGGCGCGCTGTGGGCGGCGGCCGACGTGAAGTCGCAGGTCGTTCGGGATACACGGCGCTACACCCGGATCGCTCCCGAGGTGCTGCGCATGATCGAACACGGCGAGACGGCGTTCCTGAAGCGCGACCCGCAGGCGCTGGCGCCGACGCTCAGCGAGGACTACTCGTGGTGGGTGGTCGGCGACAAGGGCCCCACCATGGCGATGCAGGGTCGCGACAACACCGTGCGGATGCTCGAAGGCTTCTTCAAGAACACCCAGTGGTTCGACTCCAAGGTCTACCGTCTTGCGATGGTCGGCAACATGCTGATCCAGGTGGAGGTGGACACGGTGGGCTCGCCCAGCGGGCCGGTGACCAAGACCTCGCTGGAGCTCTATGAATTCCGCGACGGCAAGCGCTGGCGGGAGTGGCGGTTCACGCCGGCGGACTCGCCGATGTAGACGGTCGCGGGCCGCTCAGTGCCCGTCGAAAGCCACCAGCGATCGGACAGGCACGCCCATGGCTGTCAGCCGGTTGGCGCCGCCGAGCTCGGGCAGATCGATGACGAAACTCGCCCCGATCACGTCGGCACCCAATTGCGTCAGCAGCTTGACCGCGGCTTCCGCGGTGCCGCCGGTTGCGATCAGGTCATCCACCAGCAGCACGCGCTCGCGCGCGCTGACGCCATCGTGGTGCATTTCCATTTCGTCGACCCCGTACTCGAGCGAGTACGCGACGCTCACGGTCTTGTGAGGCAGCTTGCCCTTCTTGCGGATCGGCACGAAGCCGGCGCCCAGCTCGAACGCTACCGCGGCGCCCAGGATGAAGCCGCGCGCTTCGATGCCCGCCACCCTGCCGATGTGCGCCTCGCGCAGCGGGTCCGCCAGCCCCAGGACCGCTGCGCGGAACGCTGCGGCGTTGCCCAGCAGGGTCGTGATGTCACGAAACTGAATGCCGGGTTTGGGATAGTCGGCAATGGTCCGGATCGATTCACGCAGCATCCGGGCACGATACCATGCGGACCCACGGTTGCCCGGTTTCGAGGATTCCCGCGTATGAATCGCCTGTCCGGTTTCGCGGTGGCAGCATTGCTGAGCCATGGCGCCATGGCGCCTGCCGCAGTCGCCCATGAATTCGAAACAGCCGTGGCGCGCGAGCAGCTGCACGCCACGCTCTGGATGCAGACGTCGCCGGAGTATCGCGCGCTGACCGAGCAGACCTATCGGCTCGCGACGGCGCTGTTGCCGCAACTGGCCGGTCCGGGGACCGCGGCGATGGAGCAGCAGGACATGGACGCCGCGCGCCTGGCGGCGTTGCCGACCGCGGTCATCGTCGACCTGGATGAGACGGTGCTCGACAATTCGTTCTATCAGGCGCGTCAGCTGCGGCTGGGCCGACCGTACGACGAAGCCTCGTGGCAGGCGTGGATGGCGGAGTCCGCCGCGACGCTGGTACCGGGTGCACGCGAGTTTCTCGAAGCGGCGGCGCGAGCCGGACACCGCGTGTTCTATCTCACCAACCGGATGTGCGTCCCTGCGGTGAAACAGGCGGGTGAGGCCTGCGCGGCGCGCGCCGCAACCCAGAGAAACCTGATTGCGCTCGGTCTGCCGTTTGCTGCCGACAATGATGCGCTGCTGCTGCGTCGTGAGCGACCCGAATGGGACAGCAACGACAAGTCGGTGCGACGCGCCTGGCTGGCCGAGCGGTATCGCATCATCGCGCTGGCCGGCGACGACCTCGGCGATTTCGTCGACAGCCGCGTGTATGCGACGCGCCGGGCCGAGCTGGCAGCGCGTTTCGGCGTTCGCTGGTTCGTCCTGCCGAACGCCATCTACGGGTCATGGGAGCGCGCGATCGCCGAGCCGGCCTGTCCACCCGGTACGCCGGTTCAGCAGTGCCCGGAGCGCGTGCTCGAGCGCAAGTACGCCGGTCTCGTCACGACACCGCCCCCGGATGCGCAGAGCTTGCAGAACGCCGGGCGTTACCTCTGGGACGCTGCGCGCGGCGGCCTGCGCATCGCGACCTGGAACGTGGAGTACGTGGTCGAGCCCTCCACCTACGCGGCGCTGGCACCGACCTGTGTCGCCGACGGTGGGCGGGTGCGCGGCCCGGACCGCAGTGTTCCCTGCGACATCGTGCCGCGCCAAAATCGCACCGCGGTGGACTTCGAAGTGCTGCGTCGCTACGGCGCGCAGATCGACGGCGACGTGATCGCGCTGCAGGAGGTCGACGGCCCCGGTCCCGCGAGCCTGCTGTTCCCCGGATACGAGTTCTGCTTCACCTCGCGCCCCAACGTCCAGAAGAACGGCTTCGCGATCCGCCGCGGGCTGCCGTTCCGCTGCGAGCCCGAGTACCGGTCGCTGTCGATCGACGACCGGTTCCGGCGTGGCGTTGTGGTGACGCTGTTCCCGGACTCGGCCGACGAGATCCGGCTGATGAACGTGCACCTGAAGTCCGGGTGCTTCAACGAGCGGCTTTCGGACACCTCGAAAGCGGACTGCGCCAGCCTCGATGCGCAGGTGCCGCTGCTGGAGGCGTGGATCGACGAGCAGGCGCGCGCCGGGCGACGGTTTGGCGTGCTCGGGGATTTCAATCGCCGCCTGTCGCAGGAAACCGGGCCGTTGTGGGACGCGCAGGGACGCCGGCAGAACCTCTGGGCCGAGATCGACGATGGCGATCCACCGGGGGCGGACCTGACTGCCACCACGCTGCAGCAGCCGTTCGTCAAGTGCATCGCCGATGACCCGTACGACGCCTACATCGACCACGTGGTGCTGGGCCGCGACCTCGCGCGTCAAGTGGTGCCGCGCTCCTGGATTCGCGTTTCGTACACACTCGAAGACGCGAAACAGCACCGGCTGTCGGATCACTGTCCGGTGGGAATCGAGCTGCGGCTGCCGTCACGAACCGCGGCACCGTCCCGCCGCCAAGGGGAGCGCCGCCGTGCCCGATGAACTGATTTCGCGTCGTGACACGCTCGCCATGGGCGCCGCGGTGCTCGGCGTCGAGGCGACGCAGAAGTCGACGGCGGCAGCGGCAACCGGTACTCGTGCGGCACCGCCCGCCAGTCCGGCCGATGCGAGCGCGCCTGCAGCCGCGCCACCAGTCGACCGCGCCTTCCTGCGTCTCGCCGAAGGCCTGGTGCACTATCGCAGCGCGGGCACGCCCGTCGCTGCGCGCCGCGCCGCGCTGCCGCTCTATCTCGCGCACGCCGGCCCAGGCTCGGGTCGCGCATTCGAACCGCTGTTGCCCGAGTTCGGCCGGCGCCGGTTTGCCTTCGCGCCGGACATGCTGGGCAACGGCGACTCGGCGCCACCGGCCGGCGACAGCGCCGAGATCGCCTATTACGTCGACTGCGCCGTTCGCATCATGGATGCGCTTGGCCTGGAGACGGTCGATTTCTTTGGCAGCCACACCGGCGCGCAGATCGGCGCGGAACTGGCCGTGCTGCACCCGCGCCGGGTCCGCCGCCTGGTGCTCGACGGCATCCCGCTGTTCACGGAGGAGTTCAAGCAGCAGCTGCTGGCGCGCTATGCGCCGAGGAAGTCTGCCGATGAATTCGGCGGGCACCTGCACTGGGCCTGGCAGTTCGTCCGCGACCAGCAGCTGTTCTGGCCGTACTTCGACCGCAGCCCCGCGAACCGGCTCGCCAACGCGGTGTCGCCGCCCGATCGCCTGCACGCCAGCGCGGTCGACGTGCTGAAGGCACTGGGCACCTACCACGTTGCCTACGGTGCTGCGTTCCGGCAGGACCTGCGGCCGCTGTTGCCACGGCTGAAGTGTCCCGTGCTGATGATGGCCTCGGAATCCGACCCGCTCAGTCAATACCTGGACGATGCGGCCGCGCTGGTTCCGGGCGCGGTCAAGCTGCGCTGGTCGCGCGAGGCAACATTGCGCGAGCGGGTCGACGCTATCGAGGCTTTCCTGGCAGCTTGACCGCCTGGGCGGGCAGCAGGGCGGCGCGCGCGAAGTCGGCGAGCTCTTTCGTGTAGCGCGCCGGATCCTCGGCGAACGGTGAATGACCGCAATCGGGATAGACGCTGACGCGGGTGCCCGGCACCTTGGCAGCAAGATCCCGCGCATCCTTCTCGGGAGTACTCGGGTCCTTGCCGCCGACGGTGACCAGGAAGGGCACGGTGATCTTCGGGATCAGTTCCATGTTCGCCACCGGGCGATCGAACATCCAGCGCCGCGCGTAACCCGGCAGCGTCATCGACAGCGCCGTCGCGCGCTCGTACCAGGCCGCCGGCATCTCCTTGCCGGTCAGGAACCGCGAGAAGTCGCGTGCCGCGGCGATGTTGTCCTCGAGATTGCCGCTGAACTGCTTTTCGCGCAGACGGGTCATCATCGCGGCACGGTCCGGCGGTGCGGGCGGCGGTGGCGGCGTGAGCCCGCCATAGGCGCCGGTCAGTACGATGCCACGCAGCCCCGAGGCGCCGTAGGTCCGCAGGTAGTCGGAGACGACCAGGGTGCCGTAGGACCAGCCGACCAGCACCGGGCGATCGATGCCGGTGGCCGCGATCACGCGCTGCACGTCGCCGGCCCAGTTGCGATAGTCCTGGTACGCGTCCGCGTTCCACGGCTTGCCCGAGTTGCCGTGGCCGCGCAGGTCGAATGCCACCACGTAGAACTCGTCGGTCAACGGCGCGCCGAGCTGATTCTCCCAGCTCAGATGGCTCTGGCCGATGCCGTGCACCAGCAGGATCGCGGGCTTCGACTTGTCGCCCGCGGTCACCACATTCAGTGGCACGCCGCCCGATCCTTCGACGACCTGGTAGTGCCATGCGCTGGCGACGCGTGCGGCTGGCACCGCGCTGCCGTCCGCGGCGCGCAGGGCTGCGGGCATCGTGCCAATCCCGACGATCAGGGCGGCGAAGAGGGCAGTCTGGAACGGGGGTCGACTCATAACGGTTCCGCCTGGATCGAGTGGTTCCGGCTACTCTACCAACGTCGTTGAGCCGGCGCGCACTGAAGGGAGTCTGGACCAAAATGCCTCGAACGAAGGATTCGCCGATATCGATCCATGGCGCCGCGCGGCGCGGGGCGGCGTTGCTCGTGCTGGCGCTGGCGATGATTTCCATCGCATCTGCACAGGTGCCGCCCACGCTGCCGCCTGCAGCACCGGCGTCGAATGTCGCACCGCCCGCTGGCAGCGCGCCGCTCGATCCGAAGGTGGCCGAACGGGTCCGCTGGGTGCGTGACAACCGCGAGGCGTTCTACTTCTGGTCGCGCTACGAGGATCTGCTGGCGAACCCGCAGGAGTTCCCGAAGCCGCCGTCGTTCTACAACCCGAACGTGCTGGTCGAGGGGCAGCAGAAGGGCGAACTGCCGCGAGCCACGGCCGGCCAGCGCCGCATCTCGCCGGCGGCATGGCAAAAGGCCGTTGACTGGGCCTTTCCGCGCAACACCTATGCGCTGATTGCGATGCGCAACGGCGCAATCGAGTACGAGAAATGGGCGGAAGGGTATTTCCCGGGCCGGATGCTGCCCGTCCGCTCGTTCACCAAGACGCTGCCGTCGCTGCTGATCGGCATCGCCATTGGCGCAGGCCGGATCCGCTCGATCGACGAGCCAGTGTCGAATTACCTCGCGGAATGGAAGGACGACCCGCGCGGCAGGATCACGATCCGTTCGTTCCTGACGATGTCGAGTGGCCTGGCGGGTCTCGATCGCACGCGCAGCAGCGGGCCCGACGGCCCGGTGGTGCAGCTGACCGAAGGCGCCGACGTACATCGCGCGGCGCTGGCATTCGAGAAAGTCGCCGAGCCGGACACCGCCTTTGGCCTGAACCAGGTCGACTCGCAGATCCTCGGCATCGTGGTCGAGCGCGCCACTGGCCGACCATTTGCGGAGTACCTGTCCGAGAAGCTCTGGCGCCCGATCGGCGCCGGCACGGCGACGCTCAACGTGGATGCCAAGGGCCAGGCGCGCACGCTCTGCTGCACGCGCAGCGCGCTGTCGGACTGGCTGCGCATCGGCCAGTTGATCGCGCAGCAGGGGCGCTGGGACGGCGTGCAGGTGGTGCCCGCCGCCTACATCGCCGAGATGCTGAAGCCCTCGAAGCTGAATCCCTACAAGGGCCTGCACATCTGGCTTGGCTGGAAGCCCGGCACCGCCGAAGTCACTCGAGTTGGCGGCCCATTGCAGATGCCGACGAAGAAGCCCTACCTCGTCGACGACATCGCCTACCTGATGGGCGGTGGCTTCATGACCGTCTGGATCAGCCCGTCCAAGGATCTGGTCGTGCTGCGTTGGGGCTTCGAGCCGTCAAAGGAACTCGGCTGGGACAATTCGGCGATCCCGAATTTCCTGCTCGCGGACCTGCTGAAACCCTGACGCTGCGCAGCCTGGCAGCCCCGAGCCGCGCTCATCGAGTGAGCGAGTCGCTCATCACGGGACACGGCCCGTCGATCGCCACGTCCACCCAGACCAGCCGGTGATCGGAACTGCGGCGGGTATCGTCGTTGACGAGCCGCCAGTTCGGGTCGGCGGGAGTCGGCCAGAAAACGCCTGAGCCACAGACTTTGAGATCCCGCGAAGGCAGCACATAGTCGACGCGCAGATTGCCCGCGCCACGTGCGTCGTCGCCGAAGTCCGCGGTGTCCTGCGCGGCATCGCCCCGCTGGGCCGCGCTCGGCCCCTGCTGGCGTTCTGCGGCGGCGCGAGCGCCGGCGCTGGCCGGCACCCGCGCGCCGACGCTGGCTTCGGGACCGACGCGAGCGGCGTTCAGCAGCGCGCGGATTGCCTCGTGGCGGCTGCTGCCGTCATTCGGGTCCGAGTTGAGATCGCCGGCGATCACGAATGATTCCGCTGCCGCCAGCCCGCCTGCCGTGCCAGCGTCGTCGTGAATCCAGCCGGCGCGTGCCGGATCGAGGTAGTCCACCCAGAAACGGATTTCGTCGTGATTGCGCAGGCCGTTGCGATCCTCCGGCCCATCAAATGCGGGCGGCGTCGGATGGCTGACGAGGAAATGCACGCGTCGTCCGCCGGGCAGCAGCAGCGACAGGTCCCAGTGGCTCTTGGAAGACAGGCGCAGCGCCGCTTTCTGCGCGTCGCTGTACCAGTCCCCGGGCGATGGAGTCGCAGGGTCGTCGGGCCAGAGCGCCCCAGGCATGCTTGCCCACGTCAGCGTCTGGAACGTCCGGACCCGCGCGCGATCGATCGCAAACCGCGAGTACACGACCATCCCATACTGTCCCGGGAAATCGCCGAAGCCGTACGCGTCGGCGCCGCCGTAATCTCGCTTGCCGTCGCGGTCCAGGTCAAAGCCCGTGGGTACCCCAGTGTTGACCGGTGCGGTGAAGCGATATGCGAAACGCAGAGGCTGCGTGCCGCCGCTTTGCGGCGTCGACGCGGGACCCGTGGTGGATCCCTGCGGGCGACTCAAGTAGTTGTGCTGGAACAGCCGGCCCGCAGCGCCCTGCGCGTCATAGTCAAACTCGTTGATCAGCAGCACGTCCGGCCGAACGCGCTGAATCACCTCCGCGATCACCCGCGCCTGCGCGTTGTCTGGAGAAGCGAGATCGCGCTGGAGCTGGCCTTCGGCGCCGCGATTGAGGCTGGCGTTGTAGGTGGCAAAACGAACTATCTGCAGCGGAGGCTCTCGAGCGATCCCGTGCGGACCCGCTGCTTGCTGACTCGATGCTGCATGCGCGACTGGTTGACTGGCGATAGCCAGGCACGACACCCAGATCGCCAAAGCCCCGCTTCGAGCGGTACTGAGCGCGAGCGCGGCGCCACGATCTGGTTCCGCGCTCGCGCGAGACATCCCGAAGCTAGAACTCGTACCGCACGCCGAGCTGAACCCGCCAAACCGATGGCAGCGCCGACAACGAAAAGAAAGGTGTATTCACGCCGCTTACACCGGCCACAGGTCTGTACTGATACCTGCCGTTGGCTTGAATCGTCGCATCCACGACCTGGGCAAAGTGGGGGAAAGACACCTGCGCGAGTCTGCCCCAGTCGTTGTTTACGAGATTTGCCACGTTCTCGATGTCGATGCTGATTACGCCCCGGGCGTCCTTGAAGAATCCAGGAATTTCCTGCTGAAGGCGAAGGTCGGCCGTCGTCACCCATGGGCTGCGTAGCGCGTTGCGCGGGACAAATCCGCCCCGGTACTTGCCAAGCCCAGCTGCGTTGATGAACTCGTCAAACTGTGCGGCCGTGAGCGTTCGTGTGACGCCACCCGTGACGGTCGACCCGAAGTCGATGTCGCTGGTATTGGCCGGAATGAACAACAGTTGGCCGCGCTCGGTTGCCTGCGCTGGGTCGCCGAACGCGGTTGTCGCTGGTCCGTATGTCAGGCTGTAGGGCCGGCCGGAGCGTCGTTCGACAAACAGGGCTGCACGCGTCTCGTACTCCCCCCAGAACGCTTTGCGCCACGAGACCGAGAACGGGAACCGATGGCGGGTCTCGTAATTCGAGGTTGCGAGAGCGGGGTTGTTCGGATCTGTCCGCCCGACACGCCCATAGTTCGAGAACGAAGTCGAACTCGTGGCCGGACTTACGTCTTGCGCCTCGTTGTAGGCGTAGCCGATGAAAGCATCGAAGCGACCGGCGGCCGTCCGCCAAGTCTTGGACAGATCGAGGCTGAGAAGCTGCGACGAACCTTGAGGCGTAATGTCGATGATGAGGTCGTTCAGACCACCAGGCGCGCCGGTGTAAATCGGACGGCCGTCAGGAGCCGTTCCGGTACGCACTAGGCGCCCGTCGCGCCAGTAAACCGCATCCTTGACTTTCGAATAGATAGCTTCGGCGTTGAGGCGATAGTTGTCGCCGAGGAAGCCCAGATCGAGCTTACGACTCACGCCAAGGCTGTATCGCCATTGCGACGGAATCTCGAAGTCCTGATCGAGTGCGTTGACTGTGCCGTTTCCCGGGACGAGAAGCGCCTGCACTGCAGCCGGAATCGTCTGGCCGTTCACGTTCTCCAATGCGGCTGTCTGCAGTGCCGTGCTCGACATCGCATTGACGATCGTACTGACTATCGACTGGCCATCGGAGCTAAAGCTGTTCGAGAGCCAGACGTTCGGCGAGCCGCCGCCGAAAAGTCCGGCTCCGCCATAAATCGTCGTGTCGTCGTTGAACAAGAAGTTGAAGCCAAAGCGCGGCAGTACCAGGTCTTTGCCATCGTAGGTCTCGGTATTCGAGAAACCATTCCGCGTGCCGAAGCTGGCGTTCACCGTCGGCGCGTCGTCCATCGAGTACTTTTCGTAGCGCAGACCTGCCTGCAGAGTGAGCTGCGGACTAACTTGCCACTTGTCCTGCAAGTAGAAAGCTTGCAGGTCAAAAGCGAAACTAGCCGCGCCAGCCTGCTTGTCGTTGCTGATGTGATTGTTGTAGCGAAGCTCGCGAGCCCTGCGCGTCGACAGAGCGTTGGTGCATGTCGGGGATGGCACAATGCAGTCGAAGAAATAGCGGCCTTCACTCTCCGATACGAAAAGGTTGAACACGTCGAGGCGCTCCAGCTCGTAGCCGGCGGTCAGCGTGTGATTGCCCAGGCGCCAGTCCGCCTTGAGCTTGAGCTGATCGAGGTCGTTCGCTCCTGCATTCGCGTGGCGGAAGCGATCGGGCCCGACGTGAACGATGCCGCCTGTCGGCGTACTGATCTCGAACTCCGCGAAATCGGTACCTTTCAGGGAATCCTGAAAAGCCTTAACTTTCTTGCGGCCAAGCTTTAGCTCGGTCGAGATGGCGTCGCTCCAGTCCGAAAAGACTTGCAGCGAGTAACTGTCCAGGACAAAGCCGCGGGTGTACCAGTTGGATGGCGCCGATGCTCGGTTGTTGGTCGCACTCGAGTTCGGGTCGACGATGCCATTGCCTTCGCTACGTTGGAGGGCGAACGTCGCGCGATGCCCCTCTGTGATGTTCCAGTCGAGCTTCGCGAGAATCTTCTCGTCCTCCTCCGGAAACTCCGCACTGATCTCGCCGACATCGAAGCCGTAGACGCTCTGCATGAGCTGCGCCACCTGGGAGTACTCGGCCTGCGTAACGCCACGTACTTCCACCGGGAAGCCCGAGCCTAGCGGACCGGTTTCAACAGGGGTTGTTCTCTCGAGCTTTTCGTAGGAGACGAAGAAGAAGAGCTTGTCCTTCAGGATCGGGCCGCCAACAGCGGCGCCATAGGACTTCTCGTCGAAGGTGAAGCGAAGGGTCCGGTCCTTACTCTTGTCGCCGACGCGGCTGTCATCGAAGTTGTAGTAGAAGACCGAGCCCTTGAACTCGTTGGTGCCCGATTTCGTGACGACGTTGATCGTGCCGCCCTGGAAGTTGCCGTACTGGACGTCGAAAGGCGCGGTTTGCACAGACACGGCTTCAATCGCATCGAGGGAAATTGGCGCGCGCTGCGTCGGGTAACCGTTGTTGTTGAGTCCGAAGTCGTCGCTCTGGCGAATGCCGTCAACGGTGATCGTGTTGAAGCGCGGGCTGGTCCCGGCGATCTCAATGGCGTCGGAGTTGGTAGCGTCGATCTTCACCTTGGGGTCCAGGCGGATTACGCTCTTGATGTCCCGGCTGACACTCGGCATGTCCTGAATGTCGCGGCTGGAGAACTCGGACGAGCTTCCGAGCTGAATATCCTGTTCACGCGCACCCGAAACAACGACTTCTTCGATAGTAGTTGGCCGCAACTCGGCGACAAGGGAGACTGCCTGACCGAGTTGCGTCATCACGTCGCCGAACGACGAGCCGTCGAAGCCTTGCTTGGCGACCTCGATCTTGTAGGGTCCGCCGACGCGCAGTCCCGATGCGCCGAACCGGCCATCCGCGTTCGTTGAGGTTCGAGCGACGGTACCGGAAGGTTCGTGCGTAATCGTCACTGCGGCATCCTGGATCGCATTGCCGGCCGCGTCGGTCACCCGTCCGCCGATCTGAGCAGTGGTTTCCTGGGCATACAGGGGTGCTGCTGCCATGCCTGAAGCCAGCAGGACGGCAGCCAGCGCGACGCGGGCGGCACCTGCAGTGGCGAAAACGAAACATGAAGAGACGGATCGACTGCGAGCGATGAACATGCGTTGGGCTCCGCGGAGGGGCTGAAGAAGTCAGGACGGCCGGCTCTGTGTGCGGCTGCGGGAGTGAACCTTATCGGCGTGACGGCACCGTGACAACCGCGTTTCGAGAATTGACCATGGTGTCGTAGCGCGGACGCCACAGAAGTTCGCGACTGAAGTTAAGGCAGTTCCTTAGCTTTGTTGCGCACCGCCGCGGAGCGCGCTCACGAAATGCCGCCGGCACAGCGACACGTATCGGTCGTTGCCGCCAATCTCCACCTGCGCGCCGGCTTGCTCGACCGTCCCGTCCGTCCGTACGCGGACGACCATGATGGCCTTGCGCCCGCAATGGCAGACGGTCTTGATCTCAACCAGATTGTCCGCCCAGGCGAGCAGTTGGGCGCTGCCGCCGAACAGGCGGCCGAGAAAGTCGGTGCGCAGGCCGTAGCAGAGCACGGGTACGTTCAGGTCGTCGACCACGCGCGCGAGCTGATGGACCTGCTCGGGGGTCAGGAACTGCGCTTCATCCAACAGCACGCAGGCGAGCCCCGACTGGGCATGGTCCGCGGCAATCTCGCTGAACAAGTCCACGCCAGGATTGAAATGCCGCGCGTCAGCGCTGATGCCGATCCGCGACGCGACGCGTCCGCCAGCGCGGTCATCGAGCTGCGCCGTGTAGACTCGCGTGCGCATGCCGCGCTCGCCATAGTTGTGCGCGGCCTGCAGCAATGCGGTCGACTTGCCCGCGTTCATGGTCGAGTAATAGAAGTACAGCTTGGCCATGGCTGATACCTGCAGTTCGCCTGTCAGCCGGCGACGATACCTACGACGCAGCCCGTCATGCACGAGGCCAGCGTGGCGCCGACGAACGCGGGCCAGGCGAGCGACACGAGGTCGCCGCGGCGCTCGGGCGCCAGCGTGCCGATGCCGCTGATCTGGATCCCGATGCTGGCGAGGTTGGCGAAGCCGCACAGGCCGTAGATCAGGATCAGTCGCGAGCGCTCGCTGAGCGCGTCCCTCGGCATCTCGCTCAACTGGATGAAGGCGATGAACTCGTTCAGCACGCTCTTGATGCCGAGCAACGAGCCGGCGAGGCTGGCCTCGCTCCACGGTATGCCCATCAGCCACGCGATCGGCGCAAAGATCCAGCCGGCTATCCGCTCGAGCGTCAGCGGCGAGCCTGCAAAGTCCGGCAGCAGGCCCACCACGCCGTTGGCCAGCGCGACGAACGCCGTCAGCACGATCAGGATCGCGAGGATGTTCAGGTACAGGCTGAGCCCGTCGCTGGTGCCGCGGGTAATCGAGTCCATCGCGCTGTCGTAAATCCGCGGCGGCTGCTCCAGGGTCTGCTGGCTGTCCTGGTCGTCGGGGATCATCACGTGCGCGAACAACACGGCGGCCGGCACCGACATGATCGACTTGGTGATCAGCTGCCCCAGCACGCCTTCGAACAGCTGTCCGAGCATTGCCGAGTAGATGACCATGACCGAGCCGGCGATCGTCGCCATGCCGGCCGTCATCACCAGCAGCAATTCATAGCGCGACATCTTCGCCAGGTAAGGCCGCACCAGCAGCGGCGCCTCGGTCTGGCCGAGGAAGATGTTGGCGGTGGCCACCAGACCGGCGGGACCGCGAGTGCCCAGCGCCTTTTCGAACACCACCGAGATGGCGCGGATCACGACCGGCAGGATGCGCCAGTACCACAGCAGCGCCGAGAGTGCCGACATCACGATGACCAGCGGCAGCACCTGGAACGCGAAAGTCACGACGGCGCCCGGATTGGTCACGGTGAACGGCGTGGCGCCACCGCCCAGGTAGCCGTAGACGAATGACGTGCCCTTCATCGTGGCTTCGCCGAGCGCGCCGACGGCGCGGTTCGCATACAGCAGCCAGTCCCGGATCAGCGGCGCCTTCAACAGCAGCGCGCAGATGATGAACTGCAGCGCAACGGCAGTCGCCACCAGCTTCCACTTGATCCGCCGCCAGTTCGTCGACAGTGGCAGCGCCAGCGCGATGAACACCAGGATGCCGAGCAGGGCCTGCAGGTAGAGAGAGAGGTTCATGCGGTGTTCTTCTTGTTGTGATGGCTTCGGGGCGTGGCGGACCCGGGCACGCCCGGCATGGCGGTCTACTTCAGCTTGATCTCGCGCAGCCGCTCCTGCAGGTAGTCCTCGGCCATGATCGGCGGTTCGCGCTCCGGGCGTTTCGGTGTCACGCAGGAGGGCAGGGCCTTGATGATGAAATCCGGATTGAAGTGCAGGAAGTACGGCATCGAGAAGCGTGCGACGCTGGCGCGCTCACGCGGCGGATTGATGACGCGATGGGTGGTCGAGCGCAGCACGCCGTTGGTCAGCCGCTGCAGCATGTCGCCCACGTTGACCACCAGCGAACCCGGCTGCGGATTCACCGACAGCCACTGCCCCTGCAGCGTCTTCACCTGCAGCCCCGGCTCCTCGGCGCCGAGCAGCAGGGTGATCACGTTGATGTCTTCGTGGGCGCCGGCCCGCACGCTCTCGGTCGGCGTGGGCGGCAGCGGCGGGTAGTGGATGACCCGCAGCACGCTGTTGCCTTCCTGCACCTTGTCCTCGAAGTAGTCGTCGGCGAGCCCGAGGATCCGCGCGATCGGCCGCAGCAGGTCGCGGCCCATGGAATCGAAGGCCTCGAACATTTCCAGCGACAGCGCCTTGAAGCCGGGCAGATCCTCGACCCAGACATTGCGCGCCATCAGCGACCGGTAGCGGTGGTCGTCCGGCAGCTCCCGGCCAACGTGCCAGAACTCCTTGAGATCGTGGTGCGTGGCGCCCTTGGCGGTCTCGACGCCGAACGGCGTGTAGCCGCGCGCGCCGCCGCCGCCAGCGATGTGGTAGGCGCGCTTGCGCGCCTCCGGCAGCGCAAAGAAGGCGCGGTACAGGCCGATGAAACGGTCGATCAACGGCTGCGGGATGCCGTGGTCGGTGATGACGACGAATCCGTAGCGCGTGCAGGCCTCGTTGAGCGCGGCGGTGAACGCGGGCGTGGCCACCTGTCGCAGGCTCAGGGTCGGGACGGATTCGGTCATGGCCCGGGCATTCTGCCGCGCTATCCTCTGCAGCGCCATGCGCCAGACTGCCGACGCCGTCCTGATGATTCGCCCGGCCGCATTCGGTTTCAACGCCGATGCGGCGCTGAGCAACGCGCTGCAGGTGCCGCCCGCCGCCGGCGAGGGCGTCGCGGCGGCTGCGCGGGCCGAGTTCGATGCGTTTGCGCGCACCCTGCTGGGCGAGGGCGTCAGCGTGCTGGTCGTGGACGACACCGTGCTGCCGGCCAAGCCGGATGCGCTGTTTCCCAACAACTGGGTCAGCTTTCACGCGGATGGCACGGTGGTGCTGTACCCGATGCAGCCCGCGAGCCGGCGTCCGGAGCGGCGGCGCGACGTGATCGACGCTGTGCGACAGGGCCTGGGTCATCCGGC
The DNA here is from genome assembly GCA_031431655.1 of Gammaproteobacteria bacterium. GTDB lineage: Bacteria > Pseudomonadota > Gammaproteobacteria > Steroidobacterales > Steroidobacteraceae > UBA964. Next base: position 420 of record JANPDV010000252.1, on the reverse strand, counting down.
AAGCCGGGTGCTGGACCTGAGCGGCCACGAGGCCGACGGGCGTTTCCTCGAGGGCACCGGCAGCCTGGTGCTCGACCACGTGCAGCGCGTCGCCTACGCCTGCGTCTCGCCGCGGACCGACCCGGGGCTGGTCGAGGCCTGGTGTGCGGCGCTGGGCTACCAGCCGCTGTGTTTTGCGGCGGGCGACGCGGCGGGCCGCCCCTGGTATCACACCAACGTGATGCTGAGCATCGGCTCGCAGCATGTGCTGGTGGCGGCGGAATCCATCGAGGAGCGCGATCGCGCGCGGGTGCTGGCGCAACTGCGCTCGTCAGGGCGCGAGATCATCGAGATCGATCGCGCGGCCGTCGGCGAGTTCGTGGGCAACGTGCTCGAGCTGGGGCTCTGGGACGAAGCCTTCGGCGACTCGCGGCTGCTGGT
>JANPDV010000251.1:0-7896 GCA_031431655.1 Gammaproteobacteria bacterium | reverse complement strand
CGGCGCCGGGTTTCCGCGTCGGCCTCGCCGACGACGGCGGTGCGGCCGAAGTCGCCGTGGTACTGACGGTAGTGGCTGACGGCGTCCATCAGGAACGGCTTGCCGCGCACGATGCGCCCGTGCGGCAGTGAGCCCGTGCCGCCCACCGCGACGAACACGCGCTCGCTGCCGCGTGCCGCGGTCTGCACCGAGAACTCGCATTCGATCTCGCGCGCCGTCATGCCCGCTTGGATGCCGCGCGCCGTGGCGATACAGGCGTCCGCATTGTTGCGGGCCGCGATACGCATCAGCACCAGTTCCGGCGCGGACTTCACCACGCGCAGCCGGCGGAACAGGTTGGGATCGCAGACGACCTGCAGCTGTGGCAGGCCGGCAGCAGCCAGCGCCGCGCCGAGTCGGGGATCGTCCGTGCCGATGCGTGCCTGCGCCAGCCCGGCTTCGCGCAACGCCCGCGCCATGCCGTGCGCGCTGGTTGGTGCTTCGTGGCCGGCGGTCCGACGGGTGGCGGCCGCCCAGCCACGCTCGATGGTCGTCAGCGAGGCGTCCGCATCGATGCGCCATGGCGTTGACGGCGCGCCGATGAGGTCCACGGGCGCGTCGCCACGCGTTTCCGCCTCCAGCACCTCGCGCCAGTTCTGCGGGCCAGTGCAGGCGATGATAGTTGCGGGATGCTCGACTTCCGCATTGGCGATGCGCCAGATCTGCGACGCCGACACGACCAGTGCATCGCGCTCGGGCCGGCCGCGAACATGCATGGCCAGGCTCGACCACTCGTACCCCATCTTCTGCAGCAGGGTCCAGAAGCTGGAGAAGTAGTAGACGTTGACCGGCTGCGCGGCGACCAGTGCATCCAGCCCGCGCTCGCCCATCAGCGCCTCGGCACGCTCGACGTGCACGAGGCGCCGCCGCTCGGAGTCCGTGGGCAGCAGCACGGTCAGCGCGGGATTGGCGGCTACTTGCTCATCTGGGCGGCCGGAATCTTCTTCTTGAAGTACGTCCAGCTGGTCTCGTTCTCACGCGCATCGTCGCCCGGTGGCGGGCTCTTGTACTCCGGGTACGTGGTCGCGATCTCCCGCAGCATCACCGGCGGCAGCTGGTCGAAGCGCTCGAGCTTCCGGCCGGCTGCGTGGATGTAGATCATGCCGGCGCGGTCGCCCATTTCCATCCAGGGCAGCCAGTTCGCGAGCCGCACCCAGCCCACCTGGATCGGCGGATCCTTGAGCTTCGGATTCACCATGTCGTCGACGCTGCCAAAGAAGTTGAACATCTCGGTGGCGTGATACATGCCGCCGACGTACTTCTGATAGCCGCCGCCGAGCGGGTTGGTATAGAAAAGCGGCACCGTGATGGTGTTCCACCAGCGGTCGCCGACGGTGGTCGCGTCCCACTTGGCCTGCGGCTTGCCGTCCTTGTCGAGGGCGAACACCGGGCGCTGGTTCACTGGGTCATTGGCCGTCTGCAGCACCTTGACCGTCTGGCCGGTCCATGGGTTGCTCCAGTCGCGCAGCAGCTCGCCGGTCTTGGGGTCCACGTAGAACAACAGCTCGCGTGACACCAGCCGCCAGCCCGTGCCGCGCACGGGATCGGTGACCGTGGCGCAGGTGCGCACGTTCATGCCTTCCACATTGAACAGCTTGCGATCGCGCTCGCCCGGAACGCGGCTGAAACCCTCGCCGTGGAACCAGTACACAGTGGGTGCGCCATCCTGGTCCGAACACTGCGTCCGGCGCGCGGCGTGGTTCGCGCCCTGCGGCGTGGTGAGGTCGAGCTTGCCGCCCTTGGTTGCAGCAGCGGCGGGAACGCTGGACAGGGTTGCGCCGAGGAACAGTGCCGCGGCTGAGGCAGCGAGCAGCAGGGGTCGTGCGGTCATGATCGGACTCCGACGGTGAGATTGAAGATGATCATATCATCGCGACCTTTGGCCGACTGCACGCTCCGGCATTGCCTTCCGGTACGATTCGCCGGATGAAGATTCGAGCGTTTCCAGTTGCCCGCCAGGGCCGTAGGTTGATGCCGTGCCTGCTTTGCCTTGCGATGATGGCGTGGTCGTCCGCGTCCGTCGCACAGGGTACCGGGCCGCCCGCCGCCGCGCCGAAGCTCGCCAACGCCAACGTGACGCGCTGGATCGACGGCGCCTATGAATACCGCGCCCTCGCCGACGGCAAGCTGCGTGGCCGGGAGCGCTTCCTGCTGACGGTGCACCCCGACGGCTCGCGGACGATGCGCGCCTTCACCGATATCTTTGGCAGGGATGTCACTGCGAACGTCGTGCTGCGCGCCGACGCCGCGTTCAAGCCGGTTGATGCGTTCGTCAGCATCTGGACCCAGGGCAAGCTCAAGGGCTCGGGAATGTTCGCGCTCGATGGTGTCACGCTGCACTCCGTCGTCAACGGCCCGGCTGGACCCCTGGACCGGAAGGAAACGGTGCCGGCGGACCTGTCCTACGCCACGCATCCACTGGCGCTCGATGGCTGGCACCGGTGGATGTTGCCGGGCGCGATCGGCCAGCAGGGGCGGGGCACGCTGCTCAACGTGCAGGGCGATGCGGATTTCACCAAGCCGATGACGGGGCGCATCCAGCCGGTTACGTTCGTCTACCGCGGCGAGGAAGACGTGCAGGTGCCCGCCGGCAAGTTTCGCGCGCATCACTTCGTGCTCGAAGGCGACGTCGACATCTGGCTGACCCTGCCCGATCGCATCCTGGTGCGCAGCGCCTGGCCGCGCTTCGGCAGCGAATACGTGCTGAGCCGGCTGGTCGAGACGCCTACAGGTTCGGTGCTGCAGTAGTTTCCGACTCGCGCAGGTACTTCTCGACGCCGGGGTCGATCGTCGATACCGGCACCCGGTTGCGCGCCAGTTCCGACAGCACACGGTTCGTGTACGCCGCCAGATCGGCTGCGCGCTGCTGCTGCTCCTGCGGCGTGTCGACGTGGTTCTCGACGGCCCCGGCAGGCAACACGCGGCGTGTGGCCAGTTCCGCCTCCAGCGTCTGCAGGCGCTCGCGCAGGATGTACACCTCGGAGGTCAGCGCAACGAGCGCGCCGACCAGGTTGTCGACCGGCAATGCCTTGAGGAAGTCCGGCTCGAGCGTGGTCACCGGCCGCTGCAGTGCGGCGATGAAGCCGGCTTTGGGCGCGGCATCCGCGGCGGTTTGACGGGCGGGGTCTGTCATCTCGGCGCTCACTTCGTGAACTGGTAGAGGTTCCACCAGTTCGCCGAGATCGGCGCCTTGCCGAAGCGCAGCACCGAACGATTGAGCCGGTCGAATGGCGCGATATCGACCTTCGAGAAACCCGCTGCGTTTGCAAGCTCGCCGATCGGCGTCTGGTACCACGGGGTCGAATAGGTCTCGTTGTTGGTGTAGGCGTGGGTGCGCTGGATGGCGTTCTGGAACGGGTCGCCCGGCTTCACGTGGAACTCGTGCCCCGCGAACAGCCCGCCGGGTTTCAGCACGCGGCAGGCTTCGCGCAGCAGCGCCGGTGTATTCGACGGCGGCAGCTCGTGCAGCATGAAGTTGAAGAAGATCAGGTCGAAGCTGCCGTCCGGGTAGTCCAGGTGTTCCAGGTCCTGCTGCGAGAGGAAGAAGCGGAAGCCGTGCTCACGCGCGCGGCGGTTGGCGAGCTTGAGGCAGGGCGCCGACAGGTCCACGCCATGACACTCGGACTCCGGGTGCAGCTGCTGCCACGCAACCAGCGCGGCCCCGTGGCCGGTGCCCCAGTCGAGCACGCGCGCGTACGCGCGCTTCGGCAGCGCGTCGAACAGGATGCGATAGATGCCGTTGGGGTCGGCGTGCGCCGGCACGGTGGTGCGGCGGCCGATTTCATAGGCGATGCCGTCCAGCGCGTCGTGGGTCACGCCCCCGGTGTGCTGGTGGAACGGCACGAAGCGGAAGTACTCCGGCAGGACGAGGTCCGAATTCAGCCGCAGCTCGTCGGCTGACGTGGCGGCAGCCGTGGCGTCGAGGGCGGCAACCAGGTGCTCGCGCTCGCGCTGCACCGTCGCGAAGATGCCGAAGTCCGGTCGGTGATACTTGAAGCGCTGCAGGTTGCGGTAGTACCAGCAGTACAGCTGGAACTCGGTCTGCCGGTCGAGCAACGCCTCAGCCTCGCGCCAGTCCGTCGGCCGCGGCGCGCCGGCGGCAACCTGGCGCTCCAGTCCGTCGTGCATCTCGCCCACCAGCGAGCCCTCGATGTAGTTGCGCGCCGCGCGCAGGAACGCGTGGTAGGAGCGGAAGTCACGGCTCTCATGTACTGCGAGCGGTTCCGGTGGCTGCTGCGGCTGTGGCTGCAAGGCGGCGTTCATGGGTTTCGGCCTCGGTGTCGGACGGCTCAGGAATCAGTACGCATAAGGGCCGCCAGCGGCCAGCGCGCGCTGATAGGCGGGGCGTGCCCGGATGCGCTTCAGGAAGTCAGCGCTCGCGCGGCGCGCGTCCTGCCCGGCGACGCGCTTCGCGGCAACCTCCAGCGGAAAGCTCATCTGCACGTCGGCGGCGGAGAACTCGCTGCCGGCAAACCAGGGTGACTTCGACAGTTCCGATTCGATGAAGTCGAAGTGCGTGGCGAGTTGCGCGTCGAGGAATGAACTGCGCAGGTTTCCCGTGATCTTGCGCGCAATCGGCCGCGCGAAGAACGGCATCGGCGCTGCGTCGATCCGGTCGACGATCAGCTTCACCAGCAGCGGCGTCATCGCGGAGCCTTCGGCATAGTGCAGCCAGTAGGTGTACCGCAGCCGCTCGGGCGTGCCGGGCGCTGGCGCGAGGCGACCCGCGCCGTGGCGTTCCACCAGGTACTCGACGATGGCCCCGGACTCCGCGACCGTGACGTCGCCGTCGGTGATGACCGGCGATTTGCCGAGCGGATGCACTGCGCGCAGCGTGGCCGGCGCCAGCATCGTCGCTGGATCGCGCGCATACAGGCGCACTTCGTAGGGCAGCGAGAGTTCCTCGAGCAGCCACAGCACGCGCTGCGAACGCGAGTTCTCGAGGTGGTGGACGATGATCATCTGGTTCGACTCCGTGCGGCTTCAGCCGATCCGTTGCATCTCGTCGCGAGAAAGGCGCACTCCGGCGGCGGCCACGTTGCTCTCCAGGTTGACCACGCGCGATGTGCCCGGGATCGGGAGCATTGCCGGCGAGCGGGCCAGCAGCCAGGCCAGCGTCGCCTGCGGCATGGAAATGCCGCGGGCCGCCGCGACGGCCTGCATTGCCGCTACAGGTCCGGCTGCATCACCGGCCGTGGTCTGGCGACGCGCCAGTGGCGACCAGGGGATGAACGCGGCCTGGTTCGTCTCGCACCAGCGCAGGACATCGTCGGAGCCGCGATCGGCGACGTTGTAGCGGTTCTGGACCGAGACGATCCTGACCAGCTTCGCGGCACGCGCGAGCTCAGCGACACTGAAGTTCGACACGCCGATGTGGCGGATCTTGCCCTCGGCCTGCAGCTTCGCGAGCTCGCCGATCGAGTCCTCCATCGGCACCGTGTCGTCGATCGCGTGCAGCTGGTAGATGTCGAAGCGCGGCATCTTCAGCCGCAGCAGGCTCGCCTCGCAGGCGGCGCGCAGGTGGGCAGGCTGGCCATTGCGGCCCCACTGGTTCGGGCCCGAACGGACCATGCCGCCCTTGGTCGCAACGATCAGCCCCGCGGGGTAGGGATGCAACGCCTCGGCGATCAGCCGTTCGCTGACGTTCGGGCCGTAGGCATCCGCGGTGTCGATGAAGTTGCAGCCCAGCTCGACGGCACGATGCAGCACCGCCCGAGCCTCGCGCAGGTCGCGCGGCTCGCCCCAGATGCCGTCGCCGGTGATGCGCATGGCACCGAAGCCGAGCCGATTGACGCGGACATCGCCGCCCAGCGTCACCTGTCCGGCCGCCGCCGCATTCGGCGCAGCGGAATTCCTCATGGCGCCGCCTGCTGCGGGAGTGGGCGCGGCCAGTCCGGCTGAGAGAGCCGCTGCGCCCAGCAGCCACTGGCGTCGATCGAGGCGTGGGACATTCATCGGTGCTCCTGCTGACGCCGTTCTACCACGGACACCGCGTGTGAGCACGATCCGCGCGGTCAGGGCGTGCCGGCGGGAGGCAGGAATCGCGCGTGGATCGCCAGCAGTTTCTTGACGCCCTCGCCGACATGCGAGCTGGACAGCGTGGAACCCGACACCATCGGAATGGTGTCGCGCGGTTCCCATTTGCCATGGGAGAGGCCGCCGAATGACGCCCGCCATTCGCGGGTGTAGAGGTCGCAATAGCCTTCGGCGCAGGTCAGGATCTCGATTCCGCGCACCTTGCCGTCCTTGCCGATCGCGGCCAGGTACGTGATGACGTCGTTGAGGCCGTATACCTGGTCCAGGAACAGCCAGCCGCCGCTGGCGAGCCGCCAGGCCTTTACTGCCGGCCGAAATGCCGGCACGTCGTACTCGGCCTTGAGCCGCTCGAACTGCTCGGGCGTCAGCTTGAAGTCGGCGGGCGTGAGCTTGTCGCCTTTGGCCACCAGCCGCTGCTGGGCCGCTTCCAGGGTCTGCAGCTGGTCTGCCGTCGTGGTGGCCGGCGCCATCGCAACGATGGCGGCCGGCACCAGGATCAGGCGGGAGTGCAAGTGTGGTGTCCCGTCAGCGGAGCCTGAGCGGAGCGCATCGCGCCGCCCGGCTCAGCTTGTCTTGACTCAGGCCGTCTTGATGAAGTGACGCGCACCAAAGCCAGGCAGTGCGGCCTTGGTTTCCTTGACGTAAGTGAAACCGCGATTGGCGATCTCGCTGTTGAAGTCGAGAGCGTGGTACTCGAGGCTCCAGACTTCGTTGTTCCAGCGATGGTCCCACCAGCGGCCGTACAGCCCGCGCGGCGTGCCCTTCGCACCGCCGTTGATGAAGTCGACCGGGTAGTACACGCCGCCACCACGCGTCAGGCGCCGTGCTTCGTCGGCCACCTTGCGCGAGATTTCCGCGGGGAACTCGTGGTGGGCGATGTAGCTGGTGACCATGTCGAAATGACCGTCGGGGAACTTCGTGTCCTCGGCGAGCCGCTGCGCGAAATTGACCGCGACGCCGAGCTTTCGGGCGCGCATGTGCGCATAGCGCACCATCGGGCCACCGACATCGATGCCCCAGACTTCCGCATCCGGAAAGCGTTCCTTCAGCGCGACCGTCATCTGGCCGGCGCCGCAGCCGTAGTCGAGGATGCGCTTGACCTTGCCATCGGCCGGGATCGGCAGGCGCGACACGGTGCCTCTGTGCACCTGGTCCTGCTCGTTGTTGCCGATGACGCTGATGTAGAAGCTGTTGGTGCCGTAGTGATAGACGTAGCCGGCGAACGGATCGCCGACGTAGCCACCCGGCTGGATGTGGATCTCGTGCTTCGTGTACTCCGGGATCGTCATGTCCGGCGACAGCACCAGCGCGCCCGGACCTGCCTTGTCGGCGGCTTCCATCTCGGAGAGGTAGCGGTCCGAGTTCGCATGGAAATGATCGTAGAGCGTCTTCCAGGTCAGCTGCTGGTTGGCGATCCAGGTCTTCGAGGCGATGTTGATGGCCGGGTCCTTCATGATCAGGATCCGGAGCTCATCCGGCGACAGCGGGGTCGCCGGATCGATGCCCTCCGCTTCGAGCAGGCGGTCGAACGCCTTCATCGACGCGTCGCGGATCTGCTTGGCGTGCATGCGCCGGAAACCCGCCGTGAAATCCTGCTGGCTCTCGAGGTCCAGCGTACCGAGGCGCACCATGCGCCCGTCGATGCCACGTGGCTGCACGACCGCGAGCTTCTGCATCGCCTCCGCGGCCTGCGCGGGCGTCGCGGCCTTCGCCACTTCGCCGCTCAGGGTCTTGGCCATCGCCACCGAAGCGGCGGCGGCACCGAAAAATCCACGACGTCCGATCATGTTCTTGTCTCCTGCGATTCTGTGCGGCGCGTTC
>JANPDV010000250.1:0-15342 GCA_031431655.1 Gammaproteobacteria bacterium | reverse complement strand
AGCTGCGCCAGCAGATCGCGGCGAAGATCCAGCGTGGCTACGGCGTCACGGTCGATCCCGCGACGCAGATCACCCTCACCTGCGGTGGCACCGAAGCGCTGTTTTCGACGATCCAGACCGTTGTCGGTCCGGGTGACGAGGTGATCCTGTTCGATCCGGCCTACGACGCGTACGAGCCTGCGGTCCGGCTGGCCGGCGGACGCTGCATCCGGTTGCCGCTGATGCCGCCGCAGTTCGCGATCGACTGGGATCGCTTCCGGAGCGCGCTGTCGCCGCGTACGCGGCTGGTCATCATCAACAATCCGCACAATCCGGCGGGTGTGCTGCACGGCCGCGACGAGCTGGACCAGCTGGCCCGCGAGCTGGACTCCCGCGACATCTACGTGCTGTCAGACGAGGTGTACGAGCATTGCGTCTTCGATGGCCGCAGCCACAGCACCGTCATCGCCCATCCGCAGCTCGCCGCGCGCAGCTTTGCGGTGTTCTCTTTCGGCAAGACCCTGCACGCGACCGGCTGGCGCAGCGGCTATTGCGTCGCGCCGCCCGCATTGATGGCGGAGTTCCGCAAGGTCCATCAGTTCAACACCTTCAGCATCGCCACGCCGATCCAGCATGGCGTCGCGCGCTATCTCGCGGAGAAGCCAGCCAGCTGGACGGAGCTCCCGGCGTTCTTCCAGGCCAAGCGCGACCTGTTGCGGGCCGAACTGAACGGCTCGGGTTTCCTGCTGCGGCCTTCCGAGGGGACCTATTTCCAACTGCTGGATTTCGGCGCGCTATCCGACAAACCCGACGTCGATTTTGTCGATGATCTGATTCGCGACGGTGGCGTGGCGCCAATTCCCCTCTCGCCCTTCTACCGCGAGCGGCCGCGGCTGTCGCTGCTGCGCGTCTGCATCGCCAAGCGTGACGAGACGCTGCGAGCGGCGGCGGGGAAGCTGCGTGCCTATGCTGCGCACCTGCAGGGGCAAGGGTCGTCGGCGACGACGCAGGTCGGGGCCACCGCTTGACCCTGCGGGTCTCGCTTGTGCAGACGGAGCTGCACTGGGAGGCGCCGCTGCAGAATCGCCAGGCGCTGGCCGCGCAGCTCGAACCGTTGCGCGGCGCCACCGATCTGGTCGTGCTGCCGGAGTTGTTTACCAGCGGGTTCTCGATGGAGCCCGAGCGACTGGCAGAACCCGCGGGCGGTGCGACTTTCGGATGGCTGCAGGAGCAGGCTCGCGAACTCGATGCGGCCGTCTGTGGCAGCGTCATGACCCGCGTGGGGTCCGGACACGTCAACCGCCTGCTGTTTGCGACGCCCGACGGCGAAGTGGCGCACTACGACAAGCGTCACCTGTTCCGCATGGGACGCGAACACGAGCACTACGAGCCCGGGCGGCGTCGCGTCGTGGTCGGTTTCCGCGGCTGGCGGATCGCCCTGCAGGTTTGCTACGACCTGCGCTTTCCGGTCTGGAGCCGGCGCCGGGCCGATCACGACTACGACCTGCTGCTCTACGTGGCCAACTGGCCCGCGCGGCGAGCGTATGCCTGGCGCCAGCTGCTGATCGCGCGGGCGATCGAGAACCAGTGCTGCGTCGTTGGCGTGAACCGGGTTGGCGCTGATGGCAAGGGAATCGCCCACGATGGCAACAGCGTGGCGCACGACTGGCTCGGGTCCCCGCTGCTCGATCTTGGCACTGCGCCAGCGGTGGCGACGGTGCAGCTCGACCTGGCAGCGCTGCGCGAGTTCCGCGAGGCTTTCCCCGCGCATCTGGACGCCGACGCATTTGAGCTGCGCGCAGCACCCTGAACCTGCGAACATCAGCGCCGCATGAAACAAGACACCCGCATACAGCATCCCCCACGGGTGGAGCTCGCGGCCGACAACCAGCCGCTGGTCCAGCCGATCTACCAGAACGTCAAGTTCGAGTTCGACACGATCGATGAGACGGTGCGCTTCATGAGCGGCGAGCGCCCCGGCTTCTACTACTCCCGGCTCAGCAATCCGACCACGCGTCAGCTGGAGCTGCTGCTGGCCGAGCTGCAGGGTCGGGACGATTGCCTCAGCTGCAGTTCTGGTCTGGGGGCGGTTGCCGCCACCCTGCTGGGGCTGGTGTCGGCGGGCGATCACGTGGTGCTGTTCGCCGAGACCTACAGCCCGACCCGGCACATCGTGCGCAACATGCTGGCCCGCTATGGCGTGCGGCACACGCTGTTGTCGGTCGACGACCTGGCCGGCCTGGGAGCTGTCCTGGCGGCGACTCCCACACGGCTGGTGGTCTTCGAAAGCCCGACCAATCCGGTCGTCAAGATCGCGGACATTGCGGCGATCTGCGCCAGCGCGCGGCAACACGGGGCGCTGACGGTGCTCGACAACACGTTCGCCGGTTTCCACCAGCACGGCCAGTTCGACGTGGACTACTTCGTGCACAGTCTTACCAAGTTCGCGGCGGGTACCGGCGATGTGATGGGCGGCGCGGTGATCGGGTCTGCACAGCGCATCAAGGCCATCCGTTCCGACTGGAACCTGATCGGCGCGCAGCTCGATCCTCACTCGGCCTTCCTGCTGATGCGCGGCATGCGCACCTATTTCGTCCGCTATCGGGCCCAATCCGCCGCAGCGCAGGCCATCGCAGCGCACCTGGCCCGGCATCCGCGTGTAAGTCGAGTCCGCTACCCGGGCCTGGCCGGTTCGCCCGGCGCCGACCTGGCGCGCGCGCAGATGAGCGATTTCGGCGTCGTGATCGCGTTCGATCTGGCGGAGGGTGCCGAGGCGGGCCGTCGCTTCTGCGAGGCCCTGCAGTTGTTTTCCGTGGTCGCAAGCCTGGGCTCGACGGAGTCACTGATCGTCCCGCCACAGCTGATGCGCGCGAAGGACATGACGCCGGAGCAGTTGCGCTGGACCGACATCCAGCCCGGCACGATCCGGCTGTCCCTCGGGCTCGAGGACGTCAATGACCTGCTTGCGGACCTGGACCGAGGTTTCGCCGCAATCTAGGCGCAGCCTCAGATGCTGCTGGCCACGCGGACGCGAGTCGCGGAGTAGGGCAGCACTTCCATGAGTTCTCCGGCGCGCACGCGTTCCTGCACCTGTCGCCAGAAGGCCGCGGTGAGGAGGTCGCCGTGCGCCCGCAGAAAGGCGGCGCGCTGTTCGTCGCTGAACGCCAGGAAGTTGATGAACGTCTCCGGAAAGACGTCGTTCTCGGCGACGTAGAACCAGCTTTCGCCGCGCATCTCGTCTTCGTCGTTGGTGGCCTGCGGCAATTCCCGGAATCGGCAGTCCGTAACCTGGCACAACTCGTCGTAGTCGTAGAAGATCACGCGCCCATGGCGCGTCACGCCGAAGTTCTTGAGCAGCAGGTCGCCGGCGAAGATGTTGGTGTAGGCAAGGTCGCGGATCGACTGGCCGTAGTCGAGCGCGGCCCGCTCGGCGTCGGCGGGTGACGCGTCGCGCAGGTACAGGTTCAGGGGCACCATGCGGCGCTCGATGTACATGTGCTCGATGACGATATCGTCGCCCTCTAGGCGGACGGTCTGGGCCGTCTCCGAAAGCAGTTCTGCGAGCAGCTCGGGCGAAAAGCGCGCGCGCGGCAGGCGTACGCGCTTGAATTCCTGGGCGTCGACCAGGCGACCGGCACGATCGTGCCGGAACACGAACTTGTACTTGTCGATGACGTCCTGCCGCAGCACGTTCTTGGGCGGCGCGAAATGATCGCGTATCAGCTTGAACACGACGTCCAGCGAAGGCAGCGTGAAGCACACCATCACCAGGCCTCGCTCGCCAGGAGCATGCACAAACAGGTCATCGGAGCGGGCAAGGTGCCGCATGATCTCCCGATAGCGCTCTGTCTTGCCCTGCTTCGCCCGGCCCAGGACCGTAAACAGCTCGCTCACCGGCTTGCGCGGCAGCATCTGCTTGATGAACATCACCGCCTCGGCCACGCGGTCGAGGTCGACGTGGAAATACGAACGAGTGAAGCCGAACACGATGCTGACGTCGTCCTCGTCAAGCATCACCGCATCGACCATCAGCCCGCTGTCACCGTGCTTCAGCGCCAGTACCAGCGGCTGGGTGAAGCCGCGCCCGAGGATTCGCCCCACGATGTACGCGCGGGTCATCTGGAAAAAGATGGGGCGCATTACCTCGATGCGCTGCACCGTGCGCCGCTCGTCGACGCTGCGCAGATGGGAGGTGATGGTTGCCGCGACCACCTGGACGGTGCGGTCCAGGTCGCGCCACGGGGCGCGCAGCTTGACGTCGCCAAGCAGGTCCTCGACCAGCAGCGCGAGGCTGCCGCGGTTGGTGTAGACGTCGGTAGCCACCGGCGACTTCAGGTCCGCGAGCGGGTCCAGCTCGGTGGCGATGAACTCGATGTCGCCGGCGACGCCGACGGTACCGAACAGCCGGCGGGTAATCGAACTGAAGAACGTCTTGGTGAACTCGCGATCGGGAAGCGCTGCGATCCCGGCTTCGAAGGCAACCCGAATCCGCGACCACAGCGCGCGATCACGACTCGACTCGCCGAGTCGCACGCACAGGGCCTCGCGCGCGGCATCGACATATCGATCGTAGAGTTCGATTCGCTCTACGGCGTCCTGCTGGCTGCCCCGCCAGTCGCGACTCTCGAAGCGCTGCGGTGCGCGGCGCGTGATTGCCCGGAACTCGGCATTGTAGCTGGCGAAGGCATCGACGATCTGGCGCGCACCCGCGTGCGCCAGATCGTCGTCAACGGGAGTTTCCACCGGCAGCGGCCCGCGGCCAGACAACTACATGTTGCGGATCAGTGCGTCGCCAAACTCGCTGCACTTGACCTCGGTGGCGCCTTGCATCAGGCGCGCGAAATCGTAGGTGACGGTCTTCTGGCCGATGGTCCGGTCCATTGCCGCGATGACCGAGTCCGCGGCCTCGGGCCAGCCCAGGTAGCGCAGCATCATTTCCCCTGACAGGATCACGGAGCCCGGGTTGACCTTGTCGAGATTGGCGTATTTCGGCGCAGTGCCGTGCGTCGCCTCGAACACCGCATGGCCGGTGAGGTAATTGATGTTGGCGCCCGGGGCGATGCCGATGCCACCCACCTGTGCTGCCAGCGCATCCGACAGGTAGTCGCCGTTGAGGTTCAGCGTGGCGATCACGTCGAACTCCTCGGGCCGGGTCAGCACCTGCTGCAGGGTGATGTCCGCGATTGAGTCCTTGACGATGATCTTGCCGGCTTTCTTCGCCGCATCCTGCTCGTCATTCGCTGCCTTGTCGCCCTTGGCAGCCTTGGTGCGTTCCCACTGCTCCCAGGTATACACGTCCGACGCGAACTCCCGCTCCGCCAGGGCATAGCTCCAGTTGCGGAACGCACCTTCGGTGAACTTCTGGATGTTCCCCTTGTGCACGATGGTGACGCTCTTGCGCTTGTTGGCAATGGCGTACTGCAGGGTCGCGCGGAACAGTCGTTCCGTGCCCTCCGACGACACCGGCTTGATGCCAATGCCGGAGGTATCCGGAAAGCGGATCTTGGCGTAGGCCTTGGGGAAGTTCTGCTTGAACAGTTCCTTGAACTTGCGGTTCTCCTCGCTGCCCTGTTCGAACTCGATGCCTGCGTAGATGTCCTCGGTGTTCTCGCGGAAGATCACCATGTCGACCTTCTCGGGTGCCTTGACGGGCGAGGGCACGCCCTTGAACCAGCGCACCGGCCGCAGGCAGACGTAGAGATCGAGCATCTGGCGCAGCGCCACGTTCAGCGAGCGGATGCCACCACCCACTGGCGTGGTGAGCGGTCCTTTGATGGACACCAGGAACTCGCGACAGGCCGCGACCGACTCGTCCGGCAGCCAGGTGTTGAAGAGTTTGTTGGCTTTCTCGCCCGCGTAGACTTCCATCCAGTGGATCTTGCGGCGGCCGCCGTACGCTTTCTGTACCGCCGCGTCGAGCACGCGCACGCTGGAACGCCAGATGTCGGGGCCTGTGCCGTCACCCTCGATGAAGGGAATGATCGGGTTGTCGGGGACGTGCAGTTTGCCGTCGCGAATGGTGATTTTCGCGCCCGAGGCGGGCACCGTCAGATTGACCTTGGCGGTCGTGGCCATGCTGTGAATTCTCCGTGCGGGAAGCGCGGAATCTTAACACAGACGGGCGTTGCGACCCCGCGGCGCCCCGGCCTCGGTCTGCGCCGCCGCCGGCGGCTTGTTCGCCACCCGGACTGACTGTGGCAGCCTGGTCACCGGCGTCCGATAGAATCCGCTCATGTCACGCACCCTCGACTCCAGTCCCGCTACCGACGGTTTTCGCATGCCGGGCGAGTTCGAGGCCCATCGCGGTTGCTGGATGCTCTGGCCAACCCGGCCGGACAACTGGCGCGAGGGCGCCGCGCCGGCCCAGCGGGCGTTCGCGGCCGTCGCTGCGGCGATCGCTCAGTTTGAGCCGGTATCGGTCGGCGTGGCTGCGTCGTACTTCGAGTTTGCGCGCGCCGCCCTGCCGGCGCCGATACGCGTCGTCGAGATGTCCAGCGACGACGCCTGGATGCGCGACGTGGGGCCAACCTGCGTCGTCGGTGCGAGCGGCACGGTGCGCGGCGTGGACTGGCTGTTCAATGCCTGGGGCGGGGTGCGCGGGGGCCTGTATTTTCCGTGGGCGCAGGACGACGCGGTCGCTCGCAAGGTCCTGGAGGTCGAGCGCCTCGACCGCTATCGGGCGCCGCTGGTCAACGAGGGCGGCGCAATCCACAGCGATGGGCAGGGCACGTTGCTGGTGACCGAGCAGTGCCTGCTGAATGCGAACCGCAATCCGCAGCTGTCACGCGCGACGATCGAGACCCAGCTGCTGCGATATACCGGCTCGCGAACGATCATCTGGCTTGGCGCCGGCGTCTTCAATGACGAGACCGATGGCCACGTCGACAACCTCGCCTGCTTCGTGGCACCGGGGGAGGTGGCCCTGCTCTGGACTGACCAGCGTCGCGATCCCCAGCATGCGATCTCGCTCGATGCCTACACCCGTTTGCGCGATGCGCGCGATGCGCGCGGCCGGAGCCTCGAGGTGCACCGCATCGCGATGCCCGGACCGCTGAAGATGACCCGCCGCGAGGCCGCAGGCGTGCTCGGGCGGGACGGCGCCCGGCCGCGTCGCGCGGGCGAGCGACTGGCGGCGAGCTACGTCAATTTCTACATAGCGAACGGCGGGGTGGTGGTGCCGCTGCTCGATCGTGCGCGCGATGGGCGGGTGCTGGCGCAACTGCGACGCCTGTTCCCGGGGCGCCGGGTAGTCGGCGTGCCGGCGCGCGAAATCCTGCTCGGTGGCGGTAACATCCACTGCATCACCCAGCAGATTCCAGCGGGCCGCATTGCACGGCGCAAGGAGCAGCAGCATGGTTGAGCGGAGACTCTCCCGGCGCGACATCCCGGAGCGGTTGCGCGTCGCGCCAGGCGCGCGGCTGAAGCTGCGCGATGAAGCGGCTTCCCGGACATTCGGGTTCGATCGCGAAAAGTCGGAGCTTGCGACCGCCGAGAACCTGCTGCGTCTCTCCGAGCTGCAGTACAAGATGTTCGCCGACGGGCGCCATGCGCTGCTGGTGGTGCTGCAGGCCATCGATGGCGGCGGCAAGGACAGCACGATTCGGCGCGTGTTCGCGGCGTTCAACCCCCAGGGCTGCACCGTGGCGGCTTTCAAGGTGCCGAGCCCCGAGGAACTGCGCCACGACTTCCTCTGGCGCATACACAAGCACGTGCCGCCGCGCGGCGAGGTCGCGGTTTTCAACCGTTCGCACTACGAAGACGTGCTGGTGGTCCGCGTCGAGCATCTGGTGCCGGAGCCCGTGTGGTCGGCACGCTATGAGCAGATCAACGATTTCGAGCAGCTGCTGGCAGCCTCGGGCACGCGCGTCGTCAAGCTGTTCCTGCAGATCAGCCGCGACGAGCAGAAGCTGCGCTTCGAGGAACGAATCGCCGAGCGTGCCAAGCAATGGAAGTTCGATCCCGCCGACCTGGAGAAGCGCGCGCGTTGGGACGACTACCGCATGGCGTTCGAGGCAGCGCTGTCGCGATGCAGCACCGAGAAGGCGCCCTGGTACGTGATTCCCGCCGATCGCAAGTGGTTCCGCGATTTCGCCGTATCGCAGATCCTGCGGCAGGAACTCGAACAACTGCCGTTGCGCTGGCCGGTGCCCGGGTACGATCCGTCCAAGATCCAGGTTACCTGACCGCCGAAACGAACTCGATGCGCAGGAGGAACTCGCGGCCCGGTGCGGGAAAGTACCGGTAGCTGCCCTGCGCGAAGTCGGCGCGATCGGCATAGCTTCTGTCCAGGAGATTGCGCGCCTGCAACGCGACCTCCCAACCGGCAACCGGGGTTCCCACCAGCCTCAGGTCAACGACCGTGTGGCCGGGGTAACCGCGCAGATTCTCGGCATCAAGGAAGTAACGGCCGACATGGCGCAGTTCCGCGCTGGCGTGCAGGCCGCGGGGGCCCGACCAGTCGAGCTCCAGGCGGTGCAGCTGCCTCGGTGCGGTATCGACATCGTTGCCGGCCACTACCGACTCGCCGCCCTCGATGATCCGGGAAAAGTCGTAGCTGTGCCGCGCCACGCTGCCCGACACGCCCGCGTTCCAGCCCTTGCTCAGCTTGACCGTTGCCTGGTATTCGAGGCCGACATGCCGAGTGCGCCCGCCAGAGAGACTGAAGCCATTGGAGTCGCGCAGTACCGAATCGCGCTTGCGCATGGCAAATGCGGCCAGCTGCCCGGTGAGCCGCTCGCTGCGCCGCCGCCAGCCGAACTCGAGGCTTTCGATGCGTTCGACAGACAGCTGCGCCACGCTCTGCTGCCGCTGCAGGCGGTACAGCTCGCTGGTCTCCGGTGGCCGGAAGCCGTTCGCTGCGACGGCGTAGAGCCGATCGATCGGCGAGGTCCGCAGCGTCGCCTCCAGCCTCGCCGACAGGTTGTCGAAGCGGTCAGTGCGATCCGCCGGCCGGCTGTAGAGGCAACCGCCAAAGGCGCAGGCCACGCCATCGTCGCGAGTGTTGCCGTCCAGCATCCGGTTGTCATAGCGGTAGCCGGTCGATTCCGAGCGCAGTGCAGCGCCGACGCGCAGACGCTCGGTCGCGTTCCAGAATCCCGACACATGGGCAGCGAGACTGGCCGCATCGACGGCGTAATCGTAGTGGCGGCCGGCCGGCCGAATCGCGCGCGCTGCAGCGCTGCCCTCCAGCGTCGGGCCCTGCTGGGTTTCCTCGAGATCGATCCTTGCCAGGTCAAGGTCGATTCCGAAGCGCAACGTCGCATCTGCGTCGACCCCGCCGCGTCCCCATGGTCTTTCTCGCGAGGCGCTGAAAGCGAGGCTCTGCTGGCCATTGCGCTCCAGCGGCTTGCCGAGCAGGAAGTGCTGCAGGAACTGCATTCCGGATGCCCGCAGCATCGTGGCGATCTCGTCGCGGCAGCCGGCACAGCCGTCGCGGGTCCAGCTCGCGAGTGCGCGGCCGCTCCAGGCGTCGCGGAAAGCCTCCGGATTCGGATTGCTGCGTCGAAGTGCCGGGTCGCGATACGCATCCAGGCCCGAGATAAAACCCGCGGTCTGCTGGTCGAGACGCGTGCCGCTGAGTCGCAGCCGCAACTGACCCTGTGCCAGGCTGCGATCGAGCAGCAGGTTCAACTTGGCATCCGTGACCGCAGCATCGGCGCGGAAGCCGCCGTCGTGGGTCAGCTGCCCATAGGCCGCGACACGCGGCGATTCGCCGGTGGCTCGCCGGGCGCCGGGCGCCGTTGCGAACTTCAGTTCCTGCCACCGGTTCGGCCCGAAGCCGAGCGCTACTCGCAGCGGCTCCATGTCGGCCGCGTTCGGCGAGCGCACGTTCACGATGCCATGGACGGCGTTGGCACCGTGGGGCGCGCCGCCGGGGCCGCGCAGCACTTCTATGGCTCCAGCCTGGCTGGTGTTCAGTTCGAACAACTCGTTGACGTTGCAGAATCCGGGTGGCCGAAGTGGCAGTCCGTCGTCGAGCACGAGGAACGCGCTGCATGCCCCTGCTCCGGTCAGTACGGGTGAGCGGATGGCGGTCAGGCTCTCGTGGCCGCTGCCGCGCTGCAGGTAGACTCCCGGCACGCGGTTGAGCAGATCTGCCGCGTGCGTGGCGCCCTGTTCGCGCAGGGTGGCCATATCGAGGCTGCTGATGCTGGCGGCCGCCTCGAGCAGCGGTTGTGAGCGCCGTGCGGCCGTCACCACCACTGCGTCGAGCGGCGCGGCGGCGCCGGCTGCCGCCGATGACAGCAGGTGCAGCGACAGACTCGCCAGGACACGCGTTCCAACCGTCAGCAGCAACTTCACCAGCGCATTATCCTGCATGCAACCGACCCGCGGTGCGTGGGCTGCTATCCTCCGCGGCGGCCAACCATGATCATCCTGAGTCGCATTCGCCCGTCATCCGGCCCGTTCACGCTGCGTCACCGGCTGCTGTTCCGGTCAGTGCCGTGGCGCAGGCTGATCGTGTTCGGCGGCGTCGCCATGCTGGCAGCAGGGTCGGCCGCGGCCCAGGAGCGAGTTCCGACCGGATCGGAGAGCGTGGATCTCGCGGCCGGCATGGCCAGTTCATCGGCGCCGTCTGCGCCGCAGCCGAGGCTGCGAGTCGGGTTGGTGCTGTCCGGCGGCGGTGCGCGCGGCGCCGCTCATATCGGCGTGCTGAAGGTGCTGGAGGAGCTGCGCGTGCCGGTCGATGCGATCGCTGGCACCAGCATGGGAGCGGTGGTGGGCGGTCTGTACGCGAGTGGCCTGTCGGCTCGCGAGATCGAAACGACGCTGAGCTCAGTCAACTGGCAGGAGTCGTTTCGCGACACGCCGGCGCGCGGTTCGCTCGCATTCAGGCGAAAGCTGGAGGATCGGACTTTCCTGGTCCGCCTGCCTCTGGGACTGCGTGGCGGCGATTTCCGGCTGCCGCGCGGTCTGCTGCAGGGCCAGAAGCTGACGCAGCTGCTGCGCGGGTTGACGCTGCCGGTGGCCGCTACGCGCGAATTCGCCAACCTGCCGACGCCGTTCAGGGCCGTAGCGACCAACCTCGAGTCCGGCGCCCGGGAGCTGCTGGATCGCGGCGATCTGGCAACCGCGATGCGTGCCAGCGTGTCGGCGCCGGGAGTGTTCGCGCCGGTTGAAATCGACGGGAAGCTGCTGGTCGACGGCGGCTTGGTCGACAACCTGCCCGTGGATGCGGCGAGGGCCATGGGCGTTGACGTGCTGATCGTCGTCGACGTCGGGTTTCCTTTGCAGGAGCGTGCGCGCCTCAATTCTGTTGCGACGGTGTCCAACCAGATGCTCGCGATCCTGATCCGGCGCGGCAGTGACGGCCAGCGCAAGGCCCTGCAGGCGGTCGACGAGTTGATCGAGCCGCAGCTGGGCGATGCTTCGTCATTCGATTTCAGTGTGGTGACGCGTGCGATCGCGCTCGGTGAGGAGGCCACGCGCGCGCGTGCGGGTTCGCTCGCGCGGCTCGCGCTGCCGAACGAGGGATATCAGGCCTGGGTCGCGCAGCGCCATGCGTCGCGCCAGGGGGTCGCGCGGATCGATGAACTTGCCGTCGCGGCGGCCGCGCAGCGCTACGGCCCGGCATTGCGGGCCGAGTTTGCATCGGCGGTGGGCAAGGCGCCCGATGCCGCCGGGCTGGACCTGCGCGTCACACGGGTCTATGGCCAGGGCAACTTCGAACTGGTGGACTACCAGCTGCAGGCCCTGGCGGATGGCCGCACCGCGCTTGCGCTTGAGGCCCGCCGCAACTCCTGGGGGCCGAACTACGTGCGGTTCGGCCTCAACCTGCAGGATGATTTCGAGGGCAACTCCAGTTTCAACGCGGCGGCGCGATTCCTCATCACGGAACTGAACCAGCGCGGCGCGGAGTGGACCTGGGACCTGCAGCTGGGTGAGTCGCCGCGGGTGGCGACCGAGCTTTTCCTGCCGTTGGATGCGCGCGCGCGCTGGTTCGCGTCGCCGAATGCCGCCTTTGAAGTCCGAACGGTGGCGCTGCGCCGCGAGCAGACACGCATCGCAGAGTTTCGGTTGCGTACGTCCTGGGTGGGCCTCGACGTGGGCCGGCAATTCGACAACTGGGGCGAGTGGCGCGCGGGCGCTCGTCGAGTCTCCGGACAGTCGCGCGTTCGCCTCGGAGATCCTGCGCTGCTTGGCGCCTCGTTCGGCGTCGACGAGTATTTTTCGCGCTTCTCCTACGACACGCTCGATGACGTCAATTTCCCGCGCAGCGGCCAGTCGATCTCCGCCGAGTGGCGCGGCGAGCGACAGCGTGGCCGAGGCGCAGCCGACAACGACGTCGTGGCCGTGGACGCCTTGATTGCGCGGTCCGTGGATCGACACACCGGCGTGCTCTGGGTGTCCGCAGGTGACCATGTTGGCAGCGGTCCGCCCAACCTGCGTACCCAGTTTGCGCTCGGCGGGTTCCTCAACCTGTCAGGGCTCGCGCCCCAGTCTGTCTCCGGCGAGCGATTTGCGCTGGCGAGAGCGCTGTACCTGCGCAAGATCGGTCGTGGGGGCGAAGGTTTCCTGAACGTACCGACGTATGTCGGCGCGTCGTTTGAAATCGGCAATGTCTGGAACGACCGGGATGCGCTTACGCTGAACTCAGCGCGCAAGCAGGGCAGTGTGTTCCTCGGTCTCGATACGCTGCTGGGGCCCGTCTACCTCGGGGCCGGCCTGGGCGAGGAGGGCGAGAGCGCCTACTACCTGTTTCTGGGCCGCACGTTTTGAGGCGGCACGCCGAGAATCTCCACCTTTTCGAACAACAGCGCTGGCGGGTCGCCTGGTCGGGAGTACTCGTGCTTGCGGCTCATCTCGGCCAGCGACGCGTCGCGCTGCTCTACCGTTTCGAACCAGTGGGTGCGGTTCCAGTCCGGGCCCAGGATCCGGCGGAACGGGTCCTGCTGACGCAGCGATACCCTTATGCCGAAGGGTCTGCCTTTCTCGCTGGCCGCGGCGCGCAGGTTATGGGGTTGGCAGACAGCCATCGGTGCAGGGCCTGGAAACGCTGTTCGGAGAGTGGGACGCGGCGCAGCGTACCCGCAGCGTCCGGCAACGACAAGCACGCAGCGAGCCGACTGCAACGGGCGGGTGCTCCGCGCACCTGCCATCGGCTGCCTAAAGGTTGCGGTCACCAGCGCCCTCGCGGTCCGACCACCCCAGCACGCTGCGCGTGATCCAGCGGTAGAGCGGCTTGCCTGTATGCATCCAGGCCCGTGCCAGCCACGAGCGGCGCTGCAGAATGCGCCGCTCTCGGGCGGTAAGTCGCTCCGGCAGGTAGGTGCGCTTGTGTTTCAGCAGGTGCCGCAGATCGTCGTGCGCCAGCGACCGGAACAGCCGCGAGCGCCGCGGCGAGTGCCAGGCCAGCTGGAAGTCGACCAGCGCCGGTTCCCCCTGCGGTGTGACCAGCCAGTTCGGCTCCTTCGCCAGGTCGTTGTGCACCACGTCGCGTGCATGCAGCTGGCGTACGAGGCGCATCGCAGCACGGAAGTAGGCGGCGTCATCGGGACGAGAGCGCTGCATCGGCTTGCCATCGATCCATTCGCGATGCAGCTCGGTCCCGGCGCGCCCCAGCAGCCGCGGCACGCGCGGTAGGCCATCGAGCCGACGCAATGCCCTGGCTTCGCGGTTCGCCAGCGACCGCGCCAGCGGCCTGGCCCACCAGCGCGCTGACGAAACATCACGAATGACTCTGGCCGCATGGCCCGGGATGCGCTCCAGACTCACCGTGCCGAAGATGTCCTGCTTGAGCAGCTCGCGCATCAGGCCCGCACGGCGCTGCGGCGACGCTGCTCGTAGGCCTTCTTGTGTGCCAGGGTAATCTGCAGGCTCTTCTGCAAGGTCTCGGATTGGGGAGCCAGCTCCAGGCCGCGGCGCAGGTCCGCCAGCGCCGCATCGTACTGACCCCGCGCAACGAAGACCGCGGCGCGATTGTTATAGACGCGCCAATTGGAAGCATCGAGCTGCAGTGCCTGTTCGCAGTGCGGCAGGGCCTCGTCCCAGCGTCGCAGCCCGGCATAGCCTGCGCAGAGATTGGAGTGGCCGGCCGCCTGATCGCGCACGTCGGCGGGGCCGCGCAGCCCTTCGAGCGTCAGGCGAATGCCATCCTCGAGCCGCCCGTCCATGAGGGCATTCGCGCCATCGCTGAGCTGGACGTTGCTCGGACCCAGCACGGTCGAGCTGCCTGCCGAGCTGTCGGAGGACGCGCGAACATCATTGCAGGCCAGCGCGACCAGCATGCCGAGCGCGAGTTTGCAGGCCGTGGACATAGGCCGCTTATAGCCCCACGGACTGCCGCTGCCAAGCGCGCGCCGCGCGGACCTCAGCGCGTGGAGCCGGCCGGCCTAGGGCAGATGCAGCCATGCTGGCAGCACACGCGCCTGCTGCAGCAGGCTCGCGCCCGCCACCAGGGCGAGCAGCAACAGCATCGAGCCAGCGTCCAGGAACGCCTTCCACAAGACCCGCGGCTGTATCTGCAGTTCCGGCGGGATCGAGTAGCCCGACCCTCCCGGCCAGAAGCGGGGTGTCTGTTCGCGATAGCGGCGGTACCCGTCGCCATGCAGGTTCACCAGCAGCTGCTCCTCCGCCGCAGAGGCGCGCCAGAACAGCAACAGCAGCAGGGCGAGGATGGCGAGGCTCAGGCTCAGGGATCGGGTGGCGGCTCCCAGCCCGATTCCGCCGAGCAGCGACAGCGAGTAGAGCGGGTGCCGGCAGAGTGCGTACGGCCCGGTCGTGACGAGCTGTGCGTCCTTGCGACCCGCGATGAAGACCGAGCACCAGATCCTGCCGAGCGCCGACGCGCCGACGGCCAGGACCGCGAACAGCCACAACAGCGCGGCCGTGCGACCGCCGGCGGCCGCAGACGGCTGGTTGACCGCAGTGGCGAGCAGCACCAGGACGTAGGCCCAGAGCGTCACGCGCAGGCGTGGTGTGCTGGCCGAAACGGTCACCGCGCCTCTTGAATCGGCGTCGGGATACCCTCAGATTGGCGTGTCATCGCGCCGGAGGTTCCATGATGAATCTGTTTCGCAAGAAGACCGACCTGATCGACGCGGCTTCTGCGCTGCCAGGTCGGGCCTCGGCCTTGCCTGCTGCTGGCCCGCACGCGGTCAACGGCGCACGCATCCAGCCGCCGTTTGCGCCGGGGCTGGAGGAGGCGGTTTTTGGCCTCGGTTGCTTCTGGGGTGCGGAACGGCTGTTCTGGTTGCTGCCCGGCGTGCGGGTCACCGCGGTTGGCTATGCCGGTGGCTTTACGCCCAATGCAACCTACGAGGAGGTCTGCTCTGGCCGCACCGGGCACACAGAAGTGGTCCGCGTCCTGTTCGACCCGAGCCGTGTCAGCTACGCCGAGCTGCTGAAGGTGTTCTGGGAGGC
>JANPDV010000249.1:0-15006 GCA_031431655.1 Gammaproteobacteria bacterium | reverse complement strand
CGAACGGCCGCGCATGTGAGAGAGCCTATAACCCGATTGTGGGGCGGTTCGTGTCGGCGGATCCGTTTATCGATGGAGCGATGAGCTCGCAAGGGTGGAATCGGTACTCGTATGTCGGGAATCGGCCGGCGAGCCTCGTCGACCCTAGTGGCTTCTTCAGTGAAGGGACAAACTGGACGATATCGGCGGGTACCGGTTGGGGCTGCGACGACAATCTGAACCCTTGGCTAATCTCAGAGGACGTTCGAGACTACGGTTGGTGCAGGACGATGGAATGGCAATGCGCCTTGGAAGGCGGCAGTGGCCCATTCTGCGATACGTACCGACGCACTTGCGTCAGCGAATCCAGCGCGCATCAGCCGATCCAGCAGCTTGTCCAAGGAGCGGTTGTGGTCGGCGGGGGAATCGTCGTTGGCGGAGTTCTGATCATTCTTGGCGGAGGAGATCTCGACAAGGCCGGAGAGGCTGCGCGCGCGCTTTGGGATATGTTGTGGGGCAGTTTGGGGGGTGGCGGCGACGACAGTTGGGACGAATATGTGAATTGCTTAGAGAGGTGTAGAAACGCTGCCAACGCGGCACTTCAGTCATGTACGCAGCTGTTTGGCCCCGGCGGGAAGTTCCCCAACGAATCTCAGTTAGTTGAATGCTATTCAGGTGTTGAGGCGCGCAGGAGTTCTTGCCTGGCGAGCTGTAAACAGTGAGTGGCTTTGGCAGCGATGCCCCCAAGGTTTCGGTCAGCACGTTGTTTGGGAGAAAGCGTTGTGTCAACAGAAATAGTGGTCGCGTACGAGGCGGCATCGAGCGAGTTTGCCGTCCGTATTCGGACCGGTGAACGGACCGAACCATTCCTCCATTTCGCGGCAGGTGCCAGCTCTAAATTGTCGCAGGACGACATAGCGTGGGCACTTGGTCGAATTGTTCTTAACGCCGCGCGCGTCGCCTACGGCGGAACCGTCATTGGCACGTGGGCAGCGAGCAGTCCTGAAGACGCTGCGGAGCGCCAAGAACGGGAAGACTTGCTCCGAAGTCGTGCAGCGTTAGGCAATTCAGACGGAATGTTCATGCTCTCGCGGCACCTCTCAGATAAAGCCGTTTTTCTTCGAGAGGCGTCGCTGCTGGCTGAGGCTTGGGCTTGGCTTAGTAGGGCATCAGCGGCTGGCCATGCGGATGCGCAGCGCGATCTAGCGCAGTGGGAGGGATTTCGGCGAGCTTGCATGGCGACCATTGAGAAAGATCGGTCTGGGGGGTGAGCTGGGATTCCCATAACCACCTAAGTAATCGCGTCCTTGCGTTTGGCGACGGCGCGCAGATGTGAGGCGAGCAGTTCAGCCGTGAGATTCCTGGCAGAAGGGTTGCGAAGTCCTCTATCGGTCGCGAGAGTTACGCGTGCGGGTCGACGCCGCGGAACTCCGAGCTCGACACAATTACCAACCTGACGCGCCGGGGGTTCACGGAGCATGAGATCTTGGACTCCTCGGCCCTTGTGCATATGACCAGAACGCCGGGAGCGTTCTGGAACACACGGCCTAAAGCTTAGGCCGTGTGGCCTGCGTCGCGTGCCGACGCGGGCGAGGGCAGGAAGCTCGAGTAACTGCCTGGACGGGCGTATAACCCGGTCGTGGGCCGGTTCGTGTCGGCAGATCCGTTTATCGATGGAGCGATGGACTCGCAGGGCTGGAATCGGTACAGCTATGTCGGCAATCGGGCGCTCTCGGGGAGGGATCCGACAGGGTTCGTCCGCGACTACGTTTGGGTCGATGGAATCACCGTCGGTGGGCAGCGCGATCCGCGTGGGGGAACGTCCGGGGGCGGTTCGGCGAGCCTTGGATTTGACGTCGGCAGTAATCGACAAGCGCGGCGGGAACGCGACTCAGAATCAATCACTTGCGGGGGTGAAGGTCAGGGATCTTGCGCAGTCATAACGGAGGAGAATGGGATTGAGACGGTGGAGATCCCCGGACAGAAGGAGGAATGGAGCTGGGACTACCCGTTTCCGGAGCCGCGCAAATTCGCAGAAGACTTCGAAGCCCGTGCGAAACGCACGTGACGATGTGTCCACGGAAACCTGGGAACTCCAGCTCTCCCTCGTTGAGGATCGCGGTCACGCGCCGGCGCAACTCGGGATACAGCAGCGTCGTCAACCATTCCTCATGTCCACAGGCTTCAGGCACAGATACACTGCGACGCTCGTTGGGTTCGGAACGGATCACGCCTCCACGCGCTCCAGGATCCGCAGGACATCGCCGAGCCGATCAGCGTTCACCACCGGTAGCACTGGGTCCGGTCAGAGAGTCGAGCGGCGGGCGACACTGCGCCTGCAGGGTTCCAGCGTGCTTCACGCTGTAGCCCGCTCACGGACAGCCGCCTGTCACCGTGCCGCGTTAAGCGCCTCGACGGCCAATCGGGGACTCTTCTCGACGATACGCAGCAGCGCGGCGGCCGGTCCGGTCGGTTTGCGGCGCGCCTGCTCCCAATTCTGCAGCGTCTTTACGCTCACGCCGATGAGGCGCGCGAAATCGGCCTGAGAAAGCTCCGTGCGCTCACGAATGGCTCGGATTCGCGACTCGGACAACCTGAACACCCGCGAGGCCCTGCGTTCGCCGCGCGCAATCTGGCCGGCCTGCTTCAAGCTCGTCACCAAATCGGCAAAAAGATTCTTGTCCATCACCGGAGCTCCTTTACCAAATCTCGCAACATCTTCACTTGGCTCGCAGTCAAGTCGGTTCGTACGGCCTTCGGGTACGCGAGCAGCATGTAGATTCGATCCGCTCGCCTGATCCAGAAGTAGATCACTCTTGCGCCGCCGCTCTTGCCACGGGTAGGCAGTTTCAGGCGAACTTTACGGATTCCGCCGCTACCCGTGATCAGATCGCCTTGCTCCGGATATACGTCAAAGGCGGATAAATAGGGTCGCTTTGCCTGCTGTATCGACCAGTTTCTGGCGGCCCGGCCGTCCTGTCTAGAATCCAGATCGGATGTCCAGCTGGAACGCAACACGATGGCTCGTCCTTTCGGTAATGCCAATCACTGCGCCGGCCAGTGCGCCTCAGTTCATCTCGGCAGACCCGTTCATCGATGGCGGACGCTGGTCAATCCGCGACGCCGGTTTACATGGACGACCTACTGCGCGACGGAACCGGGGTAAAAATACCGGGAAGATGAGAAGTAATGGATGTGCTCTTCGCGTTCCCGCAAGGACGCTCGAGCCAGCCAGGCGCCGCCATTCGTCGCGAATGTCGCTGTGGGACTTCTTCGTCGTGATCTCGCGCTAACGATTCGCCGCGCGCCGCGGGCGCGCCACGGCCTTGCTCTTCGCCTTGCTCTTGCCGCGCGCGGCGGTGCGGGCCGAACTGCCAATCCGCACCTGGTGCGGTTCGACCTGCCCGCCGCAGCTGCCGCAGAGCATCTTGCCGCGCAGCCGATGGCCGCAGGGACGATGGCGCAGCTTCAGTCCTGGTCCGAACGGCGACGCGATCCAGTGCGTGCCCCAGTCGTGCAGTGCGACCGTGAACGGGAACAGGTCCCAGCCCTTCGCCGACATCCGGTACTCGAAGCGCGGTGGGCGATCCTGGTAGAGGTGCTGCTCGATGACGCCCGCTGCGAGCAGCCGGCGGAGCCGGTCCGCCAGGATGTTGGTGGCGATGCCGAGTGCTGCATTGATGTCGTCGTGGCGGTGCAGGCCAAAGAACAGCGTCGCCACCAGCAGCGCGGTCCAGCGGTCGCCGACCGTATCGACGGAGTGGAACATGGTCGTGTCCACGCCATCGCCGGGCACGGCCGCGGGGCTCTGGCGCCGGCGCGTGGTCCGCGTCGAAGCGGCGTAGTGCTTTGCGCCGGGGCCCGGCTCGTAGATCACTTCCCGCGGATCGATCGCGGCCTCGCAGTGCGCACAGGCGAGCAGCGGATTCAGCGGCTTGCCGCACGTGCTGTGCAGCAGCTGCGGCGGCAGGCCGAAATCGCCGCCCCAGCGGTTCTCCCACGTCCACATGCACAAGGCGACCGGGTAGAACGCCAGGCCCTTGTCGGTCAGCCGGTACTCGAGCCGGCTCGGTGCATTGCCGTAGGGGCTGCGATAGAGGATGCCCTGTTCGACCAGCGCGTTCAGGCGCGCCGTCAAGGTGCCGCGCGACGCGCCCGTGCGTCGTCGCAGGTCCTCGAAGCGCCGTACTCCGAGGAACGCGTCGCGCAGCAGCAGGAACGACCAGCGATCGCCGACGGCCTGCAGTGCCCGCGCGCCTTCGCCGCCCTGCAGCAGGGCCTTGATCGCCCCGATATCGCGCGGCCGGAGCGCGCCACGGGTTGAGCGGCTGGTGGGCATCGCGAGCGCCGAAAGCTAGCCGGGTGCGCGCCCCGGATCGGGCCAGAGCTGCGCGCCGGAGAACCACGACGCGTGGAAGCCCGCGGCCACGCGGCCGGGCAGCGCGACGCGCGCGATCGGGCCGGCGGTGATGCGCTTCGCGTCGAAGATCCACGCCTCCGAGCGCCAGTCGGCGGCATTGGTCGCAATCGTGATCGCGTAGCCGCTGTCCTCGTCGCCGCCGCGAGTGCTCTTGCCGAACGCCGTCTCGCTCGGGAACCAGCCCGCCGGATAGCGATAGAGCTCGCGTGTGCCTTTCTCGTGGTCGTACTTGACCAGGCCTTCGAAGGCCAGCGTCTGCAGGTCCGACGGGATCAGCTGGTGATAGGACCAGCGCGTCTTGACGCCATAGAGATCGGTGTCGGGCAGGCAGAATTCGACATTCAGGTCGTCCAGTTGCTGCTCGCTCTTCTCGCCGGTCTTGAGATTCATCTGCCAGCGACGCAGGTGCCCGGTGTATCGCAGGTAGGCTAGCATCGACGCGAGCGGGCCTTCCTCGGGATTGCGCCGGATCGTCGGGTCCGGCTGGAAGCAGCCGTCCATGGTGATCCAGTCGCCGTCTTCCCAGGCGTTCACCATGTGCAGCACGTAGCCGGGCTCGAACTCGAACCAGCGCACCTGTTCCTGCGTGCCGTAGCGCGGAATCACGCCGAAGCGCGTCGGCAGATTGCGGTGGAACTGCACCACCCGATGCCCGCCGCGCTGCATGACTGCGGTGTCGTGAAACAGCGGGAAATCGTGCAGGATCGTGAAGTTCGGCGTGATGGTGGTGTCGTGCGGCAGGTGCGGGCCCGGCAGGTCGACGCGCGTCCTGTGCTTCAGCTTGCCGTCGGCGCCAATCACGTAATAGGTGAGCCAGGGCTGGAAGTCAGCGTAGCCGTAGTTGATGTACTCGCCGGTGCGGGGGTCGACCTTGCCGTGTGCGTTCATCGGCGTGTCGAGCCCGCCCGCGAAGGTTTCCTGGCCCGAGGTTTCGAGGGTCAGCGGATCGAGCGCGTAGACACTGCCGGCGTTGTACCAGGCCGAGAGCAGCTTGCCGTTGTGCAGGTTCAGCGTGGTGTTAGACGTGTCCTTGCAGTAGTCCGAGTTCTGCGACTCGATCTCGTGGCCGGCTATGCGCTGCATGTCGAACGGGCCCATCACGCCCGACAGCTCGACCTTGCCGCGCTCGATCTCGTCGTGCAGGGCCTTGGTCTGGACCCACTTGCGGATGTAGCTGGCACGACCGTCGCGGAAATAGACGCCGTGCACCATGCCGTCGCCGTCGAACCAGTGGTAGGCGCCACGCGGTTTGAACACCGGGTTCGGTCCCTGGCGCATGTAGGCGCCATAGAGATCCGGCGGAATCTCGCCCTGGGTTACCGGCAGGTCGACCGCCGTGATCTCCGAGACGACGGGCGTATACGGACCATGCAGGTACGGGTTGTCGATGCCGTCGACCCAGGTCGGCCGGTCGACCGGGTCCTGCGTGTTGAAGTCGGTGTACTTGCGCATCAGCGGTCGCTTCATCACGGTTGCCATCGTCGTCTCTCCTTTGTGCATCGTCGTGCGAGAGCGCTCGGCTCGGCACGCACCGTTCGTGCCGCGAGGCCGGTCAGGCTGCGCGACCTACCACGAAACTGACCGTCGTCGTCGCGCTGCCGCCCACGTTGAGTGTCGCGAAGTGCTTTGCACCCTCGACCTGGTAAGCGCCGGCGGTGCCGGTGACCTGCTTGTAGCAGTCGAGCAGCATGCGCACACCGGTGGCCCCGACCGGATGCCCCAGGCCGATCAGGCCGCCGCTGGGGTTCACCGGGATGCGACCGCCGATTTCGATATCGCCGGACTCGATCGCCTGCCAGCTCTGCCCCGGCGGTGTGATGCCGAAATGATCGATCGCCATGTATTCGGTGCTGGTGAAGCAATCGTGCGTCTCGATGCCGTCGATGGCGTCCACGCCGGGCAGCCCGGCGCGCCGGAACGCGTCCTCGATGGTCTTGCGCACCAGCGGGAATACATAGGGCTGGCCGCGGCTCGCGGCAACCTTGGCGGCATAGGTGATCGGCGCGGTGTGATGGCCCCAGCCGCGGATGCAGGCCAGCGAACTCATCGGTCGTCCACGGCTCGCCGCCCATTCGCGCGCGACGGCCTCGGTGGCCAGGAACACGATCGCGGCGCCGTCGCTGATCTGCCCGCAGTCCTGCTTGCGGATGCGACCGTCGATCACCGGGTTCGCCTGGTCGTCGGCGGTGAAGCTCTCGGGAGTGAAGTTCCAGCGCCGCGTCTGCGCGTTCGGATTGCGCTTCGCGTTGCCGAAGTTGATCTCGGCGATGCGCGCCAGATGCTCGGCACGCAGGCCGAAACGCCGGTCGTACTCCTCGGCGACTTCGCTGAACACGTGCGGCCAGGGATACTTGACGTCCTCGCACTCGTGGCCGGCCCACATCGCCGACGGGCCGATCAGCTTCGCGGCCTGGTCGCCCGGCACGTTGCGCATCTGCTCGATGCCGATCACGGCGGCGAGACCATAGCGGCCCGCTTCCAGCTCCGCCGAGGCCGCCAGCGCCGCGAGGCTGCCGGACGCGCAGGCCCCCTCGTGGCGTGACGCGGGAATGCCGGCGAGATCCGGGTGGGCTGCGGCGACGAGGCCGCCGAGGTGGCCCTGGCCGCAGAACAGTTCGCCGGCGAAGTTGCCGACGTGCGCCGTGTCGAGGTCGCGCGGCTCGAGATCGACGGAGTCGAGACCCTGTTCGAGTACGTCGCGGATGCCGTCCGCCAGCTCCAGGCCGTTGCGGGCCCAGTTGGCTGCGAAGTCAGTCTGATAACCGCCAAGGACGTAGATTGCGGATGCCATGGCGCCCCTCCCGTCTGCAGGTGCTGTAAAGCGGGTTCGCGGATTACAGTATCATAATGCAAGTCAATCGAGAGGCGGCTCATGACGTCGAAAGCTGTTGCGGCAGGAACGACTGACCGGCTGGGTGCACTGCGGGCCGGCATGCGGCTGCCGCTGATCGCGGCGCCCATGTTCCTGGTGTCCGGGCCGGATCTCGTGATCGCGGCCTGCCGGGCCGGCATCGGTGCCGCGTTTCCCGCCCCCAACGCCCGCAGCGTCGCGATCCTGGATCAATGGCTTGGCCGGATCGTCGCCGAGACGACCCAGGCCCGGGAGGCGGCTCCAGGAACGGTCGGACCCTGGTCGCTCAATCTGGTTACCCACCGATCTTATGACCGCCTCGACGCCGAGCTCGAGCTGGTCGACCGCCACCGGCCGCCGCTGGTGATTACGGCGCTGGGCAGCCCGGCGGCCGTGGTCGAGCGCGTGCATCGGTACGGCGGGAAGGTGTTCGCAGATGTCAGCAGCCTGGCGTTCGCGCGCAAGGCGGTGGCTGCCGGAGTCGATGGCCTTGTGCTGGTCACCGCCGGCGCCGGCGGTCACACCGGCAAGATCTCGCCGTTCGCGTTCGTCGACGCGCTGCGCGACTTCTACGACGGCGTCATCGTGCTCGGCGGCAGCATCGGCACCGGCGGCGCGGTCCGCGCCGCCGAGCTGATCGGGGCGGACCTCGCTTACGCAGGCACGCCATTTATCGTTGCGCAGGAGAGCCTGGCGGCCCAGGCGTATCGCGACATGGTGGTGCGCGCTTCGCTCGAGGATCTCGTGTTGACCAAGACGTTCTCCGGTGCCGATGCGTGGTACCTGCGCGAGAGCATCGTCGCAGCGGGCCTGGACCCGGATGCGCTGGTCGGCAAGGAAAAAATGGACTGGACCAACTCAGAGGGGCAGCTGAAGGCCTGGAAGAACATCTGGTCGGCCGGGCAGGGTGTCAACCACATCCACGCCGTCGAGCCAGCCGCGAAGATCGTCGATCGCTACGCCGCAGAATACGCGGCAGCGTTGCGCCGCCCTGCGTTCACCTGAGCGGCCGATGGCGAAGGTCGTGGCGCGGGATATCGTCGGCACCTGGCGGCTGCTCAAGTGGGACGCGGTCCGTCCCGATGGCGCGGTCAGCTACCCGCTCGGACCGCAGGTGGTGGGCCTCGCGATCTATGGTGCCGATGGCTGGATGAGTTCCACGATGATGTCCGGTGGCCGCAAGCCGCTGTCGAGCGGTCGCGCCCGCTCGGCACCCGTCGCTGAGAGGGCTGCGGCGTTCGACGGATTCCTTGGCTACAGTTGTCGGTGGCGACTGATCGACGACATGCTCGAGCACGAGGTGCTGGTCGCGCTGAATCCGGCGATGGTGGGCACCCGCCAGCGGCGCCGCGTCAGCCTCTCCGGTCGCCGACTCGTGCTGTCGACGGACGAGCCCGTGGCCGGTGGCGTGCGCGTTCATCGCCTGGTGTTGCAGCGGGTTGCTGCGACCAGGTATGCGGTGGCACGCGAGCGCCGTGCCAAGGGAGCGAAGCGCAGATGAGTCCGTCCGAGTCTGCCGCGATGCGGCTCTACGAGAAACATGAAGCGGCGCTGCGCGAGGCGCGCCGCGCCTGTCTCGAGCGCAGCTACTTCACGTTGTTCCCGGAGACGCCGGATCGGCATCGCGGCGGCGTGGCCGCGGCCGAGGCGGGTGTCGCGGCGTTTCGCGCACAGCTCGGCCGATCGTTCGATCTCGACCAGCCGGGCGCCCTGGGTCGCCTCGCGGGCGAAGTTTCCCCCTACACGCAGGCGCCGCTCGACATCGACTATCCGCGTGCCGATCCGGATGCGCTGTTCGGCGCTGCGCGCGCTGCGATGGGCCCATGGGCAGCGGCCTCGCCGCGCGCGCGCCTCGGCGTGTGCATGGAGATCGTCGACCGGCTCTATGAGGGCGTATTCGAGACCGCCCAGGCGGTGATGCACACGTCCGGCCAGAGCGGGCCGATGAGCTATGCGGGCAGCGGCACCAACGCCCTCGATCGCGGCGTCGAAGCGCTGGCCTATGCCTATGCGGCGATGGCGGACGTGCCGGCCGAGGCGCTGTGGGAGCGGCGCTTCGGCGCGGCGACGATCCGGCTGCGCAAGCGCTATCGACTGGTGCCGCGCGGGGTTGCGGTCTGCTTTGCCTGCGCCACCTTCCCGACCTGGAACGCGTATCCGGCGATGCTGGCCAGCCTCGCGACCGGCAATGCGGTGATCGTCAAGCCGCATCCGAGCGCGGTTCTGCCGATGGCGCTCGCAGTGCGCGCCTGCCGGCGCGTGCTGGCCGAGGCGGGGTTCCTGCCCGACCTCGTCACGCTCTGCCTCGATAGTGCCGACGACCCGATCGGCAAGCGACTGATCAAACATCCGCACACTGCGATCGTCGATTTCACCGGCAGCGCGCGCTTCGGCAGCTGGGTCGAGGCGAATGCGCATCCAGCGCTTTGCTTTTCCGAAACCTCGGGCGTCAACACCGTGGTGGTCGAGTCGGTCGACGCACTGGAGCCGGTGATCAGGAGCCTCGCGACTACGATGAGCCTGTTCTCGGCGCAGATGTGCACCTCGCCGCAGAACATCTACGTGCCGCGCGACGGCATCCGGTGCGGCGCGACGCGCATTGGCCCTGACGAGTTCGGCGAAGCGCTGGCCGCCGCGATCGGCGCGATCGCTGCGGATCCGCGTCGCGCGGCGCCAATCATGGCGGCGATCCAGTCGCCTTCCACTTTGGCGCTGATCGACCAGATGGCGGCGGACGGCACGCGTCGCGGGCGCGTGCTGCGCGCGTCGGCGCCGTTCGAGAACGCCGAGTTCCCGCAGGCGCGCACGCGCAGCCCGCTGCTGCTCGGCGTCGATTCGGGTGCGCGCGATCTGTATGGCGAGGAACGCTTTGGACCGATCGGCTTCGTGATCGCCACGGCCGATCGCGATGCCGCGCTGGCGGAGGCGTCGGCCGATGCGCTGGCAGGCGGCGGCATCACGGCGTTCGTCTACTCGACGGATCCCGCCTATGTCGACCGCGCTGAACTGGCGTATTCAGCGGCAGGGGCGCAGCTGACCTGCAACCTGACGGGCGCCATGCCGCTGAACTTCGCAGCGGCGTACAGCGACTATCACGTGAGTGGCATGAATCCGGCCGGCAATGCCACCCTTACCGATCTCGCCTTCGTCGCGTCGCGCTTCAGGATCACCCAGTCGCGCGCGCCGACGTCCTGAGCGCTCTCCGGCGCAAAGCGGCGGTCAGGTTTTCGAGGCCTGGTAGATGCTCTCGATGATCTTGTCGAGCGCGGCGTCGAACTGGGCGTCGGACTGCTGCGCCGACAGCCCTTCGGTGAGCGCACGCGAGAAGCTGGCGACCATGCCGTGCTGCCGCGCGAGCTTGGCGTTGGCTTCGTCGCGGGAGTAGCCACCCGACAGTGCCACGACCTTGAGGACGCGCGGGTGCTTGACGAAGTCCGCGTACAGATCATCGACCGTCGGCAGCGTCAGCTTCAGCATGACGAGCTGGCCCTCGGTCAGCTTGTCGAGGCTCGCCTTGAGCGCCGCCTTGAGAAGAGCCTCGGCGCCCTGCTTGTCCGGGCAGTGAATGTCGACCTCGGGCTCGATGATCGGCACCAGGCCCGCCGCGATGATCTGGCGCGCCACCGTGAACTGCTGGTCGACCACGGACTGAATGCCGGCCGGGTTGGCCTGCTTGATCACCGAGCGCATCTTGGTGCCGAAGCTGCCCTTGGCCTTCGCGCGCGCGAGCAGCGCGGCGAGCTCCGGCATCGGCTTCATCAGCTGCACGCCACCAGCTTCGTCGGCCAGGCCCTTGTCGACCTTGAGGATCGGCACGACCTTCTTGACCTCCCAGAGATACTCGGCCGTCGGACGGCCCTTGACCTCGCGGTCCATCGTGCCTTCGAACAGGATGGCCGCCAGCGTGCGATCGCCGTTGAAGGACGGGCTGACCATGATGCGGGTGCGCATGGCGTGGATCGTGTCCATCATCTGCGCCTCGCCCGAATAGGCGGTCTCCGGGATGCCATAGAGCTTCAGGGCCTTGGGGGTGCTGCCACCACTCTGGTCGAGTGCGGCGATGAAGCCGGTCTGGGTGCGGAACTTGGCTTTCTGTGCTTCGAAATCGCTCATGATCGGCCTCGCGGGAATCGATGCGGGATATGGTGTGCCGCGGCATTTTATCCGCTTCCTTCGCTCCGCGCCGCCTGTTCGCGACGGCCGCCGATTCGCCTGCGACGCGAACACTTCGGCACTACATCGACCCCAGCGCCTCCAGCGTCGCGCGCGCCACCAGCGCCTGCTGCGCCGCGCGTGTGATCCCGGGCGGCCAGTCTTCCTGGTAGCCGCCCGCGGCGAACGAGCCGAACTGCATGTGGATGCCGCCGCGGATCGGCACCCAGTGGCTGCCCGGCGGGAACAGGCCGCGCTGCGCCGCGAATGCGGGTGGTGGCGAGCCGTCCGCACGCGCGCGGTGGATGTGCCAGACCGCCTTCGGATAGTGGGCGAAGTCGGCGATCGACGGCGGATAGGAATCCCAGATGATCACGCCCTCCAGCGCCTGCGGATGCCGGCTGGCAAACAGCGGACCCATCGCGCCGCCGACCGAATGACCGATGAGGGCCCAGCGTTGCAGGTCGGGGTTCGCGGTCTGCACGTCGAGCGCGCGATCGATGCCGAGCACCGCGAGCTCGAACGGCATTGGCACGATGACGACGCGGTAGCCCGCCGCCGCGATCGGCCGCAGCGTCGGTACGTAGCCGCGGATGTCGACGTAGGCGCCCGGGTAGACGATCACGCCCATGCGTTCCGGAAGGCGTCGCGGGCGCAGGGTGAGGAATCGCCCGTACTCGACGCTGACCTCGTCGTCCGTGATCGACGCAGCGAGTGCCTCGGGCGCAGCATCGGCGTGGCGCCACTGCTGTTGGAGCCAGGTCCCGCCGAACGCCAGCGCGCAGAGCGCGACCACGGCGAGCGTGACGCGCCAGGCCATGCGCTTCATCGTCCGACGCCGCCGTGCAGCGTCAGCAGCCCGGGCGAGTTGAGTGGCGGTGCCGCGATCCATACCGGCAGCACCCTACACCGCGGTGGGCGGGGTTCCAACGCCACGCGTCGACAAGTTCCTCGAACGCTTGTCGGCGGAGGGCGTCCAGTGCCACGCTCCCCACCTGTACTCCCCACCCCGGACGCTCGAGATCACACCATGAATGAAAGCGTGAAGCCCACAGCAAAGCCTCGAGTGCCCCTCTGGCAGGCGACCTGCATGCAGACGATCAATCGCGCGGTGAATCGCGCGCGGACGCGCGAGGAGGCGATGGAAATCATCGACGGCAGCATCGATCGCTGGGAGGAACTGCTCGGCTACGCAGTCGGGCGGCCGTCGAAGGTGCCGCGGCTGGTGCTGTTCCCGGAATTCAACCTGCAGGGCTTTCCGGTGAAGGAGACCGCCGCGGAGTGGATCCGCAAGGCCTGCCTGCAGATCCCGGGCAGCCCGCAGATCGAGCGGCTGCAGGCGATCGCGCAGCGCTTTAAGGTGTGGCTCGGCGCGAACGCGTACGAGGCGCCGGAAGAGTGGCCGGGCATGTACTTCAACTGCTCGTTCCTGATCGACCCTTCCGGCAACCTGGTGCTGAAGTACCGGCGCGTCTCGACCGAGCAGGGCTTCTCGCCGCACGACATCCTGGAGCGCTACCTCGACCGCCACGGCATCGACGGCCTGTGGCCGGTGGCGCGCACTCCGATCGGCAACCTCGCGATGATGCCCTGCGGCGAGATCCTCTGGCCGGAGACCGCGCGCTGCCTGACGCTGCGCGGTGCCGAGGTGATCCTGCACCCGACCTCCGACCACGGGCGCACGGAGTTCATGGCTTGGGAGTCGGCCAAGCGCACGCGCGCCGCCGAGAACATGGTCTACCTGGTCTCGGCCAACGCGGGCGGCATCGAGGGCGGTCCGCCGTCGGGACAGAACACGGGTCACTCGAAGATCTTCGACTTCCAGGGGCGCGTGCTCGCGGATACCAAGTCGGCCGGCGAATCGACGCGGGCGTTCGCGGTCATCGACGTCGAGATGCTGCGCAAGGCGCGCTGCACGCCGGGCGGGCTGTTCGGCGTGAACCGGCTCGCGCGGCTGCGCGTCGAGGCCTATGCGCCGGTCTATGCCGCGGCGTCGTTCTATCCGCCGAACCTCTGGACCGACGGGCCGATGAAGTCCAAGGCGCAGATCCAGGAGGCCCTGGCGCGCGTGATCGAGCGCAAGATCGAGAGTGGCACGTTCATGGCGCCGGCGGAGTAGCGTCCGCCTCTACACGCCTGCGGTCATTGTTGGGGAGTGCACCGATGAGCAATGTCTACACGTTGAGCAACATCCACCCGGCAAGCAAGGTTCATCCGGCACGATCCGCTCTTTGGCTTGCGGCGTTGACCGCGCTGCTGCTCGGGTCGCTGACGCTCGGGCCCGCAGCGTTGTCCGCGACGCAGGACGACGGCGTCCTGATCCTCGGCGGCACCGGGCACTCCGGGTCGTATGTCGCACGGCGCCTGATCGAGCGCGGTGAAAAGGTGACGGTGCTGGTGCGGCCGACGTCGGATCGCTCGCGGCTCGCGGGGCTACCGGTGACCTACGTGGTTGGCGATGCGATGGATCCGGCGGCCGCCCGGGCGGCGATGGAAGGCAAGCGCTTCGGCGTGGTGTTCGAGACGCTACAGTTCGGGCCGGGCGACGGGCAGAGCTGGGCCAAGGTGTACGAGAACTTCGTGCCGTGGGCGAAGCGCACGGGCGTGCGGCAGTTCATCACGATGGGCGGGGGCTGCGGCGATCGCGCGGCGAAGGATTGCCCGCTGAGCCCGCCGCTGTACGGGTTTACCGTGGACATGACGCGGGCCGAGCACATCCTGCGCGACTCGGGCGTGCCGTATACGATCATCCGCATCGGGGCGCTGGTGCCGAATCCGCGCCACCCCAAGTTCGACTGGTCGACCGGGCAGTCGGTTCTCACGAAGGACCTGGCGAAGTTCGGCGGCGTCATGCGCGCCGACCTGAACGAGCAGATCCTGGGCTGCGTCCGCGCGAAGCGCTGCCTCAACGAGATCTTCGTGATCGACGATCCAACGCTGAAGCCGCAGGTCGATCACTTCCTGTGCAAGCGCCGCCAGGAAACCGACACCGTGCGCGGCTACTGGCCCCAGTGCGGCGACATGCCGGACTTTACGGCCGCGCATCCGCCGAAGGGTTCGCCGTGAGCGCGCCTCGACTTGGT
Source organism: Gammaproteobacteria bacterium (assembly GCA_031431655.1). Taxonomy (GTDB): domain Bacteria; phylum Pseudomonadota; class Gammaproteobacteria; order Steroidobacterales; family Steroidobacteraceae; genus UBA964. Next base: position 521 of record JANPDV010000249.1, on the reverse strand, counting down.
CGGCGGCAGGCGCTGGTCACGGCGGGTGTGATGGCGCTGGCTTCGGCCGCCGGCCGTGCCGCAACGAAGCCGGTGCCCTCGGCATCGAAGCCGATGGCCCGGGACCTGGACTTGTCCACGCCGGAGGCGCAGCTGCGCGCCTACCTGAAGCTGTTCGTCAGCCTCGAGGCGGCGACCGTCTTCTACCTGTATCACGGCACGCTCGATGCGGCTGTGCCCGGTCGCGGCATCGTGCAGTTGCTCGCGAGCACCTCGCTGGTGCGCCGGCTGATCGAACCGCAGCGCGATGGCTGGCTGGTGACGATCTGGGAGGCCACGGTGTATCACCGCGCCGGCGAGGACACGCCGGCCGACACGTTCGAGAACCCGCTCAACGGCCGTGTCGTGCAGCCCTTTCATCAGCGCGAAGGCGGCAACCAGTCCTTGTACACGGTCAATGGTCAGTTCGCGGTGCGCGACGGCCAGCGGATCCCGCCCCGCGCCGGCGCCAAGCCGTTCAACCGCGAGTGGCACCGGGCGGG
>JANPDV010000248.1:0-12259 GCA_031431655.1 Gammaproteobacteria bacterium | reverse complement strand
AGCATCACTTCGCCGCGCACCGGTTCCGTGCGTGGCCGCGCCGGCTCGAGCCGTATCTTCAGCCGCGAGGTGAGGTCGAGTGCGCGCGCGTAGCGCGGCCCCAGCAGGCTGCCGCCGCCCTCGGGTCGCCCCGGGAGGTTGTCCAGCGTGAACGCCCGACCGCCGACGCGCTCGCGGCCTTCGAGGATCTCGACGCGCAGCCCCTGTTCCTCCAGCAGCATCGCTGCCATCAGTCCCGACAGGCCCGCGCCGATGATCAGCACATCGGCCGGCGGGCGCCCGGTGCGTGATTGCGACTGTGCAGCGGCGTTGCGCGCAGTGGCCAGGGCGCTGCCGGCGACGCTGGCGGCCGCTGCGCTGGCCAGCGTGCTGCCGACGAAGCCGCGGCGGGTGATGGCGGTGCGGTGCTTCATCGCGTCACCTGCTCCTCATAGACCGCGATCGTGAACTGGCCCGCGCCGGCGCGCAGCGGCAGGGCGCCGCGCTGGTAGGCCTCCGAGTACCAGAACTCGCGCGCGCGGGCATGACAGGGGAAACGCGCGATGATGATGGTCTGGTCGTCCGGGTAGACGCCCTCGAAGATATCGATCGGTCGGCCCGATGCGACGTAGCCGCCGCCGAATCGTGCATATAGGCCCAGGTCGCGCAGCTTGCGGCCGTACTCGATCATCCGCGCGCGGTCCGTGCTGCGGCCCTGCACCACCATGTAGACGGGCTTGCTGCAGCTGCCGGCCGCTGCCGTCGACGCGGTCGTTGGCAACGCTGCTGGTGTCGGCGCCGGTTGCGCACCGGCCGGGTTCAAGGTGAACACCTCCCCGCTGGTGAGCAGCGCGCCGAGCGTCAGGCCTGCGATGAATCCCAGGTTCGATCTCATCGGCGTCGCTCCATGATTTCCAGCAGCAGGCCGCTGGGCGTCAGCACCGACGCAACGCGGCGACGCGTGGCGCCGTCCGCGATCTCCACCGGCCGCGACAGCAGCGTCGCACGTGCATCCGGATAGTCGGCGACGCGCTTCAGCACGGCATCGAGGTCGCGCGTCTCGAAGGTCCACGCGACGAGCCCGCGGTTCGGCATCCGCGGCACCACCGGATTGGCGATGTTGCTGTCCTTGAAATCCAGCATCACGAGATAGCCCGTGATGGCCCCCGGCGCGAACAGCTGCAGGAAGCGGTACCTGGTGCCCGCAGGCAGCGCGAGGCCGCCCTGGGGGCCGGAGGTGGTCATCTCGATGTCGCGACGCAGTTCCCAGCCGAGCACTCGCTGGTAGAACTCGATCTCGCGATCCGAGTTCACCACCACCATTCCCGAATAGGCCGGCCCGCCGATGCCGGTCTTCGCATCGATGGCGCCGACCGGAATCAGCGGCGCCTCGCGCCATACGCCGAGTGCATAGAGGTTCTCGGGTCCTCGATAATGGATTTCCTCGACCCTGTACGTGCCGCCGTCGCCGCGCGGCATGTTCATCGAGGTGATGCCCGCGGTCGACGTGACGCCAAGCTTGCCGACCTGCCTTTCGAGACGCTTCTGGTCGGCCACGGGCAGGCCAAGCGACAGGCCGCCGAGCAGCCTGGCCTGCATGTCGGGACGGATGCTGGCGCCGCCGTCCATCACCAGCACGCGCACCTGGATGGCACCCGGCACCCCCGGGCGATCGAAGCGCAGCTCGCGCCACCGTCGTGACGGCGGCAGGTTCCAGAGGCGCCGCTGCGCCGCAGCCGTGGCGTCATCCGGCACGCCGTCGAAACCGAGGCGCATCTTCAGCGCGTCGCCAAAGAAGCGTTTGGACGTGTCGGCCTCCGCAGCGACCAGGGTCGTCATGTACAGCGCACCGACCAGTGCGGCGTCCGGGTCGCCCTGGGTCCTGAACGGGTCGCCGGTCTGCGCACCCGCGAATGGCGTCGCCGCAAGCAGACCGGCCGCAGTTGCGGCTGCGGCGACGGTGGACAGGGTGGGCATGCGGCTTGTGCTCCAGTCGGTCGAGCTGTCGGCTGGACAGTACATCATGCGGTGCAACCGCCACATACTCCGCCGGCGTTCGAGCCGTTTGATAATCTTTCCGGCCGCTGAAACCGCGCACAAGGAGAGTCCCATGCCGATCCCCAGACTGACCGTTGCCCTTTCCACCGCCTGTGCCGTGCTGGCGTTGGGCGCTTCTGCCGGCATGGCGCAGGCCCCAGCCGCTGCCCGCGCTGCCCCCGCTGCCCCTGCGGCGGATGCGGTGATGGCGGGTGTACTGGCTGGGCCCTGGCGCACCGCCGAACAGAAGGAACGCGATGCTTTGCGCCGCCCGGCCGAAGTGCTGGCTTTCTGGGGCCTGAAGCCCGGCATGTCCATTCTCGAAGTGCAGCCGGGCGAGGGCTGGTGGACGCAGGTCCTGGCGCCGTACGCGGCGCGCACCGGCGGCAGGTTCGCCGCGACCGCGGCGGATATCTACAGCAACCAGACCTCGGCGGCTGCGCGCGCCGGGCGCCAGGCCTTCGAGCTGCGCTTCGCCAATCCGGGCATCTACGGTCAGGTCAGCCTGGTGAACTGGAGCATGCAGGCCGCGCCGCTGCCGGCGAATGCCTATGATTTCATCCTGGTCTCGCGCTCGGTGCACGGCTGGATGCGGACGCCGGGACAGACCGAACGCTATTTCGGCCAGCTCGCGCGGGCACTGAAGCCCGGTGGCTCGCTTGCCATCGAAGCGCATCGCGCGAATCCGGGTCCCCAGGATCCCAAGGCCGAGAACGGCTACATCACGGAAGCCGCGATGATCGAAATGGCGCAGAAGGCCGGCCTTGCGCTGGTCGCAAAGAGCGAGCTGAACGCCAATCCGAAGGACACGAAAGACCATCCGTTCGGCGTGTGGACCCTGCCGCCGACCCGGACCTCGGTTGCGCTGGGCTCCGGCCAGCCGCCGAATCCGAATTTCGATCACAGCAAATATGACGCGATCGGCGAGTCCGATCGCATGACCCTTCGATTCACCAAGGCCGGCTGAGACAGGAGATCGCCATGCTCGATCGACGTACTTTCCTGGTCACGGCAGGCGCCGCGGCGGCCGGCGTCCCGGCGCTGACGGCCTGCGGCCGCAAGGCAGAGGAGGTGCAGCGGCCAGCGGGGGTGCCGGTCAGTCCGTTCGGCAAGAAATCCACCGCGATGGAAGTCACCGAGGGCATCGATCTGAGCGGCAGGACCGCGCTGGTAACGGGCGCGACTTCGGGCCTCGGCCTGGAAACCCTGCGGGTGCTCAGTCTGCGCGGGGCCCATGTGATCGTCACCGGGCGCACGCTCGAGAAGGCGCAGCAGGCCTGCGCGACGGTGCAGGGCAAGACCACGCCGGTCGCCATGGAGCTGGAACGCTGGGATTCGATCGTCGATGCCACCAACCAGGTCCGCGCCCTCGGCACGCCGATCGACATGCTGATCTGCAATGCCGGCATCATGGCGCTGCCCAAGGCGGAGCAGGTCTACGGGCTGGAGAAGCACTTCGTCGTCAACCACCTCGGCCATTTCATCGTTGCGCACCGGCTGCTCGAGCAGGTCAAGGCCGCGCCGCAGGGCCGCGTCGTGGTGGTGTCGAGCCTCGGCTATCGCTGGGCGCCGGCGGCGGGCATCGAGTTCGACAATCTCGCGGGCAACGCCGGCTACGAGCCGAACAAGATGTATGGCCAGTCGAAACTCGCCAACGGCCTGTTCTCGCTCGAACTCGCGCGCCGCCTGCAAGGCAGCAACGCGACTTCCAACGCGATTCACCCCGGCATCATCAACACGGACCTCGGCCGGCACATGGAAGCGTACAAGCGCATCGCCGGCAGCCTGATCGGCTGGACGTTCATGAAGTCGCTGGAGGCCGGCGCGGCCACGCAGACCTACGTCGCCACGGCGCCGGCGCTCGCGAAGGTGAGTGGCTGCTACTTCGAGGACTGCAACCCGGTCGTGCCGACCGCGGGAAAGCACATGGACGACACGACACTGGCGGGGGCACTGTGGACCAAGTCCGAAGAACTGACCGCGAAGTACCTCGCGTGAACGCGCCAGCAAGGCGCTTCGCTCGCGGGTTGGCAATCCTGGCCGCGTGTGTGGCGGGCGCCGGGCTGCCGCCGGCCTCGGCCCAGGATGTCGCGGAAGTGACGCAGCGCGCCCAGAGCGCGTACTTCGGCAACAACGCGATGGAGCTCGGCCGGATCGTCGGCAGCGTGTCGGCCTGGGCGCGTTCCAGCAATACACGCGAGCAGTACGCCTATGCCTACGTGCAGTTCCGTGCGCTGCAGCTGGCGATCGGGGCCGGTCCACGCGAGCAGGACGCCAAGACAGCTGCCGCGGCGTGCACGGCGACGGTCGACGCCATCGCCAAGCGCGAACCGAAATTCGGCGATGCGTGGGCGTTGCAGTCGGCGTGCTGGGGGTATCTCGCGAACCTCGGTGGTTTTGCAGCGATCGGCAACGGTCGGCGCAGCGGCAAGAGCATGGAAGGCGCGCTCGCTGCGGGCGCGCCGACGCCGCGCGTGGCACTGGTCGATGCGTTCGGCTTGTATTTCCGCCCGAAGATTGCCGGCGGCGACAAGGCCAAGGGCTGCATCAAGTTCCGTGAGGCAGCTGCCGCGTTCGAGGCAGCGGCGGGCGCGCGCGCCGTCGCGTCGAATCCTGCCGTGATCGACTGGGGCGCGCCGGAAGCGCACTACTGGAGCGGCCGCTGCGCCGCCGACTCCGGCGACGCTGCCGGAGCGCGTCGTTCATATGAGCGCGCGCTGGCACTGGCGCCGGATTTCCTGGCTGCGCGCAAGAGGCTGGCTCCCTGAACATGGCTGCTGACGACGGCCGCAACCCGCAGGCCGCCCAGATGCTGCACGACTCGATGCGTCGCACGCTCGCGGCGCAGACGGATGCCATCTGGCCGCAGGAACGCGCGCTGCTGGATCGCTACCCGCTGCCAGCCGACGCACGCGTGCTGGACGCCGGCTGCGGCACCGGCGAGTTCAGCCTGCGCGTCTGCGCACAGCACGGCGGCTGGCGGGTGCACGGCGTGGATCTGCTGCCCGAACTGCTGGATTTCGCGCGGCCTCGCGCGGCGACCTTCGGCGCACGGCTGCAGTTTTCGCAGGGCGATGCCTATGCATTGCCGTTCGCCGCGGACCAGTTCGATCTCGCCTGCTGCCGCCACGTATTGCAGGCGGTGCCGCGCGCTGCGGACATCATCGCGGAGCTGGTGCGCGTGACCCGGCCCGGGGGCTGGCTGCACCTGATCGCGGAGGACTACGCGATGCTGCACACCGAGCCCGCGCCGCTGGACACCGACGAGTTCTGGCAGGAAGGTCCGGTGGCCTACACCGCCCGCACCGCCACCGATGCGCGCATCGGGCGTCGTGCATTTTCGATGTTGCGCGCGCTTGGCTGCACCGAGCTGAGCGTCGAATACGTGATCGTCGATACGCAGCGCGTGCCGCGCCAGACGTTTGCGGACATCATCACGGCGTGGCGCGACGGCTATGTCGAGGTGCTGGCGGACGGCTCGCGCCATTCGCCCGCCTGGTTCCGTGCGCGCTTCGACCAGGTCATCGCGAGCATCCTCGACCCGTCCCAGTACGCGGTCTGGTTCGTGCCGGTGGTCAGCGGGCGCGTTGCGCCGGGAGAGCCGTAGTCATGCAGATCCGGCAGTTCGTAGTTCGTTGCCTGGCGAGTCTCGCTGTGCTCACCGCCACCGCCTGCACGGGCGGCCCGCGCGCAGTGTCGGCCGCGCCGGCACTGCCCCCGCTGGCCGAGTTCTGCAGCGAGGCACAGAAGGTCATGGCCCGGACGTCCCTGCAGGCCGAGAACATCGTCGTGGCCCGGCAGGACGAGTTCGGGCCGTCCAAGGCGACGATTCGTCCGCTCTCCACCCGCCAGATGAATCTCTACCTCGACGCCGCTGGGACGCAGTTGATGCAGATCTCCTGCAAGATGAAAACCGCAGATCATCTGCGCACGGAGTACGGCGCGACGCTGGCCGGAGAGGAAGGGTTGTGTGCCGACGTCAACCGCCGCACGCTTGCCGGCGTGCTGCAGACGCTGACCACCGCCCAGCGGCGCGGGCTGCGGTTCAAGAGCGGCACGGCGGTGGTGTTCGACGCCGAGCAGGTGACGACCAACGGCATCGAGTGGCTCGCGCCGTATCCATTGGCCTGGCAGGGTGCCGACGGCGCGCTCCACGTCATGGCCAAGGCGCAGCGCAACGACTGGCTCGACGCGCGCTACTTCGCCGCGGATCCGAAGTTCCGCGGCACGCGTTACTGCCACTTCATCGCGCCCGACTACCTGCGGCGAATCCTGCTCGGGGAGCTGACGGTAGGCACGACTCCGCCGCCGCCGCTCGGACCGCCGACACGCTGATTCCTGCGGACTGGCGGTAGTCGGCAGCGACCCCGCCTGGGGTCACTGTGCGGCGAAGAACGAATCGACGGCCGCGAGACAGAACGGCGGCACCAGTGGTGCGTGGTAGACCTCGGCCACCGCCCTGGCGCCACGATCCTGGGCGCCCTGCACGACGGCCGCCGCGGCGACCAGTTGCTTGGCGCGCGCGAAGTTCTCCTTCAGCGTCGCATAGGGGTCGTCACTGGTCGCGGTGGAATCGATGTCGAGCACGCTGATGCGCGCTGCACTCGGCGCGCGCGGTGCCCAGTAGCCCTGCATCAGCTGCGTGTTGGACCAGAAGACGACCGGGTCGGCATTGCCGCCGCACAACATCACCGGTGCCGTCGGGATCCAGTTGCGCAGGTCATTCCTGCGCAGCGCTTGCCGCAACGCCAGCCCGGGCGCCGCGGCAGCAGCGCCATCAGTGGTCGTCGGCCAGCCACCATCCGGATTGACGCGTGCGTCGTCCAGGTAACGCAGGCGGTAGCTGTTGCGGATCAGGTTGTCGCTGCCGAAGCCGTTGGCGAACATGCGCGCCAGGCTGATCGGGGAAGTCGCCGGCGTAATGTCCGTGGACGTCGCGTCGGGCGGCGTGGCGCTGAAAAGCGCATCCGGGGGAAGTCTGCCCTGCGCATAGATGGCGCTGCGGGGTGTCGAGCTCGGAAACAGGGATTCGATGCCATTCGCATACTGCGGCTCGAAGATCTCGCTGGGGTCAGCGTAGATGTCGCGGTAAGCCTGCTGATAGGCGTTGATCAACAGCACCGACGTCACAGTCGAACCGCCGTTCACTCGGCCGGCGAAGATGCCATCGCTGAATGCGGCGAGCGCATAGGGGCCGGACATCGGGGCGGAAGCCGTGACCGTCATGCCCATTGCCTGCATCGCGCGGTGGGTCGCCATCGCGACATAGCCGCCCTGTGAGTAGCCCGTGATGAACAGGCGGCCGCTGTTGATCGTGATGGGTGCGGCGCCGGCCGGCAATGCGCTGCGTGCCGCCTTGAGCGCGTCGATCATGTCCCCGGACTGCTGATCGGCGATGAGGTACGGGTGGTACGGCAGCGTCGAGCTGTCGTAGCCCGCATAGTTTGGTGCGACCACGATGTAACCCATCGCCGCGAACAACGCCATGAACAGGCCTTCGGCGTTCTTCTGCACGCGCAAGTCGGCGATGTTGAAATCACGATCGGTCGACGTGCCATGAGCGTAGAGCAGCATCGGGCGCGGGCCGCGGCAACGGCGGTCCAGTCCGAATGGCACCATCAGTGCCGCCGATGCCGTGGTGGCTTCGTTCGCACCACCCAGCGTCGCGTAGCGCATGGAGTGGACTGCAACATTGCAGCGCGCATTGCCACCGAGCGTCAGCACCTGCGAGTTGGCGAGCGTGCTCAGCTCCAGCAGCAGTACCGGCCCCGTGATCGTCGAGACGAGCTCCGGCCGACGCTGCAGCAGTGTGCCGCGGGCAGGGCCTGCGACGGCCGCGGCAGACTGCGCGTTGCACACTGCGCTGCCGCCACCTGCAGCAGCGAGCAGCAGCACGGCCAGGGCGGAGAACGGTTGCTGGAACCTCGGATGCATTGCGGACCTCGATGGACGATGGACTGAATGCGACCCCTGGACCCCTGGTCGTCGCCATAAGACCGGTTGATCGCCCGATTGGTTCAAGTTCTCGAAGCGTGTCGTTCGCAGTGCCGAAGCGTTGCTCTCGTCGGCTCAGTAGGGCGTGCCGTCCTTGTGGCGGTAACTGCCGCCGCCGGAGTAGCGGCCGGCGGTGAACAGCATGTCGATGTCCGAATACTCACCGTAGTCGGCATCGACGCGCGAGCCGACGACCAGCAGCTCGACGTCGGCCGTCGAGCGGTTCTGCAGGCAGTGTCCGTCGCGGACTCCCGCCCTGAAGCCGGCGCTGTCGCCGGCGCGCAGCGTCTCGTCACCCGCGTCGGTGACCAGCACCACCTCGCCGCTGAGCACGAACACGAACTCGTCTTCCAGGGCATGCCAGTGCCGCTGGCTGGACCAGCTGCCCGGCGGCAGGCGCAGTCGATTGACGCCGAACTGCGTGAGCCCGACGGCGTCGCCGAGGCGCACCGCGCTGCGCGGCTGGCAGGGCGCGTCGAAGGGGGCGGGGTAGCGCGAGCCCGACGTGCGGGGCGCGGTATCGAGGTTGATCTTGGGCATTCGAGTTCTCCGTGAGCAGGTCTGGATACAGGCAGTAACGGACTCGCGGATCAGAAGATCCCCAGCGCCAGGCCGGCAGCCAGCGTAGCGCCCAGTTCGCGGCAGCGGGACAACGCGGCCTCGTCGGGCGCCCCAACCACGATCAGCGGGTCGGCAATCGGCTGCCAGCGGTAGCCGGTTGCGATCCGCTGCACCGACACGGCGGTGCCGGTACCGTCATTGCCGGCGCTGATCGCGAGTCCGTAAGGCAGGCCCTCGGTGCGGCCGGTGGAGGTGTAGAAAGTGCGGTCGAAGAAGTCCTTGACGGCGCCCGACATGTAGCCAAAGTGCTCCGGGGTCGCGATCAGCAGGCCCTGGGCCCAGAGCAGGTCATCCAGCCCGGCCTGCAGCGCCGGCAGCGTACGCAGCGTGGCGGGTTCTTCGGTGGCCGCTATGCCGGCCGCCAGTGCGTCGCGCAGCTGTTCGGTACGTCCACCGGCATGGCCGCCATGGATCAGCAGGATGCGGGCGGGCTCGGCTAGAATGCCGCCCCCTCGCGGGCCGGGCCCCGACTGCGAACCCCGCTCTCGGAGCCCGCGCAAACCAATTGGACCGCAATGCTTTCCACGACCAACCTCACCATCCAGTTCGAAGCCAAGCCGCTGTTCGAGCATGTCACCGTCAAGTTTACCGATGGCAACCGCTACGGGTTGATCGGCGCCAACGGCTGCGGCAAGTCGACGCTGATGAAGATTCTCGGCGGCGAGCTCGAACAGAGCGCGGGCGAGGTGATGCTGCAGTCGGGACTGCGTCTCGGCAAGCTGAACCAGAACCAGTTCGCCTATGAGGACGAGCGCGTGCTGGACGTTGTGATCCAGGGCCACACCGAAATGTGGCAGGCCATGCGGCAGCGCGACCTCATCTACGCCGACCCCGACGCCACCGACGCCGACTACATGCGCGCGGCCGAGCTCGAGGCCCGCTTTGCGGAGTATGGCGGCTACTCGGCCGAGGCCCGCGCCGGCAGCATCCTGGTGGACGCCGGCATTCCCGAGTCCCAGCACAACGGGCCGATGCGCGAAGTGCCGCCCGGCCTGAAGCTGCGGGTGCTGCTGGCGCAGGCGTTGTTTTCCCGTCCCGACGTGCTGCTGCTGGACGAGCCCACCAACAACCTCGACATTCACTCGATCGGCTGGCTGGAACGCGCGCTCAACGCATACGACGCCACGATGGTGATCATCAGCCACGACCGGCATTTCCTGAACCAGGTCTGCACGCACATCGCGGACCTGGACTTCCAGCAGCTGAAGATCTATCCCGGCAACTACGACGACTTCATGCTGGCCTCGGTGCAGGCCCGGCAGCGCGTCGAAGCGGCCAACGCCAAGGCCAAGGACCGCATCTCCGACCTGCAGGAGTTCGTCCGGCGGTTTTCCGCGAATGCTTCCAAGGCGCGCCAGGCGACGTCGCGGCGGCGGCAGATCGAGAAGATCAAGATCGAGGAGATCCGGCCCTCGTCGCGGCAGAATCCTTACATCCGCTTCGAGCAGGCGAAGAAGCTGCACCGCTCGGCCTTCACGGTCGAGAAGCTCAGCTTCCGCTATCCGGGTACCGACACCGACGTGTTCTCGAACCTCGGCTTCACGATCGAGGCCGGCCAGCGCGTTGCGGTGATCGGCCCCAACGGTATCGGCAAGACCACGCTGATGCGCTGCCTCGCCGGCGAACTCACGCCAACGTCCGGCCGCGTCAGCTGGGTCGAGAACGCGCAGCCCGGCTACATGCCGCAGGATCCGCAGGCCGAGTTCGAGGCGAAGCTGGACCTGTTCGACTGGATGTCGCAGTGGAGCGGCAAGGGCGATGACGACCAGCTGGTGCGTGCGACGCTCGGGCGACTGCTGTTCTCCGGTGACGAGACCAAGAAGCCCGTGTCAGTGCTGTCCGGCGGCGAGAAGGGCCGCATGATCTACGGCAAGCTGATCCTGACCAGGCCGAACGTGATGCTGATGGACGAGCCCACCAACCACATGGACATGGAGACCATCGAGTCGCTGCAGATCGGGCTCGAGAAGTATCCCGGCACGCTGGTGTTCGTCTCGCACGACCGCGAGTTCGTCGGCAGCCTCGCCAACCGCATCATCGAGCTGCGCCCGGACCGCAGCATCTCTGACTTCCGTGGCAGCTACGACGAGTACCTTGGCATGCAGGGTCTGGAAGCCTGAGAATGGCGGGAGTGCGAATCAACTCGATTGCGCGATGGTGACGGGTGATGGTGCGCGTGGGGGTATCGCGATGAAGCAAGTCCGGGCGCAAACGCTGTCGGCAATCCTGCTTTGGGCCTCGGTGGGCAGCGCCGGTGTCACGGCCGACAACGCAGCAGTGCCCGCCGGCGCGTACCGGCTCGAGCCCAGCCACGCGACCCTGCTCTTTCGCGTGAATCATCTCGGTTTCTCGAACTACACAGCCCGGTTCAAGCGGTTCGATGCCAGCCTGCGCTTCGACCCCAGGCGCATTGCCGCGTCCGAAGTGAACGTGACGGTTGATGTCAGGTCCATCGAAACAGACTTTCCGGATCCGGCCAAAGTGGATTTCAACAAGCAGCTGCAGGGCGCGGACTGGCTCGATGCCGAGCGCAACCCAATGATGCGCTTTCGTTCGCTGAAGGTCGTGCCGACGAGCGGCAACGCGTTTCGCATCGAAGGTGAGCTCACACTTCGCGGCATCACCCGACCCATGAAACTCGACGCGCGCTACAACGGCGGCTATGCAGGCCACCCCATGGACCCGAATGCCCGAATCGGCTTCTCCGCCATCGGCCAGCTGAAGCGCTCGAACTTCGGGATGACGGCAGGCATTCCAGCGCCCGGTTCGACCATGGGCGTCGGGGACGACGTCGAAATCATCATCGAAGCGGAGTTCACCGGGCCTCCACTGCCAAAGCCCGCCCAGTCTTGAAACTGCTCGGTCGGTCCGCGTCGATCAACGTTCGCAAGGTGCTGTGGACGTTCGCGGAGCTCGGCCTGGAGTGCACGCATGAGGAGTGGGGCGCCGGATCGCTGTCGCTGCAGGACCCGGCCTTTCGGGCGCTGAACCCCAACGGGCTTGTCCCGGTTCTTCAGGACGGCGACTTCGTTCTGTCGGAGTCCAATTCGATCTCTCGCTACCTCGCGCTGCGCGGGCGGCGCGTAGATCTCCTCCCGGAGCAGCCGCGCGCCCGCGCCCGGGTCGAGCAGTGGATGGACTGGCAGGCAACCGAGCTCAACAACGCCTGGCGCTACGTATTCATGGCCCGCGTGCGTCAAAGCGCGGCATACCAGGATCCGGCCGCAATCGAGGCCAGTGCGCGCAGCTGGAATCGGCACATGCAGATCCTCGACGACGCGCTGCCCGCGGTCGATGCCTACTACGATCGCCTGAACGAGCGGCCGGGGTTTCGTGCGTTTGGCCGCAATGGCGTGCCCTGATTCGAGAATGTGATCGGGCGCTCGCTTCGCTGCGGACGGCCCGGGCGGCTTTGGGTGCGCGCTCGCGGATGGGGCCCGTATGCTGCCGCGGTGCGAATTCCCGGCATTACCGAAACTTCCGGCCGTGCGCTCAGCCTGGCCCTGGGCCTGCTCCTGGGCTGGGCGTCCTCGGCTGCCTGGGCGCAAACGGAGTTGCCGGCCGATGAACTCGTGGCTGCGGCGGCGCCCGCTGCCGGCGGATTCACGCTGAAGTCGTTCCAGGTGCC
>JANPDV010000247.1:0-3035 GCA_031431655.1 Gammaproteobacteria bacterium | reverse complement strand
CGGCGTCGAGTATCTGCGGACGCTGCCATTCGTGGATCCGCAGCGCATTGGCGTGTGGGGCTGGAGCTACGGCGGCTACATGGCGCTGCTGTGCATGTTGCGTGCGCCCGGGCATTTCCAGGCCGGCGCTGCCGGCGCGCCCGTGACCGACTGGTCGCTCTACGACACGCACTACACCGAGCGGTACATGGATACGCCGGCCGCGAACCCCGCGGGTTACCGCGAAGGCAACGTGCTGACGTATGCCTCCGCACTGGCCGGCCCGTTACTGGTGCTGCATGGCATGGCGGACGACAACGTGCTGTTCACCAACAGCACGGCTCTGTTCAAGCGCCTGCAGGAGCTCAACAGGCCCTTCGTCGCGCTGCCCTACCCGGGCAGCAAGCACGCACTGTTGCGGTTTCCCGCCACCGGCCCGCATGCGTACTCCGCGATCGCGCGGTTCTTCGACGAGTCACTGGCGGAACGGAAACCATGAGTGCCACCACGCCCCTGCATGTCCAGCACTTCGGCGCGGCCGCGCAGCTCAGCGGTGCGGAACTCGATGCCGTGGTCGACCTGCCCCTGCTGCTGATCGTGCTCGATCGCGAGATGGTGATCCGCTGGGTGTCACCTGCGACGGGCAGGTTCCTGCGCCGCCCCACCGAGTCGCTGCTGGGCCGCTCGTGGTACGACTTCATGCCTGGAGCGCGCGCCCGCCGCTGGCAGCACGAACGCGTGCTCGCGGGCGAGTCGCTGGATCTGGAGGGGGTGTCGATGAGCTCCCAGCCTGGCTGCGAACGCGTGATCGCCGTCTCGCTGCGGCCGATTCGCGACGCGCACGGCCAGGTCGCGAGCGTGCTCGCACTCGGGCGCGACGTCACCGATGGGAATCGGGTCCAATCAGACTGGCCCAAGGGCCTGGCACGACTGGAAGCGGCGCTGGCCGCAGCTGCGGTAGCGATCTGGACCTGGGATCTGGGCGCCGAGAAGCTGCATGTCTCCGACAGCTGGTTCCAGATGACCGGCCTGCGACCGTCCAGCCCGGAGGAGGTGGATCGCAGCTGGCGCGATGGCGTTCATCCCGACGACCTGGCCACTGCGACCGGCCAGTACGACACCATGCGACGCGGACTCACGGAGGCCTTCCAGGTCGAGTACCGGTTCCGCAAGGCCTCTGGCGACTGGGTCTGGCTGCAGGACCGCGCGCGCGTGCAGGATCGCACCGCCGACGGTCGCGCCACGCACGTCATCGGCACGACGCTGGAAATCACCACCCAGCGCAAGCTGGGGCAGTTCCTGGCCGAAACGCAGGCGGCCGCCGGCGTCGGCGGCTGGGAACTGGACCTGCAAACAGGGCAACTGGCGTGGACTCGCGAAACCTACGCGCTGTTCGACACCACGCCGGCCGACTACAAGCCGGCACTGGATACGGCGTTCTCGATGTACTCGCAGGACAGCCTGCCGGCGGTGCAGGCAGCCGTCGCCGCCGCGCGCGAGCACGGCACCCCGTTCGACATCCAGGTGCAGGCCACCACGTTCAAGGGCCGGCCGATCTGGCTGCGACTGCTGGGCAAGGCGGACCGCGTCGACGGCCAGACGACGCGGTTGTACGGCGCAAAACAGGACATCACCGAGAGGCGCCGCGCTGCCGCGGCGCTGCAGGAATCCGAGTCGACGCTGCGCGCGCTGACCGATAATGCACCGGACCGGCTGTTGCTGCTGGATCTCGACTATCGGGTCCGGTTCGCCAACCGAACCGTGCGCGGCATCGCCCCGGAGGCGCTGATCGGCCGGCATGCGTCCGAGTTCGTCGGCGCAGCCGACCAGGCAGCGCTGCAGCAATTGTGCGATCGGAGTGTCCGCGAACGCCGCATGCAGCGTGCCGAGTCGATCGAGACCACGCCGAGCGGCGTGCCGCGCTTCATCGAGTACTACGTGGCCCCGGTACTCGACTCTGCCAGCGGCAAGGTGACCGGCCTGTCGGTCCGCGTGACCGACGCCAGCGATCGCCGCGAACTGGAGCGCGCGATCATCGCCGCCACCAGTTCGGAGCAACAGCGGATCGGCCGCGACCTGCACGACGGCCTGGGGCAGGAGCTGACCGGCGTTGCGCTGCTGCTGCGGGCCTTCCTCAACCGGCCCGAAAAACGCACCGCGTCGGAGTTCAAGGCGCTCAAGGAGATCGTGTCGCTGGTCGACCATACCGTTGCCACGGCTCGCGCCCTCGCGCAGGGACTCTCGCCGGCCAGCCTCAAGCGCGGCAACCTCACGGACGCACTGCGCTCATTGGCCGACAGCGAGCGGCATCTGCACGCGGTGCGCGTGACTGTGCGCGCGCGCCTCGAACAACCGCTGCAGTTGCCCGAGCAGGTCATCAACGAGCTGCATCGCATCGCACAGGAGGCGATCACCAATTCCGTACATCATGGGTGCGCCACTGCCATCAGGATCCAGCTCAGCACGCGGCAGAGCCTCGTCCGCCTCAGCGTCACCGACAACGGCGGTGGAATGCCAGCACCGCCGCCATCCGATCAGGGCATGGGACTCAGAATCATGGCTTACCGGGCACGCATGCTCGGTGGCGAACTGCGCGTCGAGTCGCCGCGCGGCGGCGGCGTCCGCGTGATCTGCATCTGCCCGCTCGAGGCCTCCGCGGGAGTGCGCCTGGTGAAGCAACGGCGCTCGACGCGGCCGTGAATCAGATGCCGGCGTACCACTCGTAGCCGATCGCGTCTTCCCAGTAGCCGCCGTTGCCGCCGCGCACGGCTGCCAGGCTCGCGACGGCTTCGATGCGCATGACGAACTTGGCATGCTTGTAGCCAAGCTGGCGTTCGACGCGCATCCGGATCGGCGCGCCGTGTGCCACCGGCAGCGGCTGGTCGTTCATCGTGTGCGCCAGAATCGTCTGCGGATGGAACGCATCGACGAGATCCACGCTCTCGTAGTAGTCCATGCCGTCGAAATCGTCGGCGCAGTGGAACACGATGAACCGTGCCTGCGGCTTGAGTCCGACCGCATCCAGCACGCCCTTGAGCGGCGGCCCGGCCCAATGG
>JANPDV010000246.1:0-1739 GCA_031431655.1 Gammaproteobacteria bacterium | reverse complement strand
CGCGCCATCTCACCGGCCACTGCTGATCGATTATGCTGCTGGTCCATGGCCGGATGCGATGGAACCCCTTCGGCAAAACGTGCAGCATGAACCGGCGGATGAACTCGCCGGGCGCCACGGTCATGGTCTTGGTGCGGTCGGGTCCTTCGACCCGATAGTCCTTGTAGCGGAACGTGATACCGGCCGCGCCGGCCGCGACCAAGCGGCTCGACGAGATGGCGACGCGGTGCGTATAGCGGGCGAGATAGGACAGCACAGCTTCAGGTCCGGCGAAGGGACGCTTGGCGTAGACGTGCCAATGGGTTGTGTACAGCGGCTCCAGCCAAGCCTTGAACGCGCACGTGCCGGCGAGCCCGGCATGATCGCCGAAGAACTCCAGGCGACCCGCGTCGTGCGCCGCCTTCAACATCGCCAGCATCTTGCCCCGGAACATCCGCGATAGCACCGGAACGGGAAGCAGGTAATCCTCTGAGCTGCTGATCCAGCGCGATCCGTCAGCTGAAATGCCGCCACCCGGCACGATCATATGCACGTGCGGGTGATGGGTCATGGCGGAGCCCCACGTGTGCAGCACCGAGGTGAAGCCGATCTTCACGCCGAGCCGCTTGGGATCGGCGGCGATCGTTGCCAGCGTCTCGGCGCTCGCCTTGAACAGAAGGTCGTAGATGACGGCCTTGTTCTGGAAGGCGATGGCCCCGATCCTCGGCGGTAACGTGAACACGACATGGAAATACGCAACATCAAGAAGCTCGGCCTTGCGCGCCTCCAGCCATTCGCGCGCCTGCGATCCCTGGCACTTGGGGCAGTGCCGGTTCCGGCAACTATTGTAGGCGATGGCGGTGTGGCCGCACGCACTGTTCTCGCAGCGCGCAACGTGGCCACCGAGGGCTGCCGTGCGGCAGCTCTCGATCGCGGTCATCACCTTCAGCTGGGCATGACTGAGATGGCCCCGGTTGGCGTGCCGCCAAGCAGGACCGTGGTCGCGGAAGTTATCCGCGACCTCCAGGGCTGGACGAGCCACGTCCGCCGCCGATTACTTCGGCGTGCCCTTCTTGCGGGTGAGCGGTGTCAGTTGATCGAGCGGGCTCAGCACGTCACGCAGCACCTTGCTCGCCACGTGGGCGTAGCGGGCCGTCGTATCGAGCTTGGAATGTCCCAGAGCCACCTGGATCACGCGAATATCGACACCCTGCTCCAGAAGGTGGGTGGCAAAGCTGTGCCGTAGCGTGTGCGGAGAGACCCGCTTCTCGATGCCGACGGCGGCCGCCGTGTCGCAAACCACGCGATAGAGCTGGCGTGTCGTGATCGGCAGCAGCGGATCGCGGCCTGGAAACAACCAAATCGCCGGCTGTCCGACCAACCACCACTCCTCCAGCAGTTCCAGCAGCCGCGGCGACAGCATGCCGTTGCGGTCCTTGCAGCCCTTGCCCTGCTCGACCCGGAGCACCATGCGCTCGCGATCGATATCCGACAGCTTGAGGTTGGCAACTTCGGATACACGCAAGCCCGCGCCGTAGGCCACCCCGAGGGCCGCCTTGTACTTCGGTCCGGGTGCGGCCTCGAGCAGTAGCAAAACCTCTTCCGTCGTCAGAACCACGGGCAGCTTCTGCGGCTGCTTCACGAGCCTCAAGTGACGGGCCATCTCGGGCCGGTCGCAGGTGGTCGTGAAGAAAAACCGCAATGCCGCGACCGTGCTGTTCATGGTCGGCGGCTGCACGCGCTGTTCGCGCTGGTGGAGT
>JANPDV010000245.1:0-7766 GCA_031431655.1 Gammaproteobacteria bacterium | reverse complement strand
GCCGCGGGCTTCTGCGTGTTCAACGATTGTGGCGTCGTGATCGAGCAACTGCGGCGCGATCATGGTCTGACGCGAATTGCCTACGTCGACATCGACGCCCATCATGGCGACGGCGTGTTCTACGCATTCGAGCATGACCCGCAGGTGATCTTCGCCGACCTGCACGAGGACGGACGGTTCCTCTATCCCGGCACCGGTGCGGCGTCCGAGACCGGGCAGGGCGCCGCTGTCGGCACCAAGCTGAACGTGCCACTGCCGCCGGGGGCCGATGACACGGCCTTCGGGCAGGTGTGGCCCGGCGTGCTGCGCCACCTCGAGCAGTTCGAGCCGCAGTTCATCCTGCTGCAGTGTGGTGCCGACAGCGTCGAGGGCGATCCCATCACGCACCTGCGTTTCACGCCGCAGGCGCATGCTCGCGCCGCGCGCGATTTGACGGAACTCGCGGAGAAGCTCGGCCATGGCCGCGTACTGGCGACGGGCGGCGGCGGCTACAACCGGAACAACCTGGCACGGGCGTGGAATGAGGTCGTGGCGGGGCTGATCGGCTAGAATTGACGGCTTCCCACCGGCCTGCACCTGCTGCGTCAAAGCCGTTCCGTTCCGCCGTCTTTCAGGAGAAGCGACTTCATGTTCCGGACCACGATGGTGATCGACGGATTCGATCCCGAACTGGCTGCCGCGATGCGCGCCGAGCGCGAACGGCAGGAGCACCACATCGAGCTGATCGCCTCGGAGAACTACGCCAGTCCGCGAGTGCTCGAGGCCCAGGGTTCGGTGCTGACCAACAAGTACGCAGAAGGCTATCCGGGCAAGCGCTACTACGGCGGCTGCGAGCATGTCGATGTCGCCGAGCGCCTTGCGATCGAGCGAGCCTGCCAGCTGTTCGGTGCGAGCTATGCCAACGTGCAGCCGCATTCGGGCTCGCAGGCCAATGCCGCGGTCTACCTGGCACTGCTGAAGCCGGGCGACACGATCCTCGGCATGAGCCTGGATCACGGCGGACACCTGACTCATGGCGCGAAGGTCAACTTCTCCGGCAAGCTGTTCAACGCCGTGCAGTACGGCATACGTGGCGACAATGGCGAGATCGATTACGACCTGCTCGAGCGCCAGGCAGTCGAGTGCCAGCCGAAGCTGATCATTGCCGGATTCTCCGCCTACTCGCGCGTGCTCGATTTCCCGCGCTTCCGGACGATCGCCGACAAGGTGGGCGCCTGGCTGATGGTCGACATGGCGCATGTGGCCGGCCTGGTGGCCGCTGGCGTCTACCCGAATCCCGTGCCCTACGCCGACGTCGTCACCAGCACCACTCACAAGACGCTCCGCGGTCCGCGCGGCGGCATCATCATCTCGCGTCCGAACGACGCGATCACGAAGAAGTTCAACTCGCTCGTCTTCCCGGGCACCCAGGGCGGGCCGCTGATGCACGTCATCGCGGCCAAGGCCGTCGCGTTCCTCGAGGCGCTGCAGCCTGAATTCAAGGACTACCAGCGGCAGGTCGTCGCCAATGCGCGCGCGATGTGCGCACGGATGCAGCAGCGTGGCTACCGCATCGTCTCGGGCGGCACCGACAATCACCTGTTCCTGATCGATCTGTCGGACAAGCAGATCACGGGCAAGGATGCCGACGCGGCGTTGGGCCGCGCCAACATCACCGTCAACAAGAACGCGGTGCCGAACGATCCGCGGCCGCCGGCGGTCACCAGCGGCTTGCGCATCGGCACGCCGGCGTCGACCACGCGCGGTTTCCGCGAAGCGGAGATCGTGCAGGTGGCGGACTGGATCGCGGACGTGCTCGACGCCAACGGCAGTGACGCGGCAATCTCGAGCACGCGCGAGTCGGTGGTGGCTTTGTGCCGGCGGTTCCCCGTCTACGGGCCGTGAAACCGGCGCGCGTTGCCGCGGGCCTCGCATTCCCGCGGCGGCGTGGCGTTCATCGCGCCGGCTCGCGCTAGGGCCGCACCGATGCACTGCCCCTTCTGCGGCCATTCCGAAACCAAGGTCAACGACTCGCGCCTCGCGGCCGAAGGCCGACAGATCCGGCGGCGCCGCGAGTGCCTGGCCTGCAACGAGCGCTTCACCACGTTCGAGACTGCAGAGCTGGTCATGCCGCTGGTGATCAAGGGCGACCTGACGCGCGAACCCTATGACTCCCGCAAGCTGCGCGGCGGCCTGCTGAAAGCCCTGGAAAAGCGACCGGTGGCGCAGGACGCCGTCGAGGCTGCGATCGACCGCATCGAGCACAGCCTGCGCAGCCTCGGCGAGCGCGAAGTCGAGTCCCGCGCGCTCGGCGAGCTGGTGATGGAGGAGCTGCGCCACCTGGACGAAGTTGCCTACGTGCGTTTCGCTTCGGTGTACCGACGCTTCCAGGATCTGGATGCATTTCGGGACGAAATAGACCGCCTGCGTCATCGCCGGCGTCGCGAGCCAGCGGTCGGGCAGCTGTCACTGCTGGCGGGGGAGTTGCCCGCGACCGAGCCAGCGCCGGGCCGCGCTCGCGGCGGTGCGTTGGCGAAACGGCGCCCTCGCGGCGAGTCGTAGTGAGCGTGTTCAGCGCCTTCGACACCGCCTGCATGGAGCGCGCCCTGCAGCTGGCGGCGCTCGGCAAGGCCAGCACTCAGCCCAATCCGCGCGTCGGCTGCGTGCTCGCCCGGGATGCGCGCATCATTGGCGAGGGCTGGCACCGGGCGGCGGGTGAGCCGCATGCCGAGGCGCACGCGCTCTTGGCTGCCGGTGCGCTGGCGCGCGGGTCCACGGCCTACGTCACGCTCGAACCCTGCAACCATCACGGCCGAACACCGCCCTGCTCCGAGAGCCTGATCGAGGCGGGTGTGGTGCGGGTGGTCTATGCCGTCGACGACCCGGACCCGCGCGTGCGCGGCGCCGGGGCGCGGCGGCTTGCCGCTGCCGGGGTCGCCGTGGAGCGCGGACTGTGCGGCGACGCCGCGCGCGAACTCAACATCGGCTACCTGATGCGGGTCGAACGCGGCAGGCCGTGGCTGCGACTCAAGCTCGCGGCGAGCCTGGACGGGCGCACGGCGCTGGCCGGCGGTGAGAGCCAGTGGATTACGAGCGAGGCAGCGCGGGCCGACGTGCAGCGCTGGCGTGCGGAGAGCGCTGCGATCCTGACTACGGCGGCGACGGTGCTGGCCGACGATCCGCTGCTCAACGTGCGCCTGCCTGAGGTCACGCGCCAGCCGGCCAGACTGCTGCTCGATCGGGCGGGACGGATTCCGTCGACGGCGCGGCTGTGGTCGTCCGGTGGGTACTGCTACGTCCTGTCCGGTCCCGGCGCGGCCGGCGCGGCGCGGCCCACCGCTGCCGTGACGGGCCCGACCGTCACCACGCAGACCGTGGGCGTGCTGCCCGATGGACATCTCGACCTGCACGCCGTGCTGTCGCATGCCGCCGCCTGGCGACTCAACGAAGTCTGGGTTGAAGCCGGCGCGACGCTCGCGGGCGCGCTGCTCGACGCCGGGTGCGTCGACGAGCTGGTGCTGTACCTGGCACCCAGCCTGCTGGGCCCCGACGCGCGGCCGCTGGCCCGCGTGGCGCCCCTGCAGCGCCTGGCTGACCGCAGGGCGTGGCGGGTCACCGATCTGCGGCAGATTGGCCCCGACGTCCGTATCATGCTGCGCTCCTGATCGCGAGCATCCCCGAACCGTGTTCACCGGCATCATCCAGGACGTGGGCCAGCTGCATTCGCTCGAAGCGCGCGGTGGCGACCTGCGCCTGACGATCGAAGCGCAACGACTGCCGTTGCAGCAGGCACGCCTCGGTGACTCAATCGCCGTCAACGGCGTGTGCCTGACGGCGGTGCAGCTGCAGGGGCCTCGATTTGCGGCAGATGTTTCGCTCGAAACCATGACGCTGACGACGCTGGGATCGCTCGTGCCGGGCGACGCGGTCAACCTCGAACCCGCGCTGCGCGCGGGTGACGCGCTCGGTGGGCACCTGGTGTCCGGGCATGTCGACGGGGTGGGCGAAGTCCTCACGATCGTGGAAGACGGCCGTTCCTGGCGCATGCGCTTCCGGGTGCCGCCTGGCCTGGCGCGTTACTTTGCGCGCAAGGGGTCCGTGACCGTCGACGGCGTCAGCCTCACCGTCAACGAGGTGGAGCGCGATGAATTCGGAGTCAACCTGGTGCCGCATACGCTCGCGGTCACCACGCTCGGCGGCTTCAAGGCGGGACGCCGCGTCAATCTCGAAGTTGATCCGATCGCGCGTTACGTCGAGCGTTTGATGCAGGCTTCGGCGGAGGGCGCGTGAGCAAACCGGTTGGACGCAAGCCCTGGATCGCCAGCGATCCTGCCGCCGTGGCCGGCTTCAATTCCGTCGAGGAGATACTCGCGGACGTCGCTGCGGGGCGGATGGTGGTCATCCTCGACGACGAGCAGCGCGAGAATGAGGGCGATCTGCTGATGGCCGCCAGCAAGGTGCGTCCGGAAGACATCAACTTCATGGCGCGCTTCGGGCGCGGCCTGATCTGCCTTACGCTGACACGCGAGCGCTGCCAGCAATTGCGCTTGCCGCTGATGGTCAGCGAAACGGATCGCGAGCAACGCACCAACTTCACGCTGTCGATCGAGGCCGCCGAAGGGGTCACCACCGGCATCTCGGCCTATGACCGTGCGCACACGGTGCGCACTGCGGTGGCGCCGACCGCGGGGCCCGAGGACCTGCGCCAGCCCGGCCACATCTTCCCGATCATGTCTCAGCCCGGCGGTGTCCTGACGCGCGCCGGGCATACCGAGGCCGGTTGTGATTTCGCACGGCTTGCCGGCGTGGAGCCGGCCGCGGTCATCGTCGAGATCATGAACGACGACGGCACGATGGCACGTCGCCCGGAACTGGAACGTTTCGCGCGCGAACACGGCCTGAAGATCGGCACCATCGCCGACCTGATCCGCTATCGACTGCGCACCGAACGCAGCGTCGAGCGAATCGCCGAGCAGACGATCGACACCGAGTTCGGCGAGTTCAAGCTGCTGGCCTACCAGGATCACGTGCATCGCGACGTGCACCTGGCACTGGTACGGGGCTCGCTCGAAGACGGGTCCGCCGATGGTTCGCGTGCACCGCTGGTGCGCGTCCACCTGGTCGATACCCTGCGCGATGTGCTCGGCATGCAGCCGAAGGCCCGGCACTGGAGCCTGCGCGCGGCGATGCAGCGCATTGCGCTCGAAGGCCATGGCGCGATCGTCGTGCTGCGTGAGGCCGAGAGCCCGCGCGAGCTGGCGGACGCGGTACAGTCGCTGTCGCGCAGCACTGGCGAGCCGGCAACCCCGGGCGGCACGGTGCTGCGCACCTACGGCGTCGGTGCGCAGATCCTCAAGGACCTTGGAGTCGAACGTATGCGCGTGTTGTCCGCCCCCAAGCAGATGCACGGCCTGTCGGCCTTCGGGCTCGAAGTCGTCAGCTACGTCGGCCATGACGAGACTTGACCCTCCGAAGCCGACCGGGAGCGACGCCGCGCCGCCGGACGAGTCTGCCCGTGAGCTGCGCATCGCCATAGTCGCGGCGCGCTTCAACGACGTGATCGTGAGCGACCTGCTGCAGGGCGCGATGGCGTCATGGGAGCATGCCGGGGGCCGCACCGGCGACCTGACGGTGCTGCGCGTACCGGGTGCCTTCGAGCTGCCGGTCGCTGCCAAGCGTCTCGCCGAGACGCGCCGCTACGACGCCATCATTGCGCTCGGCTGCGTCATCCGCGGCGACACGGCTCATTTCGAGTACGTGGCCGGACCTGCCGCCCAGGGGCTGATGCAGGCATCGCTCGATACAGGCGTGCCCGTGATCCTGGGCTTGCTGACGGTCGAGAACGAGGCACAGGCGCGCGAGCGCGCCGACGTGACCCGGCTCAACAAGGGCGGCGAGGCGATGGACGCGGCGATCGACATGGCCCAGCTGCTGCGCAAGATCTGATGTCGGAGCAGTCGGCAGCTCCGCCGCGCCAGCGCGGCGCCACGCGTCGCGACCCGGGCTCGGGCGCACGTTCGGTGGCGCGCCGACTGGCCGTGCAGGCGCTCTACCGCCTGCAGCTCAATGACGGTCCCTGGCAGGACGTACTGCTCGAGTTCGACGCCGAGCCGGACATGGCCAAGGCCGATCGTGGCTACTTCCAGGCCCTGGTACGAGGAGTTTGGACCGACCGCGAGCAGCTCGACCTGCGGCTCGCGACCTGGCTCGATCGCAAGCCGGCGGAGCTGGACCCGGTCGAGCATGCTGCGCTGCTCTCGGCGCTGTGGGAACTCTCCGCACGCCCGGATGTGCCCTGGCGGGTCACCATCAACGAAGCAGTCACGGTGACGCGCCGCTTCGGCGCGACGGATGGCCACAAGTTCGTCAACGCCGTGCTGGACCGTGCGGCGCGCGAACTGCGTCCGCACGAGCCCTGAGGCGCGCAGTTCCGGTCTGCGGCAGGCACAGGCACGGTCTCAATGGCCCTGGGCGAATTCGAACTGATCGCACGATACTTCGCGGCGCTGGGCGCCGTGCGCAGCGATGTGCCGCTCGGCGTCGGCGACGATGCGGCACTGCTGGCGCCGCCGGCCGGGCAGCAACTGGTGGCGGCCATCGACACGCTCGTGGACGGGGTGCACTTTCCGCATGGATCGCCGGCTGCATCGATCGGCCATCGGGCCCTGGCCGTCAACCTCAGCGACCTCGCCGCAATGGGTGCGGAGCCGGCCTGGGCGCTGCTGGCACTGACGCTGCCCGAGGTCAACGAACGCTGGCTGTCCGACTTCGCGCGCGGCTTTGGCGCACTCGCCGAATGCCACGGCGTGGCGCTGGTGGGCGGCGATACGACCTCCGGCCCGCTCAGTGTCACCGTGCAGCTGCTTGGCTTCGCGCCGCCCGGGGCGGTACTGCGACGCAACGGCGCCAGCGCAGGCGACCTGCTCTATGTTTCCGGTTCGCCCGGCGATGCTGCGGAAGGCCTCGCGCTCGAGCTGCAGGGCCTGTCAGAGCCGGCTGCACTGAGGCAGCGCTTCCTCTACCCGCAGCCGCGAGTGGCCCTTGGTTGCGCGCTGCGTGGCGTAGCCAGCGCCTGCATCGACGTGTCCGACGGGCTGCTCGCCGACGCCGGCAAGCTCGCGACGGCGAGCGGATGCGGCGTGGAGATCGACGCAGCCCTGCTGCCCACCTCCGCGGCGCTGCAGGCACGGCTCGGACTGCGGGCCGCGCAGCAGCGCGCCTTGCTCGGCGGCGACGACTACGAGCTGTGCTTCGCGGTGCCGGTGGCGCGGGTGCCCGCGCTGGAGGCGCAGCTTGCGAGCCCGGCAGTCGCCACGGACCTGCCGGCCCTCAAGTGCATCGGTCGCCTGACCGCACACCACGCGATCCGCGCGCTGCGCGACGGAACTGTGATGGACCTCTCGACCGCCGGCTTCGACCACTTCGTCGCGCGCTGAGAGCGCCGGGCGCCTGCGCGGCGGGACGCGCGTCACAGTAGCTGCCGGGTGCGCTCCGTATCCTGACTTGACTCAATCGCAGCCAGGTCGGCTCTCGTAACAAAGATGGCGAACGCAATCCAGGGCGCGGCGGCCAGCACCCGCGCTGTGCCCGAGAAAATCGGCAAGTACGTCATCGTCAACGAGGTTGGGCGTGGCAGTACCGGCACGGTGTACCTGTCGCACGATCCTTACTACGGCCGCGACGTTGCCATCAAGGTCTACAACCTCGACGCCGGCGGCGACGAGGAGAAGGCGCGCATCGCGCGCAAGATGTTCCTCTCCGAAGCGCACATGGTCGGCATGCTGCAG
>JANPDV010000244.1:0-3780 GCA_031431655.1 Gammaproteobacteria bacterium | reverse complement strand
AGCTCGTCGGCAGCAAGACAGTCGGGCGCAGCGACTGGCGCGCCCTTTTCGGGTCCCTGCGGCCGGATCCGCGGGCCG
Source organism: Gammaproteobacteria bacterium (assembly GCA_031431655.1). Lineage (GTDB taxonomy): Bacteria > Pseudomonadota > Gammaproteobacteria > Steroidobacterales > Steroidobacteraceae > UBA964. The sequence continues at coordinate 3,702 of JANPDV010000244.1, read as the reverse complement.
CGGCGCCCTGACGGACGCGGCACGGCGTCATCGTTGCGTCGCGCGCAAGGCAATCGACCACAGGAAGTTCGTGCGTAACTTGCCCGGCGCATAGGCCGGGTCGTGCGCCAGATCGGGCGCGCCGCGTGTCACGGGCAGGAAAGGTTCGGCGGGGTAACTCGCGCGCCGGTGGCAGGCGAGGCAATTGCTGGCAATGCCGCCGCCCTGCCCGGCGTCGGGGAAGCGCGCCTCGAGCCAGGGGTTGAACGCGATGCGCGCGCGCCCGTCGGCGGCGCGCGGCACTGTCTCATCGAGAGTCACGTCGACCAGGTAGTTGCGCCAGGCGCCCTGCACGCTGTCGGGGCGGCCCATCGCGAAAGGTCCGCGATCTGCCTGGTCGTGCCACCAGAACGTGCCCCAGACCCAGTCGCGGACCTCCTTGGTTGCGAAATGCGCGCCTACCAGGGCCAGTGCGTCTCCGGCACGCAGTGGCCGCCCGAGAACCAGCGCAGCGAGCTTGCGTGCGCCCGGGTCGCGGCCGAGGCGCGCGGCGGTCGCGGCGTCGACGACCACGTGAGGCAGCGCCGCGAGCGACACGCGCTGCGCAGAGGCGACGTGTCGTCCGACGAAGCTGACCTCGACTGGCCGGCCCGTCGTCGCCGCCGCAGCGCTCGTGCCTGGAGTGGCGGACCCGCTCGGGGGGTATGGATCGATGCCGACCACGCGAGTCCAGCGCGTGTAGTTGTTGCCGCCGCGAAGCGCGGGGTTGCCGGCCGGATCCCAGACGGGCAGCGGCGTCACGCGATCGCGCGCGACCGGCCACCAGGCCGTCTTCAGCACGATCGCATCCGGCGGAAAGTCGCTTACCGAGCGGTTGCGCGGAATGCTGGCGTCGGTCGCGGCGGTGTGCAGCAAGCGCTCGAGCTGGGCGCGATCGTGCAGTCGTTCGCGGCGCAGGTGCGCGTACGCCGCGGCGTTATACAGCGAGTACGCGAGCACCGGTGCCTCGGCGGAGTCCGTGCTCGCCGCGTCGCTCGCCCCATGGGTCTGCAATCCGCCCGAAGGCACGGAGCGCAGGAACAACGGCCGCGTGTCCGGCGCGCGCGAAGTGCTGCCTGCTGCGAACGCCTCGTCTTCCGTATACCAGGCGCCGAAATCGGGCGCGGCGTTGTCGCCCTGCATGAGCCGCACGAACAGCGACCAGGCGTGGCGGCGCTGCACATTGAGATCGCCCCGCAGCCGCGCCGCCTCGAGCGCCGCGCGCGAGTCGCCGGCCGCTGCGACCGACGCCGGGGATGTGGCAACCGCATGGCGTGCCGACTTCGCATCGGTGAAGTCCGCCATCGCCGCAGAGGTGCAGCAAGCGGCTGCCACGAGCATCGCGCACCCGCAGGCCGTCCCACTGCGCACCGGCTGCTTCATCGCGCCCGCATCAGCGGCCCCCGCATCAGCGCGGCGCCGTGAAATCCTGGTCGGGGTACGCAGACGCCGCGGCCGGATCCGGCACCCTGACGGTGATGTACGGGCGCTCCATGTAGACGTGACAGGCGTTGCAGGCCTTCGTCAGCGCGTCGTACGCAGTGTTGAAGCGGGCCAGGTCGGCGGCCGCGACCGCGGCGTCCACGGCCCGCAGGTGCGGCGTCACCATCGCTTCGACGGCTTCCGCGACATCGATGCCGAGGTATTGCGGCACGCTGCGCGCGATCCGGTCGAAGCTCTGGCGCAGGTTGCGGGATTCGGCTGCCGCAAGCTCCCAGTTGCGCTGGGTACCGGCGTAGTGGAGCTTCAAGTGCCGGGGCTGGACCAGCATGGTCATCAGGTCGTCGAAGCCGGGCTTGAAGTCCTCGGGCTTCGCGGGCGCCGCCGCCTTCGCGGCCCCGGACGCCGTCGTGGACTCGTCCTGCGGGATGGCGCTGTCGGCCGCGCCGAGCCCGAGCGCCACGACGGCAATGGTGACAAACCGTCTGCCGCGCGTCATGGCGCCGCCCCGGCGGCCGCCACCCGCAACACACAATCCACCTGCACAGTCGGCTTCGGCGCCGGCGGCCCCGGACGCTTGATCACGCGCACGATCTCGTAGCCGGGCTTGGAGCATTCGGCGGTCACCTTGCCGGCGACCATGTTCAAAGGCACCTTGCCGCGGAATCGCCCCTGCTCGTCGGTGACGAACACGAACGAGATTTCGTCGCTGTCGATCAGCACCGTGACGCCGGCGAGCAGCGAGCCCTTGTCATCCTTGGCCGAGCCGAAATAGCGGATGCCCGGCCCCTGCTCGTCGGGATTCCCGGGGTCGTAGCTGTATTGCGCCGACACCGGCGCGACGGCCGCGAGCGCCAGCGCGCAGGCGAGGGCGCGGCGGGCCGGTCGCGTGTCACGTGAGCCAATCCGTGTCTTTCGGTACATCAACGCCTCCGCGCCCGCGACGGGCTGGTGGTCAGGCAAAGAACTGCCGCAGCAGGAACACGCAGGCGGCCATCGCGCCGATGGGGAACAACCAGACCCGGTTGCGGAGCAGGCGTGTCGCGATCGCGTCGGGCACGATGAACGCGGCCAGCAGCGCCACGATGCCGGCGTTCGCCATCAGGCCGTACCACGCCATGGCGGGGCCGGCGTCTTTCAGCGGGGTGCGTCCCCAGGTCCAGTCGCCGTGCAGGGGCCAGTAGCGGAACAGCGGGAAGTCCAGCGCGAACACCACGACGTAGGCGATGCAGAACGCCACCGCGAACGCCGCGGCCGAGAAGCGCGAGCGGTTCATTCGAGCCCCCTGATGTTGTTCAGCACGTGTCCGACCAGGAAATCCCACCACACGACAACGGCGAGGACCAGCGTGATCATCAGCCGATCGAAGCGCAGCGCCTCCGCGTTCTCCGACCTCCATGTGTAGGCGTAGTACGGCAGCATCGCGAGCCCGAGGCCGGCAAAGTGCTCCTTCAGCTCGAACACGCCGACCGCCCAGCCGAGCGACATTTCCTCGAAAGGGATGCGAACGCCGAGACGGTAGTCCGGGTAGATGATCGCGCCGACCGCCACGTTCGCGGCGAACAGCGCGATGATCGCCGCGGTGAAGGTGCGGTCGCGCGCTCCGGCATAGCGATCCAGGAATGCCACGCCGCGCGCCGCCCGGCCACGCAGCAGCGAGACCGACTGGTGCGTCAACGCACCCAGCAGCGCAACGCCGAGGAGCCCATGGATGATCAGCAACAGGATCGTCATAGCATTGCGCTCCCTGCCCCGAGCTCTGCGCCGCAGTGGCCTGACACAACGCTCTCATGCACGCGCCCCGCTGGCAAGTAAAGGACGGCATTGCCCGCAGGCGCTATCCGGGCGCGTGATGCGCTTCAGACCATGAAGATGTTCGGCGGCACCTCGTGGATCGGCGTGGCGCCGTTTTCCCCGATCAGCATCAGGTCCTCGAGGTGGCAGGTGCCGCCCATGCCCGTATCCATGATCGGGCAGTCGACGCTGAGCACCATGTTCTTCTCGAGCACCAGGCCCTCGACCGTGCGGCCCTCGGCGACGCTCGGGCGCGGATGGTCGGAGTGCCACAGGCCGACGCTGTGTGGCGTGAAGTTCACGCTGAAATCCGCGCCCTGTTTCTTCAGCGACTCGCGACCGATCCGCTGCACGTCGGCGAAGCGCATGCCGGCGCGCAGCTGGGTCTGGATCTCGCGCCAGGCGGTGTAGATCGCGGTCGTGCCGCGCCGCATCATCGGGTGCGGCTCG
>JANPDV010000243.1:0-2987 GCA_031431655.1 Gammaproteobacteria bacterium | reverse complement strand
TGGCCGGGTGATGAACATGACGGAGGGTTCCGGCGAAACGCACATCACCGCGGAGATCGACATCGAGGCGCTGCGGCGTCGACGCGCGCGCGCCAACCTCAACTTCCTCGCGGAGCTCTCGCCGCAGATCCATGCGCCCATCTACGCCGGGGCGCAGCAGTGGCCGATCAATCACTGGGCCGACAAGCCAATGACGGGCATGGCCGAGAGCAAGCTCGTCGAGCAGGAGGTCATCCGGAGCATGACGGCCAACGGGGTGCTGGTGGCACCGAGCACCGCGGAGCCGGCCGGCGTCGTGCGCCTGCCGCAGCAGGAATGAGCTGCCGCGCGACTCGGGCCGTGCCGCGGCTGTCGGTGCCGCTCGCGCTCTGCGTGCTGGCGCTCGGCATGTTCGCGCCGCTGGCGCTTGCGGCCGGTGGAGCGAAGATCCTGCGCACCGGGCACCCGGGCGAGCCGGACTCGCTCGACCCGCAGGTCGGCATTGCCGCGCCGGGGGTGGTGGTCGCGACGGACCTGTTCGAAGGCCTCTACACGCTTGACCGGAACGGCCGGCCGGTGCTCGGCGCGGCACAGTCCGTGCGCACGCTGCAGGACGCTGCCGGCCCGGTGCTCGAGTTCACCTTGCTGCCGAACCTGCGATGGTCCGACGGCACGCCGCTGACGGCCGCGGACTTCGAGTATTCGTTCAAGCGACTCGCCGACCCCGCGACTGCCGGCACGCTGCTCGCGTCGAACGTCAGCCTGTTTCGCAATGGCGAGGCCGTGCTCGCGGGACGTGCGCCGCCCTCGGCGCTCGGCGTCCGGGCCGTCGACGCCAGGCGCCTGCGCATCGAACTGACCCGCAACGTGGCGTGGCTGCCGTCCGTGCTCGCGTTTCCGGCGTTCGCGCCGGTGCCGCGGCATGTCATCGAAAAGCACGGCCGCAACTGGTCCCGTCCAGGCATCCATGTCAGCAACGGGCCGTTCATGCTGACCCGCTGGCAGCCTAACAACCTGGTCGAAGTCGCGCGCAATCCGCGCTTTCACGATGCCGCGAACGTGCGCCTGGACGGCGTGCAGTACCTGCCGATCACCGACCAGAACTCCGCCTTCAGGCTGTTCAAGGACGGCCAGCTCGACACCATCACCAACTTCCCGCCCGGACAGCTCGACTTCATCCGCAGCAACATGAAGAGCGAACTGCACCTCGCCCCGTCGCTCGGTGTCACGATGTATTTCTTCAATCTGCGCAGGCCCTTGTTCCGCGACGTTCGCGTCCGCAAGGCGCTCGCGCTGGCCATCGACCGCGACATGCTGACGACGCGGATCGTGCGCACGGGCGACCAGCCCGCCTATGGCCTGATCCCGCCCCGCTTTCCGAACTACCTGCCCAGCATCACTCCGAGGCCCGCGACCCAGGCGCAGCGACTGGCGGAGGCACGTCGCCTGCTGGCCGAGGCCGGATACTCGGCGGCGAAGCCGCTGCAGTTCGAGCTGCTGTATCACACCAGCGACGAGCACCGCAGCGTCGCGGTGGCCGCCGCGGCCATGTGGCAGGCCATCGGCGTACGCGCCACGCTGCGCAACGCCGAGCGCCAGGTCGTCGAGGTGGCGACGCGCAACGGCGAGTTCGACGTGGTGCGCGCGGCGTTGTTCACCGCCTACGCCGATCCGAACGGCCTGTTCCTGTTCTTCCGCAGCGGCAGTTCGGCCAACGGCTCGGGTTACGCCAACCCGGCGTTCGACGCGGCCGTGGAACGCGCAGAACAGGAAGTGACCCCGGGTCCGCGCCGTGCCGCAGCCCAGCGCCAGGCCGAGCAGCTGCTGGTGGACGACCAGGCATTCCTGCCGCTGTATTTTTCGGTCAGCCGGCGGCTGGTGTCGAAGCGCGTAGCGGGCTGGTCCGATGACAATCTCACGTCGCTGCGCCCGTCGCGCTACCTGGGCGTGACGCCCTGAGCCGCGGGCCGGGGCCGCGAGGCAGTCGGGCACGGCGTCGGTGAAATACGACGAAGCGGTGATGCGACTGGCGCGCGGGCTGAAGCTGCCGACCATGCCGAACCCGCGGCGTTGAGCCGGGCCGCACTCATGACGATGCCAGAGGGAATATCCGGGCTGAGCGGGTTGACAACGACCTTGCGCGTTGCCGGGGCGATGACGAGATCCATGTCTTCGAGCGGAATCGCCCCGACCAGCACCTGTTGACCAAGAACGAAAGCCCCGACAAAGCAGCTCCGGTTGCCGAACGACAACTGGACCGGCCCGACATACGGCACCGAGTGCTTGCCGCCGTCGGCCAGCGTGACCTCCCGCCGTTCCAGTTCGCGCAGTCCCAGCTGCGAGGCCACGGAGGCGGGCACACACAGCATCAGCGCGCCAGTATCGACCAGCGCCCGCACTTCGAGCGCCGTGCCGGCTGGCGGAGCTTGCAGCGGATTGCGCAGCTGGAAGTGCGCGTAGATCAGTCCCATGCCCACGACTATAGGTAGGGGTGCGGGGCGCCTCAAGCACTCAGGCACGCGAATCGCGGCTCAAATGCGGCTTGCATCGGCACGATCGGTCCGGACGCGCAGCTCGCCTACCGGCCGTCGGTCGGGCCGCCGTCGACATAGTCGGCGCGCAGCAGGCGCCAGTCGCCGCCTTCCTCGACCAGCTCCACGTCGAAGCGCCCGAGATCGAGGTCCAGGCCTGCGGAGCCGCGACCGACGGATCCCACCTGCACCCGCGCCCGGGCGCGGTTGCTGTCCGGGAACTGCAGCGACTGCACGCGCACGGCCAGCCGCAGCGAGGGATTCAGCACAAAGTAACCGCGCACGGCGTTGCGCAGGCCGTCGCGATCCAGGCCGCGGGCGTCGGCGTAGTCCGCTGACACCAGCGCCATGGCGTCGCCGACGTCGCGCGCCTCGGCGGCCTGTTCAGCCTGTTCGAGCACCTTGCGGACCGCGGTCTCGCGGTCGTCAGCGGTGCCGCAACCCGCCAGCGGCGCGAGCACGGCAACTACGGCAAAC
>JANPDV010000242.1:0-7202 GCA_031431655.1 Gammaproteobacteria bacterium | reverse complement strand
CAAGCGACCGATCCGCTACCCCTTCGCCGATTTCACCAGTCCGGTTCACCGCGCCGAACTGTGCGCCGAGGAACTGCGGTTGAATCGCCGGTTCGCGCCCACCCTGTACCTGGGCGTCAGTGTGATTCGCGAAGTCGACGGCCAGGCAAGCCTGCAGGGCGACGGTCCGCCGCTCGAGAGCGCCGTCTGCATGCGCCAGTTCGACCGCACAGCAGAACTGGACGTGCTGGTCGAGTCCCGACTCATCACGGCGGAAGAGTTCGCCGCATTCGGTCGTGAACTGGCTGCCATGCATGCCACGATTCCGGCCCTGCCGTCCGGAAGCCGGTTTGCTGATCCACGGCAGGTCGAGCACACCATACGAGGCAACCTCGCGGAGTGCCTCACGCTGTCGAAAGGACTTGGCACGCGGACGGCACTGCTTGCGCTGCGCGGGCCGCTGGGCCGTCGCCTGCGCGACAGCCGCAGCCGCATCCGGCAGCGTTCCGAGGGCGGCCGGTTCCGTGAGTGCCACGGTGATCTGCACCTGTCCAACCTCGTGCGCATCGATGCCCGAATCGTGGCGTTCGATGCACTCGAGTTCGAACCCGCGTTCCGCTGCATCGACACGGCCGACGAGGTGGCGTTCCTGTGCGCCGATCTCGAAGGCTATGGTTGCCCTGATCTCGCAGCGGCATTCCTCGACGGCTACCTCGAGGCCAGCGGCGACTACGCGCTTGTCGGAGTACTCGACCTGTACATTGCGCACCGTGGGCTGGTGCGCGCGAAGGTGATGGCCATCCGCGCCAGTTCGGCCGCCGAGCCCGAATCGCAGGCACGATGGCGCAAGCGGCATCTCGACTACGTCGGCGTCACGCGTCGCGCCCTCGACCGGCCACCGTCCCAGCTCGTGCTGATGCAGGGATTGTCCGGCTCGGGCAAGACCTGGCTCGCAAGCCAGCTCTCGCGGGAACTCGCGGCCGTGCACATCCGCTCGGACATCGAACGCAAGCGCCTCGCCGGACTGCCACCGCTCGCTCGCAGCGGCTCGGCACCCGGCGCCAACCTCTATGCAGCGAAGGCTGGTGAGCAAACGTACTCACGACTCGCCGACTGCGCACGCGAAGTACTGTGCGGCCAGCGTACCGCGCTCTGCGACGCGACGTTCCTGACCCGCGCGCAGCGTGAGTTGTTCCACGACCTGGCCCGCACGCTCTCGGTGCCAGTCACGCTGGTGCACTGCACGGCGCCGCCCGCTGAACTCGCGCGTCGCCTGCGCGAACGCGAACAGCTCGGCAAGGACGCTTCGGAGGCCAACGAAGAGGTGCTCGGCTGGCAGCTCGAACACCAGCAGCCTCTGGACCCGTCCGAAGGGCTGCGCTGCGTTGAGGCAGACACCACCAAGCCCGACGTCGTCACGCGGGTCAATGCACTGCTGCGCCCGGCCGGCCCGCCGACTCCCTGCCAATGAAAAGCACGTTCGAACAGCAGCGGGATGCCTTCGAGGCGGAACGCGAGCCGTCAGCGGCCGTGCGGCTCGACCGGCTGCAGCGCCTGCTCGAGATCACGCGCGATCACGAGGCAGAGATAGTGGCGGCGGTCGCGGCGGATTTCGGACATCGGTCTCCGGCAGATACGCTGATCGGGGACCTGCTGCCAACGCTCACGGCGATCCGTCACGCCCAACGCCATTTGCGCCGCTGGATGTCAGCGCGCCGCGCCGCGACGCCGCTGCATCTGCTCCCGGGTCGCAGCCGGGTAGTGCGCCAGCCGATCGGCGTCGTCGGTGTAATCAGCCCATGGAACTATCCCTGGCAGCTGGCCATCGTGCCGGCCGCCGCCGCACTCGCGGCGGGCAACCGTGTCATGCTGAAGCCGAGTGAGCACACGCCGCGCGTGGCCGCATTGATGGCGCGGCTCGTGGCGGCGCGATTCGATCCCGCCGAGTTCGCCGTCGTACAGGGCGATGCAGCGGTCGCCGCTGCGTTCGCGGCGTTGCCCTTCGATCATCTGTTCTTCACCGGCTCTACGGCGGTGGGTCGCAAGGTGGCACTCGCGGCCGCGCACAACCTGACGCCAGTCACGCTCGAACTCGGCGGCAAGTCGCCCGCGATCTTCGCCCCCGATGCCGACTTCGACGAGCATGTGCGTCGACTCGCGGTCGGCAAACTCCTCAATGCGGGGCAGACCTGCATCGCGCCCGACTACGCAATGGTGCCGGCGGGTCGCGGCGCCGCGTTTGCCGCTGCTTTCGGCGCTGCCGTTGCGGCGTTGTATCCGGACCTCGATCGCCGTGCGGACTACACCAGCATCGCAAGCGACGCTCACTACCTGCGGCTTGCGGGACTGCTGCAGGATGCGCGCGCGCGAGGTGCGCAGGTGCTGGAGTTCCACCCCGCGGGACGCCCGCCGGATCCGACCACGCGCAGGCTTGCTCCCACGGTGGTGCTTGGGCTCGACGATGACGCCGCACTCATGCAGGAGGAGATCTTCGGGCCAGTCCTGCCTGTCCTCGAGTACAGCGGACTCGATGCGGCGGTTCGCTACGTCAATTCGCGGCCGCGACCGCTGGCGCTCTACTGGTTCGGGCGGGATGCGGCAAGTCGCGATCGGGTGCTCGCGCAGACGGTCTCCGGCGGCGTGACGGTCAACGACTGCCTGTGGCACATCGGCGTCGAGGAACTGCCTTTCGGCGGCGTCGGTGACAGCGGCATGGGCGCGTATCACGGCGAGCGCGGCTTCCTGGCGTTCACGCACCAGAAAGGCGTGTTCTTCCAGTCACGATTCAGTGGCCTTGCTCTGGCGAGGCCACCCTACGGCACGCGCTTCGAAGGATTGATGAGGATCCTGCGGAGAATCGTCTAGCGCGTGCGAACGGCGCCGCCGCCGCTTGAACCGGTTGCTGCGCCGACCGGCAAGCTGTCGATCGCCACGAACGACGAGGGCGCCAGGGCTGACCACGAGCGAGCCTGGCCCGCGATCTCGCGGATGGCATCTCCCGGAAGCGCCTCGACCGCTTTCCCACCCTGCGTGAACTTCAGCCGCCCGGCAATGACATACACCAGGGAATCCACCTCCCTCGCCGGCGAAGCGTCTGGCGCACGGCCAGCCCGGCGCGCCCAGCGCACCGAAGTGCCTGGAAAGGCATAGTGCCGCACGTCGCCGCCGGCCGACGACGCGCGCAGCAGCATGGCCGGAGATGCTTCGTTGTTGACGGTGCCTGTGACGGTCCAGGCGAGCACGCTGGCGTCGCCCGCGCCGCGCAGCACGCCGCTCGGATAATTGACCGCGTCGCCGGCACCCAGCGTGACCGTCTTGCCAGCGACCTCGACACTGCCGACGCCGCGCAGCATGAAGATCGCGGTCTCGGACGTGATGGCGTGAACCATGCCGCCTGTCTCCTTGCGGAACTCGAGCAGGCGGATCGTGCCGGTCGGAAACGAGTAGGTCTTCTGCTGATAGCGGCTGGCGTTCGGCGGCGCCTTGTCTACAGCGTCGTCCCACGCAATCTGCACCGTCCGACCCATGGGGCCGTCAGCGTCCCACTCGACCAGGCGCATCGGCAACACGCTCGCGCCGGATATGTGGAAAACCGGCGACGGATTGACCGGCGCGGCGGCCGGAACCGGCGCGCAGGCGAGCGTCAGGAGCAGGCCACCAATGGCGTTTCGCATTGCTATCTGAAAACGTAGCCCGGCGTGACCTTGCGCGTGAGATTGAGGCTCAAGGTCGTCGTCGGGACAATGCTGCGCATCGTCGAGTGGTGCAGGCAGTCGCCATGCACGAAATTACCGTCGCCCGGTGCGCGGCGGCGCATTTCTCCGTCCTGGATCGTGGTCTCCAGGTGCCCGGACATCACCCAGACGATTCCCATCTGATTGGTCTTGTGCATTTCGTTGAGGTTATACGGCTTGCGGCTGTTCTGGCTGTAGCCCAGGCCCCAGCTCATCGCCTCCTGTCGCGCGCTCATGGCGCTGCGCGGCCCGGTCTGCAGCAGCGGGATCTCATAGTAGGTCCAGGTCGATCGGCCATTGGCGTCGAGGCGGTAACCGGGAATCCGATATGCGGTCGCCGTAATCAGCGCTGGCGTGGTCATTTCGCGGGCTCCTTACGAGGATTGGGCGGAGGGCTGGTCGCTGCGGACGGACACTGCGGGCGCGCCTTGCGTACCGGACCGCGCAGTTCGCCGGCGGGGTATCGGCGCGTCTTCAGGTTGACGTACATCCGGTCCTGGACCAGATAGCCCAGCAGGCCATCGCCCAGCACGACTGACCCGGCAACCCCGTCGCGCGCGCCGCGCGGCGCGAGGTCGATCAACACGCCGGCCTCGGCGCCAGGCGTCTGCGGGCCGTGGATGTGCAGTCCGGTGGGCGCCGACGTGAGTGCGGAGAAGCGCACGCGCCAGGTGAGCTGCAACGTCCGGCGATCGAGAGTGAAGTCCGCACGGCCAACCCCCGGGCTCAGCGTGACGGCACTCTGCTCGTCTGCCGAGAGATCGGCGAAAAAGTGGATCGGCGGGCCACTCCGGTCATCCGGGACCGGCGAGAACCAGGCGCAAGACATGTCGGGTCGCGCCGGCGCGGGCGGCGAATCTGCCGCGCGCGTGCTCGCCGACAAGGCCAACGCCGCGATGCACGCGTACAGGACGCGCGCCGGGGCACGGTTGGCGCCGGGTGGGTGACGCGCAATAGTCACAGGGGGCTACTTGAAACCACCCGGCATCGCGATCAGCAGGTAGTTGCAAGGCTCCTGGCCGATGAAACGCGTCATGTGGCCCTGACCCGCCAGGTCCTGCGCGAGCAGCATGTCGCCGCGCGCCAGCTGTCGTTCCTCGCCGTTGCTGACCGTGAGCATCATCTGGCCGGAAAACACCGCTACCAGCGTCGGCGTGTCACTGCGCGTGAAGTCGATGACGTGCCCGGGCAACGCATGGCCAATCTGCCAGTAGCTGACGTCCTGGCGAGCTGCGTTCAGGCGCTGCACGTAGACCCCGTCCTGCCCTTCGGCGCCGGACGGACCGGTCATTCGCAATTCGACTTCATCGAGCATGGAGTGGCCGTCGGCGTCAGAGCGAATATGGGGCAAGAGCATCGTGGTATCTCCCTGTTGAGTCGAATCAGAGGCCCGAACCGGGCATGGTCTGTCCAGAGGTCATGATGGGTCGCCAGATGCGATCGCCGCTGCGCACGCCATTGATGTCACCGGGCTCCCGGTCGCGCCGGTTCGTGTACAGCCGCAGCCCCTTGTGCGCCCACTGCCGCGAACCATCCTCGCGCGCCACGATCGACCAGGCGCCTACCGGCCTGGCGTCGACTGCCGCCAGCACTGGCCGCCACCATTCCGGATGCTCGATCACGCGGCCGAGGTGATAGCCGCCGGGATCGTGGCCGTAAAGTGTCTGGCCGGCGGCATCGGCAAACAGCTCCCCGCCATCGGACTGCTGTCGCGTGACCCACGCAGGATTGGCCGGCGGCGGCTCGAGAACGACAGCGGCGAACGTGCCGACTCCCACGCCCAGCGCTTCGCCCGGAGTGGAGTCAGCGGCATGCCGGTACAGCGGCCTGCCGCGGAATGCCCACTGGCGCATGCCGTCCGCGCGCGCAGCGAGCGACCAGTCAGCCGAAGGCGGCACAGCCATCCACCAGCCCTCGACCGGCCTCCAGCTGCGCAGGCAAGCCGCATCGCAATTCGAATGACCGGAACGATCGGCTGACGACTGGTAGAGCGTCATGCGCTTTCCGTCTATGAGCACGTGACCACCGGGAGTCTTCAAGACGCTGAATCCCGGGGGCGCGACGATCGGCTTCACCGCCACGTACCACTTCTGCTGCAGTTCATCACCATTCATGTCGCCCGGCGCACTGTCGCGAACGAAGCGGTAAAGCGGCTTGCCGCGATAAGCCCATTGGCGCGATCCGTCCTCGCGCACGATGACGGACCATTCGCCCGTCGACGCGGCCCCTGCCTGCGCCGTGAGGGGCGGCCAGGTTTCAAGGCACTTCGCAACGCACGTTGGCGACCCAGACTTCGGATCCTGCGCGTAAGTGTAGAGCGTCATGCCGCGCGCATCCGCGAGCACCCAGCCGTACCCAACAGGCCGCAGCGTAACGTCGTTCGGCTGCGCGGGCTCGGCCGCAATCGTGGGCCCAGCGGCGAGCGCGACCAGGATCCACGCCGGGAGCCGCACCTACGCGGTCGCCCCGTTGGCCATGATCTCGCCGATCGGCTGCGATGTCTGAAGCGACTTCGTGCCCCAGCTGCGCAGCGGCACCCCCATCAGCTTCATGGCCGTGAAACCGACGCGACTGATCGGATCGCCGCCACCGACCACGTGCAGACCCGTCTTCATGCGTCCGCCGACCTTACCTGCCAGCCAGATGGGGATGCTGTCGATGGTGTGCAGCTTGGCGTAGTTGGTCTCGCTCGCCGCGAAGATCAGGCAATTGTCGAGTAGCGTACCGGCACCCTCGCGCACGCTCGAAAGAACCTGCAGGTAAGTCGCAAACGCCTCGCTGGCCTGCTGGTTGAACCAGAACGCCAGCGGCTGGTAGCCGCGGCTGGGGTCGATCATCTCGGTGTGCGTCAGCAGGTGATGCGTGTAGGTCTCGCCCTTCTTGCGCACGTTCGCGAAGTTGTCGGTAAAGACCATGTTGAAGACTCGGGTCTGGTCGCACGCGACCGCCATCGCGAGCAACCTGGCCATCACCGCGTGCGTTTCGATGACGTTGGGCATCTCGCGCGCCTGGGCAAGCCGATCAGGAGGCGCGTCTGCCGGCCGCGGTGGCCGCACGCAGGCCTCATTCGGGTCCGGCTGCTGTAACTGCAGCGCCAGCTGGTTCTCGACCTGTCGGATAGACGCGAAGTACTCATCGAGGCGCTGCCGGTCCGCGGCACCGAGCGATCGCGCGAAGTCCTTGCCCTGCGCCATGAATGCCGACAGCACGCTCTTCTCGAGCATGACGGCAGGATCGGGCTTGAAGGCAGCCGCGTTCGGATCGACGAAATCGGGCCCGAACAGGCGCGTATACAGCGCGACGGGAGAAATCTCCGCCTGGGCACGGCTCTCCGTATTGCGGGCGCTGTAGTTCTCGCGCGCAATGCCGGCGCTGGAGGCATCGATCGTGCGGAAACGCGTACCGCCGCCGACCACGTCTGCGACCAAGAGGTCGTGTGTGGGATCGGCGATCTCGCCTTCCTTCTGCGGCACGGAGCCAGTGCGATTG
>JANPDV010000241.1:0-3971 GCA_031431655.1 Gammaproteobacteria bacterium | reverse complement strand
CGTGGTGCCCTTCGCGCGGACCTCCGACGCGGCCTGTGAATAGAGCAGGTTGAAGACCCGCGTCTGGTCGCAGGCCAGCGCCAGCACCAGTATCCGCGCCAGCGCATCGTGCGTGGCCTGCACTTCCTCGATCGCGAGCGTGGGTACGCCCTCGGGCGGCGCCGCCGGTCGCCTGCAGGACTCCATCGGCGGGGGTGCCGCCGCGGAGATCTCCAGCTGTTTCTCCAGCTCCCGCACCGAGGTGAAGTACTGGTCGAGCCGCGCGCGATCCGCCGCTCCGAGCGCGCGCGCGAGGTCCTTGCGCTCTTCAGTGACGGCCGAGAGGACGCTCTGTCGGAGCAGCGTGCGCGCATCGGGCTCGAACGGGCCGCTAGCGGGATCGCGGAATCCGGACCCGAAAATCCGCTGGTAGAACTTCAGCGGCGAGATTTCGCCAGCGTTGTGGCTGCCAGCCGCGCCGTAGGAATAGCTGTCCTTCGGATTGCCGGTGCTGGAGAGTTCCAGTGACTTGAACCGGGTACCTCGGCCGAGCTGGTCTGCCACGAAGGTGTCGAGCGTCGGCGCGGGCATGCCGCTGAACTTGACCGGCACCGTACCGCACTTGGCCGCCACCCATCCGGTGTAGTGCACGCGGCTCGGTGCGCCGTCCAGCAGCGTGTTGAAGCCGCTGAAATAGTTGATGTAGCGCGCACGGAACGGCTCGAGCGCGGCGCATTCGGCGATGAAGCGAAAGTCACGGCCGGACAGCGGCTGAATGCCGCGGCCGGGAGTGTGGCCGAGTCCCCAGAACCACGTGCCGAAACGCACGGGCAGCGGCGCGCCGGCGGCGAAGGCGGTGCCGTTGTCGTTCAGCAGCGAATCGAACAGCGGCAGGCCGACACTCACCGCCGCGCCGCCCAGGAGCCCGCGCAGCACGGTGCGGCGCGTGGGTCGCGAGTTTCGGACCAATGTCATCGATGCGTCTCCTCGCCTGCGGCGGCGGTCTGGACCTTGGGCAGCTCCACCGCGTAGAAATTCGGGCTCTCGACGATGCTCGTCAGCAGCGGCCGCAGCCGGTAACCGTCACGACGGAAGACCTCGGTGAGGTAGTTCGCCCAGGGCCTGTCGGAGGACTTGCCTGTTCCGGCCAGCGCATAGGAGGCCACGCGCTCGACGAGGCAGGATGGTATGGACGGGTGCTCGCGCAATGCGGTGCTGAGCCCGCGAACGTCGGTGAACGTGGTGCCGTCGAGCACGCCGCCGGCATCGATTGCGGCGCCGGCATCGCGAAGCCTCGGCTGGCCCGCGCCATCGAAATTTTCGAGCGCGAGGCCGATGGGATCCGTGAGCTTGTGGCAGCCCGCGCAGGTAGGATCGGTATTGTGGACCTTCAGCCGCTGGCGGGCCGGCAGGTTCGTCGCTGCCGGCTCGTTGAACTTGCTGAAGTCGATGTTCGCGGGCGGGTCGGGGACTTTCTGGCACAGCAGCAGTTCGCGCACGGCGCGGCCGCGGATCGTGGGCGAGCTGCGTCCCGGGTGCGAGTGCAGCGCCACGAATCCAGCGAGGGTCTGGATCCCGGCGCGCATGTCGCCGGCGGGGAACTCGTAGCGTGACCAGCCCACGGTGTCGGCGACCGGTACACGATAGACCCGGCCGAGGGCACTGCTCATGAAGGTGACCCGGGTTTCGAACAGCTTGCGGTAGTCCTCGTCCTGGTCCAGCAGGTGCCAGGTGATCGTGCGCAGCAACTGCTCGCGTGCATCCTGGGCGACCTCGGGATCGAACGCGGGGTAGATCTCGGTGTCCTTCGACACGCTGACGAATTTCTCGAGCTGCAGCATGTCGGAGACCGGCGCGCGGGCGCCGTTGACCAGCCGCGGCGACTTCAACAGGCGCTCTGCCTGCCGGTCGAGACCGCGCCGGTCGTCCAGCTCGCCGCGGGTCGCGGCGTCGATCAGCGCCTCGTCGGGCGTCGTGTTCCAGAGGAAGAAGCTGAGCCGCGCTGCCCTGGCATAGCCCGTGAGCGCCGGCGGGGACACGTCGTCGCGCAGGCTGTCTGCGATGAACAGGAAGTGGGGGCTGACGAGCAGCAGCGACAGGCCGTAGGTCAGGCCCTCGAAGAAGTCGCCCACGCGCGCGGCGGCGGCGCCGGCGGTCTCCACGGCGCGCTGCAGTTCCGCGCCCGAGAGCGGTCGGCGGTACAGCAGCTTCCCGACCCGCGCCAGTGCTGCGCCTGCGCACGCGTCGTCGCGCGCGTCGGCGCGGCGCGGACGGCACGGGATCAGCAGCTCGCGATTGACCGGGTCGACGACCTGGCGGGCAATGCTTTCGCCGAGCGTGGCGAACTTCTCGAATCCGGACGGCGACACGGTCGCATGGCCGGCACTCACCGTGACCAGATCCTCCTCTCGCAGGATCGGATCCAGGGCGCCACCGATCGCGATCTGCGGGCCGAAGACGTCCTGGATGATGTTGCGATACTGCTCGTCCGTCAGCAGCCGCAGCTGGGGCCGGTTGCCGCGCACCTGCGGCTCCTGGGGCGTACAGGCGCTGATGCAGAGTGCTGCGATGGCAACCAGGATGACGCGACCACACTGGGGTGTGGGCATGGTCAGCGTCCGGCCGTGATCAGCTGCTTCGCCAGCCGCTCGTCGTCGGAGGGCAGCGCAGAGGGCGGCGCGATGAACGCTGCGGCCGCCTCGAAATCGAACGCGGACGACAGCGCCGTGCAGTCGCCGGTCTTCGGATCGGGATATCCGTCGGCGAGCTGATGGGCCGCGACATACATCGCCGGGCAACTGTACTGGCCGACCGGCACGTTGTGCTGCACCTTCTGGATGTAGTCCCAGAAGCTCTCGACGGTGTGGTATCCCGCCCACAATCCCTTGGCGCGGGTGCCGTCCTCGGAAATCTCCATCCGGATGCGGAAGTCGCGAAACACCATGTCTGCGGCCGCATCGTTGCCGTAGACGGGCAGCGTGACGTCGGCGGGCTCGGTCTCCAGCACGCCGTCGACGATCCTGCCGCGCACCGTGTCCCCAAAGCGTCCGCGCACCGTCTCGTAGGTCGAGAACGGCACGATGTGGCCCGCCGTGTCGAAATGCAGCGGCGTCGCGGAAAGGAAGAAACGGACCTGCACGGCCGGGTCGTTGCGCGAGTCCTCCACGCCGTCGACGTCGATCAGGATGATGCCCTGGCTCTCGTCCTGGCGTTCGCGGTTCGCGTGATGCTCCAGGTAGCCCTTGTCGCGATAACCGTAGACGCAGCCCATCAGGCGATAGAGCTGGTTGTCCACGGCGACCTTGCCGGCAGGGTCGGTGAACTTGCCATGAGCACAACTCTTGGGTGTCGGTGAACCGTCCTGCGTCCCGTCCAGGTTCATCCCGTAGGAGTAGCGACCGCGCACGACCCGCATCGGCGGATCGACGACCGCGGTGGGATTCCAGCAGACGTCTTCCTTTTGCGGGCCGCGCAGGTACGACTGCGGGCGCCGCGGCACGTCGAGCACCTGCTGCGTTCCGCCCGTCGTCCATTTGTCCTTGTCCGCGGGAGACAGGCTGTCGAACCAGATCTCGTCGTTGCCGATCGCGATCCCGTCCGGGCATTCCTCCATGTACTCGGTCTGGTAGATGGCGGTGCGCCAGGCTTCGACGACGAAGGCGAGCTTGCCCGGCGCTTGCGGCGCGGGCGCGCAGGAGGCCAGCAACAGCGCGCATGCGCCGATTGCCACCTGCGGCGCGAGTCGTTTGCTACAGCGGTACACCAAGGGCCGGTACTTCAAGACCCACCTCGCGCTACCATGAAGTGTCCGCGCGATACACGCACTGCTCTCAAAAGGCTACGCAGGTGGCCGGGTGAGATGCGGCTCGGGGCTGCGCAGCCCCGAGCCGAGAGCCCTGGAATAAACGCCTAGAACTCGTAGTTCAACCTCACGCCGTACGTCGCCTTCTTCGGCAATGCGATCGTGATCGCACGCGACGTGAAGGTGTCGT
>JANPDV010000240.1:0-10401 GCA_031431655.1 Gammaproteobacteria bacterium | reverse complement strand
CCCCCTTGGAGCGGCGTCGGGCGTCACGGCGCGTTCCCGGAGGGCACGCACGACGAGGCGGCACGCTTCAGCTTCCTCGCCCAGCTCAACCATTTCATCCAGACCGAGGTGTTTCCGGGCAACCGCGAACTCTGGGAGAAGAAGGTCCGCCCGGCCTTCCTCCGCGAGCGCGGCGGGCCGCCCGCCGACCGTCACGAGATCGCCCCCTGGATGCGGCGAGAGCTCTACTACCAGACCTGGGGAAGCCTCAGGCGCAACCTCATGGAGATGCGGCAGGAGAACGGACGCTCGCTCGTGCTGCGGCAGCTCGACGAACTGGTCGAGCGGACGCGCCGTCTCAACGCGAATTCGGACCGGCTCAGCCTCGACCCGTCGCTGCCCCTGCCGGACTACTTGACCCGACGCGACATCCACTGCATGCCCGGCGGCTATCACACCGAGCTCGTGCCCGACGACGTGGCTCCGGCGGCGAACTACGACGCGGGCACCTACGTCATCACCGCGGGCATCACGGGCCGGTTCAACGACGGCGGCGGGCGCGCGATCGTCGGCTGGCTCGAGCGCAACGCGCCCGGCCTGCGACCGCGGCGCATCCTCGACATCGGCTGCGGGCTGGGGCTCAACACCGTCCCGATCGCGCGCCACTTTCCAGAGGCGGAGGTTCACGCGATCGACGCCGCCGCGCCGATGCTGCGCTACGCGCACGCCCGCGCGAAGTCCCTCGGCGTGGACCGCATCCACTGGCGCCAGGCAGATGCCGAGTCCCCGGGTTTCGAGGACGGCTCGTTCGATCTCGTGCTCGCCACGACGTTCTGGCACGAGACCTCCATGGAGGCCGTCGGCCGGATCATGCGGCAGATCCGGCGCCTGCTGCGATCGGGCGGGCTGCACCTGAGCCTCGAGCAGCCGACCTATCGCGGCATGGACCCGTTCGAGGCGTTCATCCGCGACTGGGACGGCTCCAACAACAACGAGCCGTTCTGGGGCGGCTTCCACGATCTCGACGCGATCGAGGAGCTCGCAAAGGCCGGGTTCGAGCGCGCGCGCTGCTTCGAGACCCGGTACGAGGGGCAGATCGAGGCCGACTTCGCGAGTGACCAGGGCATGGACCAGGGGCGCGACTTCGGTCGCGGCGGCTCGTGGTATGGCTTTGGAGCCCGCGCATGACGACTCCGGCTGATGCGAGGGCGCGCGATCCCGCGCTGGCCGCGCTCGGCGACCGGCCGCGCTACTACGACGATCCCGCGGCCGACCAGCTCATGTCGATGGTCATGGCGCTCGGCACGGAGCTCGCGGTCACGCGCGAGCGGCTCGACACCGTCGAGCGCCTCCTCGAGACCCGGCAGGTGCTGCCGCGGTCCGCGATCGACGCCTATCGGCCCGATGCGGCCGCGCGGGACGAGCGCGCGCAGTTGCAGCAGTCCTTCCTGCGCCGCTTCCTGCGCTGCGTGACGCAGGCTCGAGACCGTCTTGCACGCCTGCCTTGACGCATTGCCCGGGGAGACGACGATGAGCCCGGGGGTCGCCTGGGGGCGGGGACTCGCCGACCTGCGCGCGCGCCGCCGAGCAGGACCGGCGCCTGCCCGACGAGACAGTCGAGGAGCTGCGCGATTCGGGGCTGTTCGCGATCCAGAAGCCGAAGCTATTCGGTGGTTTCGAGCTCGGGCTCGCGGAGCTCGTCGAGCTTGGCGCGATCCTCTGCCCTGATCACGAGATGCAGCGCCTGTTTCGCGACATGCATCCGGCGGCCGCCCGCATCGGCCCCTCGTGGGAGGTCGCAGGCACGATGTGGGGCCAGCATCGGTTCGGGCTGGCGGTCGGCTCCCAGGTCTACTGATGCGCGCCCCTCAAGCTTCATGGCGTCAATGTCGCGACCCCTGAGCTTCACCTTGGGCAATGCACCGCGGAGTGCGCGGGCTCGCGCCAATCGCATCCGTGGGCTTGATGCGACCCGGCAGCCGTACGGACTCCAGGCAAACAATGGCCTCGCTGTTCAGGCTGCGGCCGGTGATGAACTGGCTCGAATCGGCCCGTCGGTTCAAAGCGACATCGTGACGCCCCGGGAAGCCCGATGGTCGGGCCACGCTGTCCGCCAGGTTATGCGCCTGCCTCACTCGGGCGAGATTGCCTGGATCACGCCGCACGGTCGCAAGCCGCACTGGCGCGCGAGCGGTCCCGTTCTCGCTCACGAGTTCGCCCGGTGATGGCTGCCGGCGCCCGGGTGATGGCGCGCGATGATGTGAATCGCGCGTTGCGACTGGTCGAACGAGCTCCGCCATCGCCCGGCCGCGGCCAATTGCTGCTGCGCGTGCAGGCCTGCGGTGTCTGCAGGACCGATCTGCACGTCGTCGACGGCGACCTGCCAGTGCACGCCGCGGGGATCGTGCCAGGCCACGAGATCGTGGCGCGCGTCGTTGCCGCTGGCGCCGACACGAGCGGCAGGTATCCACGCGGAGCGCGGGTTGGCGTGCCCTGGCTCGCTGCGACTTGCGGCGAATGCGCTTTCTGTCGCACCGGTCGTGAGAATCTGTGTGCCGCCGCGCGCTTCACCGGTTACGACGTCGACGGCGGCTACGCGGACTTCGTCGTTGCGAACGAAGGCGCGTGCCTTGCCATTCCCCCGGACTACGGCGACGCCGAGGCGGCGCCGCTGCTCTGCGCGGGACTGATCGGCTACCGTGCGCTGCGCATGGCCGGAGATCCGCGCCGAGTCGGGCTCTACGGATTCGGGGCCGCGGCACACCTGGTGGCGCAGATCGCGAAGTTCGAGGGGCGCGATGTTTTCGCGTTCACGCGACCCGGCGACATCGCGGCGCAGACCTTCGCCCGGGGCGTGGGTGCGTGCTGGGCGGGGGACTCGTCCGCCGCTCCGCCGGAGCCGCTCGACGCCGCACTGATCTTCGCGCCGGTCGGCGCGCTCGTCCCCACCGCCTTGCGTGCCGTCGCGCGCGGTGGGACAGTCGTCTGCGCCGGCATTCACATGAGCGCAATCCCTTCGTTTCCCTACTCGGACCTCTGGGGTGAGCGCTCGCTGCGCTCGGTGGCCAATCTCACGCGTCGCGACGGTGTGGAGTTCATGACACTCGCCGGCCGGTGCCCGCTGCACGTCGAAGTCGTCCACTATCCGCTGCATCAGGCGAATCAGGCGCTCGACGACCTGCGGGCGGGGCGGTTTTCGGGAGCCGCGGTACTCGATGTCGAGCAGCCAGGGCCAGGGCCGTGATCGACCGACCGCCGACGGCGAAGTCGCAGCTGCGCTCCATCGCTGCGCCCCTGCTCGCAGTCTATGCCGTCATCTGGATTGCGCTCGCGATAGCGCCCAGGTTCCGCGAGGACTGGCTGCTCGAGAACATGCTGGTGCTCATTGCCGGCCCGTGGCTGATCTACAAGTATCGTCAGCGGCCTTTGTCGAACCTGGCCTACGGTTGCCTGTTCGTGTTCTTCGTGCTGCACGCCGTCGGGGCGCACTACACCTACTCCGAGGTGCCCTACGACGCGTGGTGGCAGGCAGCGACCGGCCACTCGTTCAACGATCTGGTCGGATGGGAGCGGAACAACTTCGATCGCGTGGTGCATGCGGCGTACGGCCTGCTGATCGCACCCGCCGCCGTCGAACTGATCGACCGTGTCGCGGCGCCTGCCGGCTGCTGGCGCTGGCTGCTGCCCTGGACCTATCTCTGCGCGCACTCCGTGGTCTATGAACTGATCGAATGGGCTGCGGCGCTGGTGTTCGGCGGCGACCTGGGCGTGGCCTACCTCGGGACACAGGGCGACCCGTGGGATTCGCAGCGCGACATGGCGCTCGCGTGCGGCGGCGCGGCCGTCGCGATCGGCGCGCTGCGACTGGCGACCGCGGGTCACGCGCGGCCAGCGTGATGCAGACCCGAAGTCGCGGACATCGGGCGGCCTATCGACGTGACGGCGATACCTGGCTGATCGAGATTCGCCTGCGTGAAGTCCGCCAGCTGTTCCACCATCTTGACCCGGCGCCGTTTCGCGAGCAGGATCTGGACCCCGACGCGGAACAGTACCTCGAGGAGGCCGTGCGCGAGATCGGGCCGGCGCAGCGGCTGCGCCTGGTCGTGCACCTGCCGGCACAGGAGGCGGCCACGCCCGACGCGCAGAACCTGCCGGCGGCCGTGGCGCACTTCTTCCGCTATCGGGCGGATCGGGTTCGTGCTGAATTGCACCGGTTGCTGGCAAACGGGGCGATCAGCCTGCTGATCGGACTCGTGTTCCTCGCGGCGTGCCTGTCGTTGCGCACTTCGCTTGCCACGCCGGGTTCTTCTGCGATTCTGACGGAAGGCCTGCTGATTCTCGGCTGGGTAGGCCTGTGGCGCCCGATCGAGATCTTCCTGTACGACTGGTGGCCGATCCGGCGGCGCCAGCGCCGTTTCGAAGCGCTTGCCCGGGCGCCACTGACGATTGCAACGGTTGCATCGTGAACGTCCGGTTTGCCCGCAACGGCGGCCCTCGGCAGCCATGAAACGCAAACGCATGATGCTGGCCGTCGTCATCGTGCTCGGGATTCTCCTGGTCGCCGCGCTGTTGATCCGGTCGCGCTTCGAGCGCGACCTGTTGGTCGCCGCCGAGCATGCCGCGCAAGGCAGCGAGGTGATCGCCACGCGCTGCGGCCCGATCGAGGTGCAGCAGGCCGGCGCAGGCATCCCGCTGCTGATGATCCACGGCAGCGGTGGCGGCCACGACCAGGGCATGGCCTGGGCGCGGCCGTTGGCGCAGCAGGGCGTGCGCGTGATCGCGATGTCTCGCTTCGGCTACCTGCGCACGCCGCGGCCTGCCGATGCGGCGCCCGAGGCGCAGGCGGATGCGCACGTCTGCCTGCTCGATGCGCTGGGCATCGCCAAGGCTGCCGTGATGGGCGTGTCCGCCGGCGGCCCGTCGGCGATGCAGACTGCGATCCGCCACCCCGACCGCGTCAGCGCGCTCGTGCTCGTCGTGCCCATCGCCTACAAGCCCGCCACGGTGGCCGCCTCCGCGCCGCCGGTGTCGGACGACGAGGACGCGCTGCTGCTTCGACTGCTCGGCTCGGACTTCCTGTTCTGGACCGGGCTGCACGGGGCGCGCGATTCGCTCATCCGCCATGTGCTGGCGACACCACCCGAGCAGGTCGCCGCCGCCAGCGAAGCCGAGCGGGCGCGCGTGCACGACATGGCCGAGCGCATCCTGCCGGTGTCGCGCCGCGCCGCGGGCCTGCGCGACGACACGCGACTGGGCAAACGCCTCGGCCCTTATCCGCTCGAGACCATTCACACGCCGACGCTCGTGATCAGCGCCCGCGACGACGGCTTCGGCACCTACGCCGCGGCGCAGTACACCGCCAGCCTCATTCCTGGCGCGAAGTTCCTCGGCTTCGACGATGGCGGCCACCTGCTCGTGGGGCACGATGCGCAGGTTCAGGCCGAAGTGCTCGAACTTCTCGTCACGGCGGCCAGGCCGTGAAGACCGGTCCGTTGCTGCGACGTCGCCCGCTGGACTGCTACTTCGTGCTGGCCTCCGGCATCACCTGGGGCTGGGCCGCGATCGCGCTGCTGACGTGTTTCAGCGTGTTCTGGCTCGCCACCCTGTTGACGGCTTGTCCACACCGACGGTAACGGACCCCACGCCCTCCGTGCGACACTGTGCCCTGGCGGGTCTATCGACCGTGATCGCGTCGGCTCGAGATCTTGGCGATTCAGCCCTCGGGCCTTGCGCACGGATCCAGCGGAGGGGCGTATGGGCGATCAACTGACCCGGCGCGAACTGGCCGAACTGCTCGGTAGCTTCGCCGTTCTCACTTTGACCGGTTGCTCGCAACGCGGCCCAGTACCCGCCTCCCCGAGCACCTCACCGACGCCCGAACCTGCACCCGCCACATCTCCGGCTGTCGGCTCGCAGCCGGGACGACGCCGCAGCGATTTTCTCGAGCGGCTGCGCGCGGCGCTGCGAACCAGCCCCGATCATCTGGTCGCACGTGCCGACGAACTCGTCGCCGCGCGCGACCCGCTGCGGGCCATACGCTTCGTCCGCCAGGAGATCGCCGCGTTGCCCGCCCCTTTTCCGACGTTAAGTGGGCTCTGGGGTGTCCGCGGTACGCTCCGATCCGGCGCCGGCTCCCTGCGCGACCGCGCAGATCTGCTCGCGTACATGCTCACCCGCATGGGCTACACAGCGCGGATACGTGACCTTCCCCGTCCGTCGGAACTGACAGCCGCCGACATATGGGCAGCCGTTCGGTCGCGGCGCTTTGCACCGGAACCGAAGGCACTCGACGCCCTGTGTGACGAAAAGAAGCTTCCGCGACCTGCCCCCGACTCAGACCCCATCGATGCGGCCGAACGGGACGCCATCACATCTGTGGCGGACATGCTGCTCGCGCTGCTGCCGGCCGAGCAGCGTGCCGCGACAAGGACGATGCCGCTGGAACTTCCCGATCGCATCCCGGTGGTCGACTTTGAGGCACGCGGGCGCCGCGCGATCGCGGTCGCGCTCGGCAACCTGGATGTGATTGAAGATATCGCAACGGAACTGCGCGAGGCCTCCGCCACCGACTATCCGCGCGTCGAAGTCGCGGTGCTCGCCGCGTTCAACCCACCCCCCGGCTCGACGCTGGACGGTTCGCGAACCCACGAGCTGCTGCGTGCGTCCTGGCCGGCCGATCAACTCTGTGGCAGACGGTTGACGTTGGCATTTGCGGCGCCCGGGCGCGGCCTCAAGCCGAGCGAGACTCCCTGGCAGTACCCAACGAGGATGCCGATTCTCCGCCTGAGCGATGCGCACGGCTTCGACGCCGATGCGAGGCGCGTCGCGGTGGGCCAGATGGTGACGATGTTCGGCGGCACCTATGCTGCCGCAGCTCCTGTTTCCGCCACACCGGGCGCCGCGACCCCACCGCAGTACGTCGGCCCCTATGGGCCGTTGCGTCTGGCGGGCGGCCGCGAGGCGCTGGCGCGTAACGCGCGCGCGCTTGACGCGCGTCTGCGCGCGATGGCTTTTCCGGATATCGCCCTGGACGTGTCGCTGCGCGATGCGCGGGGCGCATCGGTGAGCGGGCTGGCGGCGGCGGATTTTGTAGTCACGGAGGACGGCCAGCCGCAGGCTGCATTCGTCATTGCCGACCAGGCGCCCGTACGCCCGCGCGTGCTCGTCCTCTGGGACGGCAGCGGCAGTGCATCCGGTGTTCTCAAGACGGAGGATGAACGCAATGCATTCCGTCGCAGCGTGGCGG
Source organism: Gammaproteobacteria bacterium (assembly GCA_031431655.1). Lineage (GTDB taxonomy): Bacteria > Pseudomonadota > Gammaproteobacteria > Steroidobacterales > Steroidobacteraceae > UBA964. The sequence continues at coordinate 3,176 of JANPDV010000240.1, read as the reverse complement.
ACGCTTTGGTCAGTGCAGCGCAGAGCGCGCCCTTTGACGTTCAGGTCATCGGGATCGATGGCACGCCGCGCGAGTCAGCGTGGGTCGCGCCAGACGTCGAGGCACTGGTGGCGGCGATGACGCTCAACACCACGTCGGACGGCTGGATCGGTCTCGGACGCGGCGTGCCCGCAGCCGGTGCAGCCGTCGCCATCGAAATCAGCGACAACGAACTGACCGATGATGCCGTCACGATTCCGGCGCTCCGCGCACAGCTCAAGGCATGCGATACGCCGGTCATCGTGATCCCGATCGGCCGCGGCGGCGAGTCGACGACCGCTGACATCGTCCGGCTGAGCGGTGGGCAGGAGATCCGGGTCAACGACCCGGCGCTCGTGAAGGTTGTGGCCGCCACGGTCGGCCGTCACGTCGCAGTGGCGGCCGCGATCACCTATCGGATCCGCTATCGCGCGAGCAACAGGGATGCTCCGCCTGCGCCGCGTCGGGTCACCGTGGCGCTGGCCGCGAATCCGTCGATCAAGGCAACTGCGACCTATACGCCTCCAGCGGCTGCTGAGCGCAGCATTCCCGGAGGACTCGCGGGCCTGTACTTGCAGATCCGCATGAACGGCGAAACCGAAGTGCGGCGTCTCGGGGGCGTCGAACTCGACGGTCGCGGCACCCCACTGCGCGACCAGCTGGACGCCGCAAGGATGGATGAGGCCGCGAGCGCGGCATTCGGGCTCACCACGCTCGCCTTCGAACCTGGCGTTGCGTCCACCGCCGAGATGCTGGACGACACCGTGCGCGCACTGATCGCGTTGGATCCGTTCCTCGCCGCCATACCCGGCGGCGAAGCGGCGTTGACGCCACAGGCGAGAGTTGTCCAGCGAACGCCGCCGTTGTTCGCCCGTCTGTTCGATCCGGTGGGCGGGATTACAATCGCCGGCGCGAACTCGATGCGTGTTGCAGTCTACACGGAGGCCACCGGGCAGGCTGCCGGCAAGGCGGCCGTGATCGGCACGGTGGATTTACCTCCGGCGCTCAATAGGACGAGCAGTCGCGGCACACCGGCCGCGGCCTTTCGGGCCACCATGCTTGCTACATTGGCTACCAGCTATCGCGAGTCCCAACTTGCGGCCACCAGTGCGCTCGGCGGGCTTCAAGGCAGGAAGCTGCGGTACGTCGCCCCGCTTTCGTCGTGGAGCGCGCCCCCGGGTGTGCCGCCAATGACAGCCGCCACATTGCAAAGGCTCACGCGGCAGTACGAAGCATGGCATCGCTTCGTCAGCGCGGACGGGCGCGTCGAGGCGATGTGGATCGTCGACCCCGCGACAGGCTCGTCGACGCTGATCGATGCCGCCGGGCGAGGTGGCATCCGGATCCCGACACCTGTCGATGGCTATTGCTTCGACGTTCCCCTCGACAAGCCGAGCGACTTCAAGGGCGCGGTCATGAATGCCCTTTTCTGGCTCGATCTGTCGGCCGCCTTGATCTCCGCCTATTGCACCCTGGCCGATGTGCCCACGACAGATGTGGCGCTCGGATTGGGCGTGGGCATGCCCGGCACCGGCGCGGGCTGGGCCTGTGTCGGCGCTACCGTCGAGGGCGTCGGCAGTCTCACACTCGGCTCCTTCATTAGTCCGGTCTCGGTCGGTACGCTACCTTGGGCCTTCAACGCGTTCGGTACCGTGGTCGGGGCCGCCCAATTGGGGATGGCCGCGACTGGCGGCGTGCCGGGCTCGATGAAGCTCGGCGTGCGAACGGTACAAGCGGTTATTTTTCTGATGATTGCCGAGATGTCGCTGAGTTCGGAGCGCTCCAACTGCTGACTGACCACCGCAAAAGATCGGCACGCGCTTGCTGCAGCCGCGTGTAACTACACGATTGTCCAATGGGGCCGCCGCTACCTGCGCCGAGCAATCAACAGCCTGGTTTCCAACGCAAGGCCCGAACACCCGGACACCGCCGGAGTGCAACGACGCGACGACGCTTCGCCACCCTGCCCGCGTACCGCATCGTGGATGCGCCGCGGTCAATCGCGCGGCGACGGCACCAGCAGCACAGGGATCCGCGACGCGCGCAGCACCGCCTCGGCCTGCGAACCGAGCAGTGCCTTCACGATGCCCGCGCGTCCGTGCGTGCCCATGCAGATCGCGTCGGCGTCCTGGCGCTCGGCTGCCTGCAGGATGCCTGCGGCGATGCTGTCGGCGGTGGTCAACTCGGTCGTGACGCGGATGCGCCGGTCTGCCGCATCGGGCGGGATCGCGGCGCTCAGCATGCTGTCGAGCCTGTCGAACGCCGGCGAGCGGCCCGGGTCGAGCACGTGCAGCAGGTGCAGCGTGCCGCCCGCCTGCAGCAGCCCCAGCGCGTGGCGCACGGCGCTCACCGCCTGCGGCGAGAAATCGGTCGGCACCAGCACATTGCGGAACTCCACCGCGCCTTCCGGCGCGGCGCCCTCGAGCGTGACCGGTATGACGAACACGTTGGTGTCGGCGCGATGCACGACGCCGCTGGACACTGAGCCGAGCACAGCGCGCGCGAGGGCATTGCGTCGATGGCTGCCGACGACGATCGCCGTCGCGCCCTCGATGCTCCCGAGCATCGCGAGGTTGGCGTCGACGCGACCCCAGGCCGGCGCCAGCACCAGCCGCGCGCGCGCCGCTCCGGGCACGTCGGCGGCCCACTTGCGGAACTCGGCCTCGAGCCGCTGCTCGATCTCGGGCTCGATGCGATCGAGCGACACAGGCCCGGGCAGGCCGAGCCGCGCATGCTCTGCCGGCGGCGAAACCATCTGCGCGACGATCAGGTCGCTGCCGCCCGGCGCCGAAAGGGCCGCGGCCCAGCGCAGCGCCAGCCTGGAACTGTCGCTCTGGTCGATCGCCGCGAGTACGCGCAGCTTCCGCTGCCCGCCGGCCCACTCCACCAGGCTCGCTGCGTCGCGCACCAGCAGCGCCGGCACCGAAGTCGCCCGCGCGATCCGCTCGGCGACGCTGCCGACCAGCCAGCGCGGTTCGCGCCGCTGGCCGAGTGCCGCGACGACCAGCAGCCGGGCCTGGGTTTCCGCGGCCAGCCGCGTCAGCTCGACATCGACGATGCCGCGGCGCACCTCGAAGTCGATCTTCGCGCCGGTAGTGGCGTGCAATGAGGCGGCGAGCACGCCGAGTTCCGCGGTGCGCCGGTCGATCAGCGCCTGC
>JANPDV010000239.1:0-14869 GCA_031431655.1 Gammaproteobacteria bacterium | reverse complement strand
GCTCGAACGCCTCGCGCTCGCTGTCCACCTCGTCGTCGATCGTGCCGTTGGCCGCATGGATGCGGCTGCCGCCCAGTTCTTCCTTGGTGTAGATCTGGCCGGCGGCGGCTACGACCGGCGGGCCGGCCACGAACATCTGCGCCTGGCCGCGTACCAGCACCGAGTAGTGACTTGCGACCGTCTTCGCGGCGCCGAAGCCTGCCACGGGGCCGAGGCCAAGACTGACGACCGGAACCGTGGCGAGATTCGCGATCATCAGCTCCCATCCCGGCAGGTAGGGCACGTAGGTGTAGCCAAGGGATTCGAGCGACTTGACCGAGCCGCCGCCGCCGCTGCCTTCGACGAGGCGGACCAGTGGCAGCCGCAGTTCCTGTGCCATGCGTTCCGCGGCGACCTGCTTTTCGATAATTGAGGCGTCGGACGCGCCGCCGCGGACGGTGAAGTCGTCGCCGGCGACAGCGATGCGTCGTCCGTCGATCAGGCCACGCCCGAAAATGAAGTTTGCCGGCACCACGCCCTGCAGGTCTCCGGCGGTGTCGTAAGTAGCGCTGCCGGTGATTGCACCTATCTCGTGGAACGAGCCCGCGTCGAGCAGCGCATCGATGCGCTCGCGCACGGTGAGGCGGCCCGCGGCGTGCTGGCGCTCGATCTTGGCGGTGCCGCCCATTTCGCGCGCAAGCGCTTCGCGGCGCCGCAGTTCCCCGACCTCCGGCTCCCAGTCCATGGCGTGATCCTCTCAGCTTGCACTACTAGACTTCAGCGTGCCATCGTAGCGCCAATCGCGGCAAGCAGAACCGGGTGCTTCGCGCTGCGAAGCAAGCGAGAGGGACAGGATGGACGAGGCAGCCACCATGCCGGCCCGCGAAGAGTGTGTCGTCGCGCCACTGCTCGAGCGCTGGGCACGTGAGCGCCCGGAGCGACCCTTCCTCGAGTTCGACGACGGTACGGCCTGGAGTTTCAACGAAATGCTGGCTCGCACTCGTCGCGCCGCCGCTGGGCTGCAGGCGCTCGGGCTGCGGCGCGGCGATCGGCTGCTGTCCTGGATGCCGAACCGTCGTGAGGCGGTGCTGGGTTGGTTCGCGGCGAACTGGCTCGGCGCGGCTTACGTGCCGATGAACACGGCCTGGCGCGGCGCACTGCTGCGCCACGCGATTGCATTGTCGCAGGCAGAGGTCATGGTCGTGCATGCGGAGCTGCTCCCGCGGCTGCTGGAGCTCGACTGGCGGCCGCCGCCCGGCGATGCTGGCAGGCTACGCGACATCGTCGTCGTCGGCGAAGTCGGCGCGCCACGCCTCGATCACGATGGGGTCGATACCGCCCCGCGCCTGCATGGCGCTGGCGTGCTCGACGGTCCCGACGAGGTTGATGCCGAGCAGGACGTGCAACCCTGGGACACGAACTGGATCCTCTTTACGTCTGGCACGACGGGTTCCTCGAAGGCCGTTCTCGGCACCTACGTGCAGACCTGGGCGGGCGGGGCGATGGCGATGGACTACTTCGGCCCCGACGACCGCCTGCTCGCGAACCTGCCGCTGTTCCACGTCAGCGGCGCCGGCGCCGTCATGGACCGCCTGACAAAAGGCGGCAGCTGCGTGCTGGTCGACGGTTTCAGTGCCGCCACCTTCTGGGACGTCGTTCGGCGCCATCGCATCACCGGCTGCTGCCTGGTCGGCGCGATGACGCAGTTCCTGCTGAAGCAGCCGCACCATCCTCGCGACCGCGAGCACTCGCTGCGCTCGGTGATCACCGTGCCCTGGAACGCGGATTCACTGGCCGTGGCGCAGCGTTACGGCATCCGGATGCACACGGCCTTCAACATGACCGAGACTGCGACGCCCATCCGTTCGCCGCCGAATCCGTCGCGACTCGGCACTTGCGGACTGCCGCGTGCAGGCGTCGAGGCGCGAGTGGTCGACACGTACGACCATGAGGTCGCGACCGGCGCGGTTGGGGAACTGCTGTTGCGCACCAGCCGACCCTGGGAGATCACGGCTGGCTATTTCGGCGATGCGGAGGCGTCCGCGCGCGCATGGCGCAACGGCTGGTTCCACACCGGCGACGCATTTCGCCGCGACGCAGAAGGCTGGTTCTACTTCGTGGATCGCATGAAGGATGCTATCCGCCGGCGTGGCGAGAACATCTCCTCATTCGAGGTTGAGTCCGAGGTGGGCAAGCACGAGTTGGTGCGCGAAGCCGCCGCGATCCCCGTTCCCAGTGAACTCGGCGAGGACGAGGTGATGGTGGTGCTTGCCTTGCAGCCGGGACGCGCGCTCGATCCAGTCGACCTGCTGCGCTTCCTGGAGCCGCGCATGGCGCACTATATGCTGCCGCGCTTCGTCCGCCTCATGGAGGAGCTGCCGAAGACGCCTACCGCCAAGGTCGAGAAGCATCGGTTGCGCGCCGAAGGCGTAACGCCCGACACTTGGGATCGCGAGGCGCATGGCATTACGGTCCGCCACGGAAGGCTTCGCCTGCCCGACTGATACATCTGGCGGGCGTGGGTGCTGGCGCAGGCAGCGACATCTCGTTCGATTCGTTCACGATACCGAAAATGACTGGAGCTACGATGAGCCCGTCCGAAGACATGATCTCGCTTGCGCGACGCTTCGTTGCTGCGGTCCAGGCAGGGGACGTCGAAGATGTCCGGCAGTGTTACGCGCCCGGCGCACGGATCTGGCACAACGTGGATGGCAAGGTGCAGAGCGTCGACGACAATCTCAAGGGGGTGCACTGGATCCATCGGGTGCTCATCAACGTGCAGTACAGTATCAAGCGGCTGGTTGCGGTCCCGGGCGGCTTCGTGCAGGAGCACGTGCTGACAGGCACGCTGGCGTCGGGCGAGGCCTTCGCGATGCCAGCCTGCGTGATCTGCACGGTTGAGAATGGCGTCATTGTCACGCTCGACGAGTACCTCGACTCGGCACACGCCAAGCCGCTGTTTGGGCAGGCGCGGCGCGTCAGTTGAGCAGCGACGGGGCTGTCTGGCAGCGGATTCCTGCTGTGTTTGAAAGCGGACCGTCTTTGGTCGGGGTTAGACTCGCACGGCGCACGCCGCTGAAGCGCGGGGGACGTGTGGGGACGCGCCAGGATCATCCATGAACAACGATTCAGTTGCTTCGCACCCGCTGCCGCTCCTCAACCGTGTGTTCGGCGCGCGACCCGGCATCTTCTTCATCTGCCTGTTCGCCTGGACGCTGACGAATCTCGACCAGTCGCTGTTTGGCTATGCGATCCCGGGGATCCTGGCGGAGTTCAAGCTGCCGCTGGAGGCGGCGGGTACGATCCTGACTATCTCGTTCGTTATCGGCGCGATCCTGATCGTCGTCGCCGGCGTTGCCGCAGACCGCTGGGGCCGCGGACCGGTGCTGACCTTGCTGCTGGCCAGCTCGGCGATCTTCGTCGGCCTGCAGGGCTTCGCTGCTACGGTGGTCATGCTGACCGTGTTCCGCGCGCTCGGCTTCGGCCTGAGCGGCGGCCTCTCACCGATCACCAACGCGCTGGTGGTCGAGAACGCCGCGGACCGTTACCGCGGCGTGGCGATGGGCCTGCTGCAATGCGGCTACCCGCTCGGCTGGCTGCTTGCCTCTTTGCTGGCCGCACCGCTACTGGCCAGGTACGACTGGCGTGCCGCGTGCTTCGTCGCGTTCATCGTCGTGCCGTTGACGATCCCGATCTGGCTGTACCTCGCCAGGGTCGGCGACGGCGCCCGCGCGGGCGCCTCGCGCGCTGCCGTCGCCGTGCCCAGGGCCAGCTCCGGCACCGCGCCCGCAGCGAGCGCGTTCCGTGAGCTTTTCAGTCCCGAGTTTCGGGGCCGCAGCATCGCCAGCTGCCTGCTGTTCTTCACATTCGGCGGCGCATATGCCGGCTCGGCGTTCTTCTTCCCCACCTTCTTCAACCAGGTGAGAGGTTACTCGCCTGCCGATGCGGCGCTGCTGGTTGGTCTATCCAACGGCATCGCGGTGGTCGGCTACATCGGCGCGGCACTGATGGGTGAGTTCGTACTCTCGCGCCGCAATGTATTCGTGATCTGGTGTGTCGCCGGTGCCGCCGCGCTGCTCGGGCTGTTGTGGTTCTCCGGTGGCCGTACGCCGGATTTGATCTGGTACGCCTTGATGGCGACGATGTTCTATGGTTCGCAGGCTGTGGTCCCTGTTCTCATCGCCGAAATCTATCCGACCTCGATCCGCGCCTCCGGGCTCGCGATCTGCGCCTCGGCGCCCCTGAGCCTGGGTTTCGCCGTCTTCCCGATGATTGTGCCGCTTGCGATCGGCCGCGTTGGCTGGGAGATGGGCCTGTCGATCGTCGTCGTGCCGCTGCTGCTCGCGTCCACCGCCGCAGCGCTGCTTCTGCCGAATCGTCGTTCCGGCCTGCCTGTCACCTGAGTGTTGCGCCGGCTGGCCAGGTTTCCAAAGGAGATTGCGTGATGTTCGAAGATGCCCGCCGTGTTCGCCTGAATCTGCGCGCCGAGTTCGTGCACCGTGCCGCAAGCCATCGTCGCTCCGGTTCAAGTGCGGGCGCGCTGTTCGATCGCCGTACGGTGCTCGCGGGTCTGCTCGGCACCGCCGCGACCTGCACCGTATCCTACGCTCGCGGCCCCGCCCAGGCGGCAGACCTGCCCGCTGTCACGCTCGAGGGCGCCGAGATCGTACTCAGCGACGCGAAGGTTGCGCGCCTTGCCAGGCGCTTGAAAGGCCAGGTGATCCGTCCCGCCGACGAGGGCTACGAGTCCGCCCGCCAGCTCTGGAATGCCATGTTCGATCGCCGGCCGGCGCTGATCGTGCGTTGCGCTGGCGTCGAGGATGTACAGACCGCGGTCAAGTTCGCGCGCGAGCATCGTCTGCTCACCGCGGTGCGCTGCGGTGGCCACAGTGCTTCGGGCCAGTCGGTCTGCGATCGCGGCATCGTGATCGACCTGTCGCCGATGCGCCGCGTCGACGTTGATCCAAAGGCGCGAACGGTGCGTGCCGACGGCGGCTGCCTGCTTGGCGATCTCGACGCGGCCGCGCAGGCCGCAGGACTTGCGACTACGTTTGGCGTCGTTTCGCACACTGGTGTTGGGGGCCTGACGCTCGGTGGCGGCATGGGTCGCCTGCAGCGCCAGCACGGCCTGTCGATCGACAATCTCCGCGAGGTCAAGCTGGTCACGGCTGAAGGCAAGCTGCTCACGGCGAACTCCACCGAGAACCCTGATCTGTTCTGGGCGCTGCGCGGCGGCGGCGGTAACTTCGGTATCGTCGTATCGTTCGAGTTCGGCCTGCACCCGTTCGACTATCCCGTGAGCACGCGCGCCATCACCTACGCCGGCCCCGACATCCGCCGGGTCATGGACCAGTACTTCGACTACGCGCCGCAGGCGCCCGAGGCACTGTTTCTGGTCGCGGTGCTGGTGCGCAACGGGCAGGGCGCGCCGCTGATGAGCCTCTCTGCGAACTGGATGGGCCCGCCCGACCAGGCCGAACCGGTGTTCAAGGTGCTGGAGAGCTTTGCGACACCGCTGGCAGCGCGCGGCAGCACGATCAACTACCTCGAGCTGCAGAAAGCTGCCGACGGCGGCGCCAACGCCAAGGGCAATTACCACTACGCCAAGGCCGGCATGCTCGGTGCCTTCGAGAACCGCGGCGATCGCGGCCAGCTGCTCGACGGGCTGTTGGGTTTCTTCAATGAGAATCCGCTACCCGGCGGCCGGGCGCTGCTGTTGCTGATGGGTGGTGCCGTGAACCGCGTGCCCGTCGATGGCACCGCATATCCCCATCGCTCGGCGATGCACAACATCGATGTCGGTGGCGACGCCGTCACGCGCGCGGCAGCCGACAGATATGTCGACTGGGGTCGGCGCTACTGGAAGGGGATAGACCCGTTCACCGGCGGCGGTTTCTACGTCAACTCCGCAGCGATCGACGACGACGAACGCCGTATCGCCGGCAACTACGGCCCGAACCACGCGCGGCTGGTTGCTGCGAAGACGAAGTACGACCCCACCAACCAGTTTCGCCTCAACGCCAACATCCGTCCGCAGGCGCACGCCTGAAGCAAGGCGCGCGTGCGCCGACGCGGTGTCTACGCGACGCTGACGGGGGCGACCGAGTTGCGGCGACTCACTTCGAGATGTTGGGCGGCCGGGTCATCGGCACCGAAAGCGGCTGACCTCGTCGAACAGGAAAAAGCCGCTGCGGGTTTCGCCCGCGACGTAGGTACGGTAGTACTGCCACCAGCGGATATGAGCCACATGGACCTCCGCCGACTCCAGCGGCCGCCCGTCGGTGCCGTCGCCGCCGATAAGGCACGTGCCGTGGCGTTCCTTCAGCGGATCGAGGTGCATGATCCGATTGCCGCCGGGAGTCTCGAGCTGCCTCTCGGCGATGCCGATGGTGGCCTGGGCCTGCCATGCGAGCAGCAGGCCGACGCCGATCGCGAGTGCGGTCGCGGATCGCTGCGAGGATCTGCTTACGACTTGAGGCATTTGTAGCGTCGCAGCACGTCACGCTGCGTCGCATTTGGCGTGCGCGCCGGGGACTGGTAGATCCAGCGCGCCAGTGCTTCGAGATCTGCGCGTAGTTTGGGGTCATCGACAAAGGCGACGACCGGCCGACGAATGAACGTCTCGAGCTCTTCGCCCTCGCTGCGCGCCTGGGCCGACGCGTAGGCCACCTGGCCCATCGCCTGCCAGCGCTCATCGAGACCGGCGAGCTCGGGCTGCGTCCCGTCCGCCACAGTTTCATCACCCGCAGCGCCCGAGCCGCGACCTCGCCGCCACCGCTCTCGCCAAGCATGGCGAGACCCAGGCCCGCAACGTGATCATGGAGCGACTCAAGGACGGGCCTTTCGCGGGTCCGCTGATCAGCGCGCTGGGCCAGCTCGGCGATCAGCGAACGATGCGCGAGCTCGAATACATGGCGGGGCGCACAGACGATCTGCTGGTGGCGCAGAACGCCAATCTGGCAAAGCAGCTGATAGAGCAACGCCTCAAGTCGAAGTAACGATCGGCGCGAGTGTCTACCACCGTGGCGCAGCCCGTCCAGGTGCAGTTCGGCACCATCAGCATTACGGTGGGTAGTCGGGCAGAAGTTCGATGGTGCGTTGGTGCCGGTGGCTGCGCTTCAATTGCGCACGCCTCGCGAGCAACGCCGCTGCATTACGCCGCGACGGGTAGAGACCGCGCGGTCGCCCCGTCAGCCGCGTCGCCGCAGCATCGCCCGCGCGGCGTTGAACCCGGGCAGCCCCGTGACTCCGCCGCCCGGATGCGCCCCGGAGCCGCACAGGTACAAGCCGCGGATCGGCGTGCGGTAATCCGCGTAGCCGAGCGCGGGGCGCGCGGCCCACAGCTGGTCGAGGCCGAGCGCGCCGTGAAAGATGTCGCCGCCGGTCAGCGCGAGTCGTGCCTCGAGATCGAGCGGTGAGAGTGACGAGCGCGCGACGATGCTGGCGCGGAAGTTGGGTGCGTAGCGCGCTACGGTGTCGATGATCCGGTCGGCCGCCTGATCGCGGGCGTCGTGCCAGCTGCGGCCGTCGGGCAGCGCGAAGTCGAAGTGCTGGGCAAACAGGCTTGCGACGTGCGCGCCGGCCGGCGCGAGCGAGTCGTCCAGCGTCGACGGAATCAGCATCTCGACGATCGGCTCGTCCGACATGCCTGCGAGCCGTGCCGACGCATGCGCGCGGTCCATGTAACGCAGTGATGGCGCGATGATGATGCCGGCGCCAAGGTGCGCGTCCGGCGGCCAGGCTGGCGCCGCGGCCGGCGCCGGCGAAGCGCGGATCCGCTGCGGCGTATCGCCGAAGCGCGGCAGTTCCGACAGCGCGACGTTCATGCGGAACACGGCGGATCCGACGCGGAAGCGCTCGATGCGCCCGACGAACTCAGCGGGCAGCGCGGCGCGCTCGACGAGATTCAGGAACAGCAGCTTCGGGCCGACGTTCGCCGCGACGCGCGGCGCGCGGAACACGCGGCCGTCTTCCAGTTCAATGCCGGTGGCGGTTGCTATCGCGCCCGATTGCGCACCATCGGTCAGCACGCGCCGCACCGGCGCCTCCAGCTCGATGTGCACCCCGAGGCGTTCGGCTTCGCGCGCCATCGCCTGCGTGATCGCGCCCATGCCGCCGAGCGCATGGCCCCAGACGCCGCTCTTGCCGTTGACTGCGCCGAAGGCGTGGTGCAGCAGCACGTAGCCGCTGCCGGGCGTGTAAGGGCTCGCGTAGCTGCCGACGATGCTGTCGAAGCCGAACAGCGCCTTGACGGGCTCGCTCTCGAACCAGCCGTCGAGGATCTCACCGGCGCTGCGCGTGAACAGTTCATGGATCTCGTGCTGTGTCGTGCGTGACAGGGCGCGGAATTCGCGCCCGAGCGTCAGTGCGCTCCAGAGGTCGCCGATGCGTTTGAGGTCGGTCGGGGGCGTGCGCTTGAGCTGCGCGCGCAGGAATGCGACTGCGCGCTCGAGCATCGCGAAATAGCCTGGCAGTCGTGCAGCGTCGCGGGTAGAGAAGCGTTGCAGCTCGGCGACCGTGTGCGCCAGCGTCGGGCCGGCACGCAGGGCATCGCCGTCGGGCAGCGGCTGGAAATTCTGCATGGGTCGCTCGACGATGCGCAGGCCGTGCTCGGCGAGCCGCAGGTCGCGACTGACCTCGTTGTCGAGCAGGCTCACGGTGTAGCTGGCGGTTGAGTTGCGGAACCCTGGATGGAACTCCTCGGTGACGGCGGCGCCGCCGACCAGGTGGCGCCGCTCGAACACAGCCACCTTCAGGCCAGCCCGGGCGAGGTAGCAGGCGCAGGTCAGGCCGTTATGGCCGGCCCCGATGACGAGGGCATCGAGGCCTGGCGGAGGGGGCTTGCGGCTGTATGAATTCACAGTTACTGTATGTATCGACAGACTCGAAACGATCTTCCTTCAGTCCCGTCGCCAACTTATCCAAAGAGGCCGACCCATGTCCGATCTGACGCCCCGGCAAACCGAAGTCCTGCGACTGATCCAGCGCGCCATCGCCGAGAGCGGCATGCCGCCTACCCGGGCCGAAATCGCCGAAGAACTCGGCTTTCGCTCCGCCAATGCCGCCGAGGAGCATTTGCGTGCACTGGCGCGCAAGGGCGTCATTGCGCTCGTGCCCGGCGCCTCGCGCGGCATCCAGCTCAAGGACATCCTGCGCGAGCAGATGGGCCTGCCTCTGATCGGCCGCGTCGCAGCGGGTAAACCCATTCTCGCAGAAGAGAACATCGAGGCACGCTTCAACATCGATCCGGATCTGTTCTCGCCGCGCCCGCATTACCTGCTCAAGGTCGTCGGCATGTCGATGAAAGACGCCGGCATTCTCGATGGCGACCTGGTCGCCGTGCACCGCACGCCCGAGGTCCGCAACCGCCAGATCATCGTCGCGCGACTCGAGAACGAGGTCACGGTCAAGCGCTACAAGCAGGACGGCCCCACCGTCTGGCTGATGCCCGAGAACGCGGACTTCGAGCCCATCAAGGTCAACGTCAAGGAAGAGCCGCTGATCATCGAAGGCGTGGTTGTCGGCGTGCTGCGGCGTGGCAAGGCGCCGCTCGGGCTCATGTAGCCGCGTTGGAACTCGGCGCGCAGTCATTCGCAGCAGGCCTATTGCACACGCCCTTATCTGGCATACGACAAGGTTAGTCCATGACCTCGAATCGCCACATCACGCTGTTTCATTCTCCGAACACGCGGTCCACGGCGGCACTGATCCTGCTCGAAGAGCTGCGCGCCGAGTACTCACTGCGCGTGCTGGACATGAAGGCCGGCGAGCAGCGCCGGCCGGCGTATCTCGCCGTCAACCCCATGGGCAAGGTGCCCGCCATCCAGCACGACGGCACGCTGGTCACTGAACTGGTCGCCATCTTCATCTACCTCGCGGATCTCTACCCCGAGGCTGGTCTCGCGCCTGCATTCAACGACCCGCGGCGCGGCAGCTACCTGCGCTGGCTGGTGTTCTACGGTTCCTGCTTCGAGCCCGCGGTGATGGATCGCTCCATGAAGCGTGAATCCGGTCCCGCAGTCTCCTCGCCCTATGGCGACTACGACACCATGCTCAACAGCGTGCTCGCGCCGATCGAGCGCGGCCCGTACATCCTGGGCGAGTCGATCAGCGCGGCCGACATTCTCTGGGGTACTGCTTTCGGCTGGATGGTGCAGTTCCAGATCGTGCCGAGCACGCCCTCGCTCGCGGCCTATGTCGAGCGCGTGAATGCACGGCCGGCTGCGGCGCGGGTGCGTGCCATCGATGCCGAGCTCGAGAAAAACCAGGCCGCGCGCTGAGCGTCTGGAGGCTACAGGGATGGGTGCTCGCCATGCCCGAAAACCCTCTTTCGCTTCGTGCCAAGCCTCTGACTGCAGCACTTCCTCTCATGAAATAGCCAGGTGTTGAATTCATGAAACCCGCGTTCCTCGGCCTGCGCACCGCCATCTATCGCGTCACCGATCTGGCGCGCGCCCGTTCCTGGTACACGGAGGTACTCGGCATTGCGCCGTATTTCGACCAGCCTTTCTACGTCGGTTTCAGTGTGGGTGGTTATGAACTCGGCCTGGATCCGGAGGCTTCCAGCGCTCCGGCCGGCAGTGCCAGCGTCACCGTGTACTGGGGTGTAGAGAACGCCGAGGCCGCGCTTGAGCGCCTGATCTCGCTCGGCGCCAGCCCGCATGCGGATGTGCATGATGTGGGCGACGGCATCAAGGTCGCTACCGTGCTCGATCCGTTCGGCAATGTCTTTGGCGTCATCGAGAATCCGCACTTCGCGCTGGCCACGTGAATTGGCGGGTTTTCCGGAACATGTGATGAGCAATTTATCTGGAGGGTGCAGGGCGTGAGTATCAGCGCAACGGTGCAGCACGGTTCGGACACTCGCCGGGTGGCAGGCCCGACGCCGCGCAATTGGGTGGTGGTGGCTTCGGAAGACCACGTGCAGGCGGCAGTGCGGGGTGGCTTCATCCAGGCCGGCCATGGCAAGCGTTCGGCGGTCGCGCAGTTCGCGCCGGGCGATACTATCGTCTGCTACAGCTCCAAGCGCCGCTATGGCGATCATGCGCTGTGCCAGTGCTTTACTGCGCTGGGCACGGTGGTCGATACGGAACCGTTCGAAGTACAGATGAACGACCGGTTAGCGCCGTTCAGGCGCCGCGTCGAGTGGCGCGCAGTGGAGTCCGCGCCGATCCAGCCGCTGCTCGATGAGCTGTCCTTCATCTGCGACCGCAAGTCCTGGGGCTACATGTTCCGCCTGGGTGTTTTCCGCATCCCGGACGACGACGTGCGGCGGATCGAACAGGTGATGAATGCGGATCGCAAGCCAGGAACCTGCAGCCAGGAACCTGCAACCAGTAACCTGACATGAGTCGTTTCTCCAGGAATCGTCCGGCAAGCGTGGCGACAGGGAACCAGGCGTTCAAGAAGCGGCCGCCTGCGCCCCGGCGGAGCTTCGTCTGTCCGTGCGGCTGCGGTCGACGCAGCGTGTTCACGCAGCCGCGCTCGTTGCGCGGTGCTGCGGCTGCGGTTGCAACCTCCACGCCTTAGCCATGGCTGGTACGCGTTGTGGTTGGGTCAGCACTGTTGGGGTCGAAAGCGCCCCGCTGTATATCGCCTACCACGATGAGGAGTGGGGCGTGCCTTCATATGATCCGCGTCACCTGTTCGAGATGCTGACGCTCGAAGGGGCACAGGCGGGCTTGAGCTGGATCACCATCCTGCGTAAGCGGGAGGGTTATCGCGAGGCATTCGCCGAGTTCGATGCGCAGCGCGTGGCGCGCTTCGGGCCGCGCGACATCGAGCGTTGTCTCGGTAATGCCGGCATCGTCCGGCATCGGGGCAAGATCGAATCCGTTGTCAGCAACGCGCGTGCGGTACTGGCGTTCGAGCGCGAGCCGGTCGCGTTCGCCGACTTCCTCTGGTCCTTCGTCGCGGGTAAGCCGCAGATCAATCGCTGGGCGAGTTACCGCGAGGCGCCTTCGAAAACCGAGGCTTCCCAGGCGATGAGCCGTGCGCTGTTGAAGCGCGGCTTCCGTTTCGTGGGTCCAACCACCTGTTATGCCTTCATGCAGGCGGTCGGCATGGTCAACGATCACGAAACCAGCTGTGCCTGTTACCGGCCGCTGGCGCGCGCCCGCTGAGATGCGGCGCAGCGCACTGCACCGACTCCCGTCATGGCCACCGGCTCATCTACCTTGCTCGAACTGCTGCAGCACCCGGCATTCTGGCGCGGCCGCAGCGGTGCGCGTGTCGAAACCCGTCCGACCGGGTTTGCGGCGCTGGATGCCGGCTTGCCGGGCGGGGGTTGGCCCGAAGCGGGATTGACCGAGATCCTCACGCCGCGGCATGGGCTCGGTGAACTGCGGCTGCTGCTGCCCTTGCTCGCGCAGTCTTCGCAAGCGGTTACGCCACGCTGGACCAGCGGGATCGCGCCGCCTTTCGAGCCCTATGCACCTGCGCTGGCAGAGCAGGGCGTGGCGGTGGCGCGGCAGATCGTCGTGCGCACCGAGACGCCGTTGTGGGCCATGGAACAGGCGCTGCGCTCGGGCGCCTGCGCCATCGTGCTGGGCTGGGCGCGACGTGCGCAGCCACGCAGTGTGCGCCGGCTGCAGCTGGCCACCGAGCGCGGTCGTTGCTGCGGGTTTCTGTTTCGCGCGCTGTCGAGTGCGCGCGAGAGTTCGCCGGCCATGTTGCGACTGCTGTATGAACCGACCGAGCGGGGCTGTCGAGTGCGGCTGCTCAAGAGTCGCGGCGGCACGCGCGACAGCATCGAACTTGCCTGGGGCGAGCGCAGCGCGCAGCCGGACAGCCTGAGCCAGGGCGATGGCGCGGCGTGAACGGGCCGCGTCGGAAAGGCGCGCATTGCTTGCCGCACTGACGCAGCACTCCCTGCCGCTGGATGCGCCGCGACCGGTCTCGCTGCCACAGCCAGCGCCGGTACTGCAGCGCGTGCCGGCGCCCGCGGCTGACAGCGCAGGGCGGGTTACGGCAGCGGAACTCTGGGCCGTGGTGCATCTGCCGACATTGATTCTCGATGCGCTGCCGTCGTCGCGGCAGCTGCCCTGCGCCGTCGTCGAGTTGCAGTCCGGTGTGCAGCGGGTCATCGCAGTCGATGCGGCGGCGCGCGCGCAGGGCGTGATGCCCGGTTGCAGCCTCGCGGTGGCACTGGCGTTGTGTCGGTCACTCGAGGTCAGGCCGCGCGCGCCGCGGCGCGAACGACATCTGCTGCTGCAGCTCGCCGAAGCCGCCCTGAGTTTTACGCCGCGTGTGAGTCTGGATCTGCCGGATGCGCTGCTGCTCGAGGTGCGTGGCAGCCTGGCGTTATTCGGCGGGGTGGAAGCGCTGCTGGCGGCGCTGGCGGCGCGCACCGCCGCGCTCGGGCTCACCAGCCAGCTCGCGTTGGCGCCCACGCCGCGTGCGGCGCTTGCACTCTCGCGGCTGGGCATGTCGCCGGTGCCGGTCGTGATGAACCCGGAGCGTCTCGTCGGTGTGCTGGCACCGCTGCCGCTGGCTGTGCTGCGCTGGCCAGCGGAGCGACTGGCGCGGCTGGAGTCCATGGGTGTGCGCACCATCGGCGAAGCGCTGCGCCTGCCGCGCGCGGGTTTTGCCAAGCGTTTCGGACGCGATGCTCTGGCCACGCTGGATCAACTGGTCGGTCGCGTCGCCGAGTTGCGCGTGCCGTTCAGCGCACGCGAATGGTTCCGGGCCCGCTGCGAGCCGGCCTATGAGCTGTCCGAGCACACCACCGTGCTGCGCTACCTGCAGCCACTGCTCGATGATCTGGAGCGCTATCTGCGACGGCGTCAGCAGGCGGTTACCGAGCTGCAGCTGCGCCTGCGGCATCGTGCGGCGATGGCAGTACCGGCCAGTACTACGGTCGTGCTGCGGCTGGCCGCCACGCAACTGGACGCGGCCGCACTGGCGGCCCTGCTGGCCGAGCATCTGGCGCGGGTCGAGTTGCCTGCACCAGTCATCCGGATCGAACTGCGCTCGGGCGCGCTGCAGCCGCTGCACGCCGAAACGCCCTCGCTCTGGCGTGCCGGTGAACACGGCGGCGCGGCCGGGCGTGAATCCACCACGCTGATCGAGCAGTTACGCGCGCGGCTCGGGCCGGATGCGGTGTACGGCCTGTGTCTCGTGCCGGAGCATCGGCCCGAGAAGGCCTGGGCCATTGCCGAGCCTGACCTGGCGGCGCCGCAGTCGTTGCCCGCGGTCGGGCGGCATCTGCGGCGGCCACTGTGGTTGCTGCGCCAGCCCGAGTGGCTGCAGCACGGCCTGCAGGGTTTGACCCTGCTGGAAGGGCCTGAGTGCATCGAAACGGGCTGGTGGGATGGCGGCGACGTCACGCGCGACTACTACGTCGCACGCGACGCGGCCGGCGCGCAGCTGTGGATCTTTCGCGAGCGCAACGCGCCGCGGGCCTGGCGATTACAGGGGGTCTTTGGCTGACGCAAACAGGGACACGTCAGGGTGATGTCACTACCGGGCAGGTCGCCGCAATCGCTGCGCCCGGGCGGCCAACGGGCAGGGGAGTTTGCGGTAGTATTCGCGGCTTGTTGCCGATGTCGTGGGTGCCAGGCGCCCCTTCGAAGGTGATCGAATCCTCGACGAGGTGGCCATGTCCCTGACGATTGGAGTTCCGCGGGAAACCTTTGCCGGTGAGAAGCGCGTGGCGACGGTGCCCGAGGTGGTTGAGAAGCTCGTCAAGCTCGGCTTTGCCGTTGCCGTCGAGAGCGGCGCGGGTGCTGCAGCGAACTTCGGCGACGACGCCTACCAGGCCGCCGGCGCGCGCATCGTTGGCAGTGCCGCGGAACTGCTGGCCGGCGCGGATATCGTTTTCAAGGTGCGCGCACCGAGCCCTGCGGAAGTGCCGCAGCTCAAGCCTGGCACCACGCTGATCAGCTTCATC
>JANPDV010000238.1:0-7495 GCA_031431655.1 Gammaproteobacteria bacterium | reverse complement strand
TGGGTCATCACCTTGGTACGCGAAACATCGGTGCGCGATCCGGACAGCCCGGCAGCGTTCCTGCTTTCCGACTTCGACGGCGTGGTCGGCTGGATGGTGTTCGGCTGGACAATCGTAATCGGCGTCGTGCTGATGCGATTCTACGAATCGCGGCGCGGACCATCGGTCGACGGCTCTTCGCGCAGCATTTCGCCGAGCCGCTGAATACGCAACAACGGGTCTTCGATTTCCAGCAGGTGCTGCTTGAGGCCTGCCGGCACGGGCAGTATCTCGGCAAGCCGGCAGCCGACCCAGCTGCAGTCGTCGAACTGCGGGACGCCGGGCAGATGGTCATCGCCGAGTTGTTCGAGCAGGCTGCGCAGCATCGTCACGAGCCGCCTCTGCCGCAGCGGCAGGGACACAGCCGGCTCGGGCTCGTGCCAGCGCACCTCACCCAGGTTCAGGCCGTCCGCCTGCAGCCAGCGCCGCACCAGGGTGAACTTGCGTTCGCCGCGGCAAGCAAGACCGAGCAGGCCCTCCGGCAGCTGCGAAAAATCCTCGATCCGGGCCAGCGTGCCAACCGTCGCAATCCCGGAAGTGGGCGTCGTTTCGGAACCCATCCTTTGCAGCAACACCACGCCGAAGCCCATGCCTTCGCGCATGCAGCGCCGCACCATGTCGACGTAGCGTGGTTCGAATATGCGCAGTGGCAGCGGGCCGCCAGGAAACAGCACCGTATTGAGCGGAAAAAGCGGGATCTCGGCGGTGGCCGGATCGTTCATGCGCGCGACCCGGAGCCGTTGCCGTCGACGCCCCAGCGCTGCATCAAATCGTTGTCCACGCCGATCTGGTCCAGCACGCGCGCGACGATGAAGTCCACCAGCTCCTCGACCTGCGCCGGGCGATTGTAGAAGCCGGGATTCGCGGGCAGGATCGTCGCGCCGAGGCGCGACAGCTTCAGCATGTTCTCGAGGTGGATCGGCGAGAACGGTGTTTCGCGCGGCACGATGACCAGGTTGCCGCGCTCCTTGATGACGACGTCGGCCGCACGCTCCAGCAGGTTCTCGCTGGCGCCGGTGGCGATGGCCGAGAGAGTCGCCATGCTGCAGGGACACACCACCATGCAGCGCGGCGCGCCGGAGCCACTGGCGACCGGCGAGCTCCACTCCTCGTCGCCGAACACCCGCAGCTGCCCGTCGCGCGCGCCGAACTTCTCGCACAGCACGCGCGTCTGCTCGGCAGTGCGGCCCGGCAGCTTGAAATCGGTTTCCGACCCGACCACGATCTGCGCGGCCTTGGTGAACATCGCGAACACGCGGCGGTCCGCCTTCACCAGGCACTCGATCAGCCGCAGCCCATACTGCGCGCCGGAGGCGCCGGTCAGGGCTACGGTGACCGTTCGGTTGTCGATTTCGCGCATCCTGCGCCTCGGTTCGGTCGTTAGGGAGCGAGTGCGACCAGCAGCTTGCCGTGCAGTGCGCCGAAGCCGCCGTTGGACATGATCAGCACGTGGTCGCCGCTGCGCAAGCGCGCCCGCAGGCTGTCCACCAGCGCGTCCACGCTGACGGCCAGGTGTGCACGACCACCGAGCTCTGCAGCGACGCCGGCCGCGTCCCAGCCCAGGTCCGGCGGGGCAAACAGCCATACTTCGTCCGCCAGCTGCAGCGAGGGCGCGAGCGCGTCGCGATGCACGCCCATCCGCATGGTGTTGGAACGCGCTTCCAGCACCGCGACGATGCGCGCCGCTCCCACCTTGCGTCGCAGGCCGTCCAGCGTGGTCTGAATAGCCGTCGGGTGATGCGCGAAGTCGTCATACACCTGTATTCCACCGACGCTGCCGATCAGCTGCATCCGGCGCTTGATGCCGCGGAACTCACCGAGCGCGGCACAGGCGACCGCCGGCGGTACGCCGGCATGGCGGGCGGCGGCAATCGCCGCGAGCGCGTTGTCGACGTTGTGACCGCCGATCAGGTTCCAGCGCACCCTGCCGACGGCCTCGCCCGACACCAGCACCTCGAACTGCGATCCGTCGCCGTTGCCCTCGAGGTGCGCGGCCCACAGCGCCTCGCCCGCGCCGTCACGCGCAAAGCCTTCGGTCGGGGTCCAGCATCCCATGCGCAGCGTCTCTGCGAGCAGTGCGTCGGACGAGTTCCAGATCAACCGCCCGGCGCCCGGCACGATGCGCACCAGGTGATGGAACTGGCGCTGGATCGAGGCCACGTCCGGATAGATGTCGGCGTGGTCGAACTCCAGGTTGTTCAGGATGGCCGTGCGGGGCCGGTAGTGTACGAACTTGGCGCGCTTGTCGAAGAACGCGGTGTACTCGTCGGCTTCTATGACGAAGAACGGGTTCTCGCCGATGCGCGCGCTGACCCCGAAATCGTCGGCCACGCCGCCGATCAGGAAGCCGGGCGCAAGCCCGGCGTACTCCAGAATCCACGCCACCAGGCTGGTGGTGGTCGTCTTGCCATGGGTGCCGGCGACCGCGATGACCCAGCGGTCGCGCAGCAACTCGCGCGACAGCCACTGCGGACCGGACGCATAGACCAGGCCGCGGTCCAGCATCGCTTCGATGACGGGCGCGCCGCGGGTCATCACGTTGCCGACCACGACGACGTCCGGGGCGGGGTCGAGCTGGTCGGCACCGAACCCTTCGTAGACATCAATGCCCAGCGCGGCGAGCTGTGTGCTCATCGGCGGGTAAACGTTGCGATCGGAGCCGGTGACGCGGTGGCCGGCCGCCTTGGCGATGGCCGCGATGCCGCCCATGAACGTGCCGCAGATTCCAAGGATGTGAACGTGCATCCGGCGCGACTCAGCTGACTGGCGCGCCCGGCGCCACGGCGGTTGCCTGCGGGCCCAACGCCAGGCTGACGAGCAGCACTTCGATGATGGTCTGCACCACTATCAGCGCGATGCACAGCGCCAATGGCCGCTCGAGCGCCTGGCGCAGGATGCGCGCATTCAGGTAGCCCATGTAGAGCGCTACGGGAAACAGCAGCGCGATCCACGCGGGCGCCTTCTCCGGAGCGTCGGTGTAGCCTTCGAGCAGCGTGCTGAGCGGCACGGCGATCGGCGTGAACCAGCAGCCGACGCCGAAGATGGCGGTGACGACCTGCAGGTAGCGCTCCGGCTTGCTGAAGGCGTTGAGCAGCACGCGGTACCAGAGCAGCGCGAACCCGATCGACACCGCTAGTGCGATTGGCCAGACATCGGCCGAAGGCGGGAAGACCAGCCGCAGGGCCACGTTCAGGGCGACGAACAGCGCCACCGTGGTCATCAGCAGCGAACTGGACGCCGGCACGTCTTCCGGCCCCCGGCGCAACAACACGATCTCGAGATAGAGCTTGAGTGCGGCGATCAAGGGTTGTGCTGCAGGCGCGGCCTGACGTATCGAAGGGGCCGGAATTCTTGCATAGTCGCCCCCATGACGTCGCCCACGATTGTCGCCACGCCCGAAGCCCTGCAGGAACTCGCCGCCCAGTTGCAGGGCGCGGAGGCGCTGGCGCTCGACACCGAGTTCATGCGAGAGCGGACTTATCGCGCCGAATTATGCCTGTTGCAGATCGGCTCGAATGCCCGGCTTGCCTGCGTCGATCCGCTGGCACTGCCAGTGCTGGACGAACTGCGCGCCGCGCTCGCCACCGGCCCTGCGATCAAGGTGCTGCACGCCGCGCGCCAGGATCTGGAAGTGCTGCAGCCCGTGGTCGGCATGCTCAGCCCGGTATTCGACACGCAGATTGCCGCGGCACTCGCCGGCTTTGCGGCGCAGGTCGGCTATGGCGAGCTGGTGCGCACCGTGCTGGGTCACGAACTGCCGAAGGGCCAGACGCGCACCGACTGGTCGCGACGTCCGCTGTCGCCCGAGCAGGTCGACTACGCACTGGATGACGTGCGCTATCTGCTGCCACTGCGGGCCGAGTTGCTGCAGCGGCTCGACGCGCTGGGTCGCCTCGGGTGGCTGGACGAAGAGTTTGCCGGACTGGTCGATCCCTCGCTGCTGGCGGTCGACCCCGAGCGCGCCTGGCTGCGCGTCCGGGCGCTGCAGGGCCTGGACGAAGGGCGCACGGCGCTGGCGCAGTCCATCGCGGCCTGGCGCGAGCGTCGCGCCGTTTCGCGCAACCGCCCGCGTGGCTGGATTCTCGACGACGGGGTCATGCGCGAGGTCGTGGTGCGCGTGCCGCGCGACCGCAGCGCGCTCGCCAGCATTCCGGAGATGCCGGAAGGCGTGGTGAAACACTCCGGCGATGAACTGCTGGCGATGATCCACGCTGCGCAGATTGCCGACCCGCCGCCGCCAATGCCGCGCCGGGAGCGGCCGGATCCGGCGCATCTGGCGCTGGTCAAGCGACTCGCCGACACCACGCAGTCGGTCGCGACGCAGCTGGCGATGGCACCGGAGATCCTGGCTACCCGCAAGGACCTCGAGCGCATTGCCCGGGGCGATACCGACGTGTCGCCGATGCGCGGTTGGCGACGCGAGGCGATCGGCGACGCGCTACGGGCGCGCCTGTAGCGCGCGTTCCAGCCTTTCGGTAACCACGCCGAGTTCCGCGTCCGCGTCGATCTCGCGCAGCAGTCCGCGCTCGCGATACCAGGCGACCAGCGGCTGGGTCTGCGATTCATACACAGCCAGGCGCCTGGCCACCGTCGCTTCTTCATCGTCGGGCCGCTGCACCAGTCGCGGGGTCGTGCAGGTGCCGCCACACGGCGGCGGCGAAGGCACGGGAGCCGTGTGAACGTTGAACACGCGGCCGCAGTCCTGGCATGAGCGCCGCCCGGAAATCCGCTGCAGCAGCTTGCCCGGGTCCACATTGAACAGCAGCACCGCGTCGAGTGGCTGGTCGAGCTCACGCAGCAGGTTCTGCAGCCCATCCGCCTGCGGCACGGTGCGTGGGAAGCCATCGAGAATGAAACCCTGGGCCGCATCCGGCTCGGCCAGACGCGCGCGCACCATGCCGAGCATGGTGGCATCGTCGACCAGCTGGCCGGCGTCCATGACCACCTTGGCCCGCTTGCCAAGCTCGGTACCATGGCGCACATGCGAACGCAGCAGATCGCCGGTGGAGATCTGCGGGATGTGGTGCCGGTCGATGAGCCGCTGTGCCTGGGTTCCCTTGCCGGACCCCGGTGCGCCGAGAAACACGATTCGCATGACGGCGGCGACAGTACCGGGCGGGTGCGGTGAGGTCAAACCGCGCGTGGGACGGGCCAGGCCGCGTCCCCGAGCCTCTGCCGGTTCGCCGGCACCTGCGCTACTCTCGTCTCCCCGACCTCAGCCGCACGCCCTGACGCCGTCGCAACCATGAAAAAACCTGCCCCGCGCAACGCGCTCTACGCCCAGTCCGGCGGCGTCACCGCCGTCATCAACGCCTCGGCTGCCGGTGTCATCGAGACCGCGGCGCGCTACCCGAAGTCGATCGGCAAGGTGTTCGCCGGCCGGCACGGCATCATCGGCGCACTCGAGGAAGACCTGATCGACGTCAGCCGCGAGTCGCGTGCGACCATCCGCGGCCTGCGCCACACGCCGTCGGGCGCGTTTGGTTCCGCCCGCTTCAAGCTGAAGGGATTGGACAAGAACCGGGCCGAGTACGAGCGCCTGATCGAAGTCTTCCGCGCGCACGACATTGGCTATTTTTTCTATAACGGCGGCAATGACTCGATGGACACGGCGCACAAGCTCTCGCAGATCGGCGAGTCGCTGGGCTACCCCATCATCTGCGTCGGCGTGCCGAAGACGGTCGACAACGACCTGCCCTTCACCGACTGCTGCCCGGGCTTCGGCTCGGTCGCCAAGTATGTTGCGGTTTCAACCCGCGAAGCCGCACTCGATGTCGCGTCAATGGCGCGCACCTCGACCAAAGTGTTCGTGCTTGAAGTCATGGGACGCCATGCCGGCTGGATCGCGGCGGCCGGCGGCCTCGCCGGCACTCGCAGCGGCGACGCGCCGCAGATCATCCTGTTTCCGGAGATTGCATTCGACAAGCCGGCGTTCCTGGCGCGCGTCAAGCAGAGCGTGACGGACAACGGCTATTGCGTGATCGTGGTCTCCGAAGGCACGGCCACCGCCGATGGCAAGTTCCTGGCCGAGGCAGGCGGCACGGACGCGTTCGGTCACGCGCAACTCGGTGGCGTCGGACCCGTCGTCGCCAACATGGTCAAGGACGCGTTCGGCTACAAGTATCACTGGGCCGTCGCGGATTACCTGCAACGTGCAGCGCGGCACATCGCCTCGAAGGTCGACGTCGAGCAGGCCTACGCGGTCGGCAAGGCAGCCGTGCAGCTCGCCGTGCAGGGCCGCAACGCCGTCATGCCGGCGATCATCCGCAAGTCGTCCAGGCCCTATCGCTGGACCGTGGAACCGGTGGCGCTGGCAAAGGTGGCGAACGTCGAAAAGAAGGTACCGCGCGACTTCATCACCGCCGACGGATTCGGCATCACGGCCAAGTGCCGACGCTACCTCGAGCCATTGATCGCAGGCGAAGCCTATCCACCGTATCGCAACGGTCTGCCGGAATATGTCCGGATCCGCGGCGCGGCAGTGCGCCGCAAACTGCCCCCTTTCAAGCCCTGAGGCGTGCGGTCGAAGCCCTCCGACGCTGTGCTATAGTTCGCGGCCCTTGGCGCCGGGGTGCCGTCTTCCGGCCGTCCAGAAAAAGTATAAACTGCTGATTTTGTTGAATTAATTTCGCTTCGGGAGGAGTCCACAATGGATGCCACGACGTGGCTTTGGCTCGCTATTGGCGCGGGCATTCTGGCGCTGGTCTATGGCGCCGTCTCGATCACCCAGATTCTCGCGCTGCCGGCTGGCAACGCCCGCATGCAGGAAATCGCAGCGGCCATCCAGGCCGGTGCCCAGGCCTACCTGAACCGCCAGTACACCACCATCGCCGTCGTCGGCGTCGTGCTGTGCATCGTGCTCGGGCTGGCGCTGCAGGACTGGGCAACCGCTGGTGGC
This sequence comes from Gammaproteobacteria bacterium, assembly GCA_031431655.1. Classification (GTDB taxonomy): domain Bacteria; phylum Pseudomonadota; class Gammaproteobacteria; order Steroidobacterales; family Steroidobacteraceae; genus UBA964. The sequence continues at coordinate 558 of JANPDV010000238.1, read as the reverse complement.
TTCGCCGTCGGTGCCGTGCTCTCGGGCGTCGCCGGTTACATCGGCATGAACATCTCGGTGCGCGCCAACGTGCGCACGGCCGAAGCCGCCAACAACGGGCTGAACGCCGCGCTGCAGGTCGCCTTCAAGGGCGGCGCGATCACCGGCATGCTGGTGGTTGGCCTGGGCCTGATCGGCGTCGCCGCGTACTACATGATCATGCTGCCGATCATCGGCGGTGACCACGCGCTGCGCTCGCTGGTGGGCCTCGCCTTCGGCGGCTCGCTGATCTCCATCTTCGCGCGCCTCGGCGGCGGCATCTTTACCAAGGGCGCGGACGTGGGCGCGGACCTGGTGGGCAAGGTCGAGGCCGGCATCCCGGAAGATGACCCGCGCAACCCGGCGGTGATCGCCGACAACGTGGGTGACAACGTCGGCGACTGCGCCGGCATGGCCGCGGATTTGTTCGAGACCTACGCCGTGACCATCATCGCGACCATGCTGCTCGGCGCGCTGATGCTCCCGTCGATGGCCGAAGCCGCCGTCGTCTATCCGCTGGTGCTGGGCGGCTTCTCGATC
>JANPDV010000237.1:0-11951 GCA_031431655.1 Gammaproteobacteria bacterium | reverse complement strand
CCTTGCCACCAAATTTCGAGAACGTGTTATGGCTTGGGAATTCGGGATGCGCTCTCGCGCGTAGGCGAAGCTCCCCAGAGACTGGCAGCCTTCCGAGCTCCTGCACGAAGTTGACGTAGTGCTCAAGTATTGTTGACTCGGACAGAGACGCGTTCAACTCGTTTGGGAGATGGCCGGCTTCGGCCAGCGCCTCCCCCCAACGCAACCAAAGGTGCGGATACCAGTCAGCCTCACGGATTCCGGTCGCGCGCTCGAACGCGGCTCGGCCCGGCGCCTTTCCGCCAGACGCTGCCGCGAGTCTCCGTATTTCCGCGAGAATCTGCTGCCTTTCCATACGTGCCGTCTAACGCCCAGGTTGAGCGGCGGGACGCAGCAGTTCCAGCGTCCCCAGCCAGTGCCAGCTCGAAGTGATGCAGGGAGCAGCTTGCACTTTATGCCTCACCGTCCGCTCGAACCTGATGTTAGGTTTCAGGCCCACCGCGCCCATCCTCCTTGCTGCTGCGAAGAACCTGAAAGCCCTTGAGGAGGACGTGCCCGACCAGCACCGAAACGAAAAAGACAAAGAACACGGCAACCGCCGCACTGAGCGCCGGAGCCACCGCGCTCAGAGCTGTGTTCGCCAAGACATCGCTGGACGATGGGATGGATACCGCACCCGGGCCTCCTCGCCTGCTGCTCGAGGCAAAGAATCCGGCTCGCGCCGCTGCTGTCGCAACGCTCGACGCGAGTACAGCGAAGCGAACAAAGAAGCCGAGATCTGCAGCTACCGTCTTCGGGACCAGCCCCTCCAAGCAGCGTGACAGCGCGCCAGACAGCACTCGCCACACGGCGTAGGCCGTCAAGAATCCAACAACTCCCGCGACGATCACTGCCAGAAGATCCATCTGCAACGTGTCCCCTGAAACCTAACTACTAATCAATGCGCTAATTGACGTCATTCCTTACGCCATTAACGTCGGATAATCTGGCCGGAAACGCGCATCTCTCTGATTCCAGTATTGCTAAGTCCCGATGACCTGCGGGATCGGCTACAGAATATCGCTCAATGTGGACAACCGCGTAAAGCGGCCTGAATCTCGGCCCCGCGCTTGGCTCGGCCCGGGCTGCGGACCTGCCTCACCCCATCACGCAGGGATCGGCCCCTCCGCACCGGCTCCGTGGGCCGATCGGAGATGGCTCCTGCAGCGCCGTAGCTAGCCTTGAAGACGTGACGCAGCGCGTCGCTTTGTGACGTGATCGCGCGGTTTCCGGGCTCGCGTTCGCTGACAAGGCGTTTCAGCACGGTCGAGGCGCCCCGGACGTGCTATCAAAGGTCTGGCGCTGAACCTCACGTCTCTGTACGCAATGCGCCGGGGTCCCTGTATCCCCCTCCGCCGAGCCCGCGTTCTGCAGCTCGCTCCTTCCTCACTGGCCTCGTTCGCTCTCGACCCGGACCCCGAAAGGACACTCCCTATGAAGACCTCACCTTCTCAACACGGCTTCACGCTGATCGAACTGATGATCGTGGTTGCCATCATCGGCATCCTGGCGGCGATTGCGATCCCGGCCTATCAGGACTACACGATCCGGGCGCAGGTGACCGAGGGACTTAACCTCGCCGGCGCAGCCAAGGCGAGCGTTTCCGAGACCTATGGGGCGAACGGCATCTGGCCGGCATCGAATTCGGCGGCAGGCATGGACGTTGCTACCAACATCAAGGGTAAGTACGTCACGGGCATTGAGGTCGACGCAGGCGGTGTCATCACGATGACGTTCGGCGGCCAGGCGAACTCGCGGATCACCAACGCCACGATGAGCCTTACGCCCTACACCAGTCCGAACGGCGACACGTCGTGGGTGTGCGGCGACAAGGGCACGACGGGCATCACGGGTCTGACGATTGCGTCGGGCGCGACGATACCTTCGGGCGGTGGCACGTTGACGGCCAAGTATCGGCCGGCGAACTGTCGGGCCTGAGGACGGCGCGCGAGCCTTGCCGCTGGCGCGCGCTCACCGCTCCAGAAGCTCGACCTGCCGCGTCAGCTCGGCGTCACCGCGCCGCAACTTCGTTACAACGCTGTCGCCGGGCTTGTGTCGCTTGAGGTTCTCGGAGAATGCGCCGAGATCGGCGATGACTTCGCCGTCGAGCGCCAGCAGGACGTCTCCGGCGAGAATGCCGGCGCGCGCCGCCGGGGAGTCAGGCACGACGGACTCGGCGCGTACGCCTTTGCCCTGGTGGTTGTAGTCCGGCACGAGCCCAAACGACACGCGGCGGGCGCTGCCATCGGCGGGGCCGCGATCGGCGCCGGCCGGCGCGGGCGACGCGCTGATGGTGGCCGTCAGCGCGTCAGGCCGCTGCGCGAGATACTCCACCGCCTCGCGCGCCACTGTGGCCACCTTCACGAGCCCGGCGACGTCGATCTTGTCCGCAGTGTCGGTGGGGCGGTGATAGTCGAGATGCGCGCCCGTGAACAGCTGCACTCCGGGAATGCCGCGATCGATGAAGCTCTGCTGATCCGAAGACTGCGATGCACCGGGCACGCTGTGGGTCGCGATGCCGGTGGAGAACGTGATGCCGCGGAACACGTGCTGCCACTCGGTGGCGGTGCCGGTGGCGAGGGCGGAAACTTCGCCATTGCCCAGCCGGCCAACCGTGTCGAGGTTCAGCACGGAGCGGATGCCGGCGAGCGGTACAGGCACGGGGTTGGCCACGTAGTGCTTCGAGCCGTTGAGTCCGGACTCCTCGCCAGAGAATGCGACAAACACGATGCTTCGGGGTGGCGCGCCCGCGGCGGCGAGCGTGCGCGCCAGCTCGATCAGCACGGCGACGCCGCTGGCATTGTCATCCGCGCCGGGATGCACCTGGCCGATCTCGGCGACCCGCACACCGGGGCCGCTGCGGCCAAGATGGTCGTAGTGCGCTGAGACGATCACGGCTTCATCCTTAAAGCGCGGATCCGCGCCGGCGAGCACGCCGACGACGTTCTGCGCGCGCACCGGCTTCTGCGCGCCGTTCGGCGTGAACTCGAAGGGCTGCAACCAGTTGTCGCCGTTGCCGGGCTTGAGGCCGGCGGCCTTGAACGCTTCGACGACGTAGCCCGCCGCCGCCTCGAGGCCGGCACTGCCCAGGCCCCGGCCCTCGCGCTCCGGGTCGGCCAGCCAGCGCACTCGCTCCAGCATGGCCGCGCCGTCGAACACGGCGGGGAGTCGCGCGAGCGGCTGGCGGGCCGGATACTTCGCAGCGGTGGCAGCACCAACGGCCGCGCCAAGCGCAAAGTGCAGCGGCGAGTCGGCCGCGCTCCACTCGCCCTTTACGGTGTTTGCAGGCTCTGTGCCCTCGAAACCCAGATAGGAATACTTGCCGTAGTGCGGCAGCTTGCGCGCGAGGCCGGGCGCGGCCTCGAGCGGGTCTGCGGTCACCCAGCCGACGGCCTTGGCGGGGTTCTTCGGATTGCGGCGCACGATCGTCGCCGAGTGCCCGGCGAACGGGATCGCGGAGCCGGCGGTCTCGAATGCGTCCGCGCCCACACGAAAACCGAGAGCCGCGTCGTCAGCAAACAGGGATTTCGCCAGTTCGTTGTCGCGGCCGAAGATCCACACGGCGCGATCGGTTGGCAGGGGCGTCCTGTCGCCGTCGCTGCGCACGACGATGCGCTGGCCGCCGGCGCCTTCGCCGCCGCGCCAGAACGCGATCATCTCTTCATAGGCCTTGCGGGCGACGGCGCTTGCCCTGGCCGGCAACACCGCGACGATCTCGGGATCGCCGAACAGCTGACCCAGCGAGGGAGCCGTCTCGCGCGCATCGAGCACGCGGAACAGGTCGAACTCGGGATCCACTTCAAAGCCGATCGGCTCGGCCTTCGTCGTCAGCGAGAACGGCGTCTCACGTGCACGGCTGGCCACGGTGAACGTCTCGACACCGGCGCGGGTACGAACCGCCACCGGCACGTCGAGCGCAAAGGGCTCAGCGGTCTGCACCTGGCGCAGGGTGCCGCGCACGATGCGCGAGCCGTCGGCCGCGGCGGCGGGTTCGACGCGCAGCCCTGAGACGCGCAGGTCCGGCGCACCGGCGCGCCGCACCCACTGGGTGTACATGGGCTCAAGGTCCTGCTTCGACGCTGCGCTGAACGCACGCGCAAGATCCTCAAAGGTGGCACGCCGACCTTTCTGCTCCCGATAGAAGCGCTGCAGGCCGCGCGTGAAGGCCTCGTCGCCAATTCTGCGGCGCGTCATGTGGAACAGCATCAGCGCCTTGCCATAGCCCACCGCCTCGGTGGCCGGACTGTGGCGCGAGCGGAACTCGGTTAGCGGGAAGTCGCGCGCCTCGCGGACGAAGTCGCGGTATTTCTTGAGCGTGTCGCGCCGATACTCGGCGCCCTGGCCCTGCTGCTCTTTATACAGATGGTCCGCAAGATACGCGGTGAGTCCCTCGCACCAGTTGCCGTTGGCGTAGTCGACGAACACGCCGTTGCCCCACCAGTTGTGCAGGATTTCATGCGGATACGACGAGGTGAGGATGAACGGGAAGCGGATGATCTGCGGCCCCAGCAGCGTGAAGCTCGGCATGCCGTAGCCGGTCTCCCAGAAGTTCTCGACCAGCGCGAACTTCTCGTACGGGTAGGTGCCGATCAGGTTGCGGTACATCTCGAGGTTGCGCGCGGTGGACTCCAGGTACTTCGCAGCGAGTGCCTCGTCCGGAGTGCGCAGGTAGACCTCGGCGGTGACAGCCCCTGCGGCGCGCGAGTAGCGCGTCAACGGCCCGCCGACGATGTGCAGCTCATCGAGCGGCGCCTCCGAGCGCCAGTGGGCCACGCCCTGCGCGTCGCGGGCCGTGCCATTGCCCGGGCTGATCAGGTGCCAGCCTGCGGCGACACCGCCGGGCCCGGTGCCAGTCGCGCGCGCGGCGAGCTCGAACGTAAACAGCGAATCGCCGAAGTAGGGATACCAGAGCGTGCTGCCGGCGAGATACACGCCGTCTTTCCGGATGGTCCCCAGGGTCTCGTTGAAGCCGCGCGCGTACTCCTGCGCCGGAGAATCGAAGCCGAAATCCACGCGCCCGCTATACCGCAGCTGGAAACTCGTCCGGCCCGGCGGCAGCTGCAGGCGGTAGCGTGCGGCGCGACCGCTCTTGCCCAGTGCGGCGCTGGAACCGTTGATCCCGGAGAAGCCTGCCGCGGACTCGGCTGCGATGCTCGTCACCGCAGGATCCGATGATTCGATGCGCAGCGGCGTGGCGAGCAGGAACTCGACTGTCTTGCCTGCGAGACTTGCCGGCACTTCGACTTCGGCAGTGACGCTGAGTTCGCCGGATGCGGGATCGATCGCGGCGTCGAGGCGATAGGCCGGTATTTCTGCGGCGTGCAGCGACGGGCACAGGCCGACCACGGCTGCGAGAGCACAGCGCGCGAGGATCTGTCTCATGCGGCTATCTCCCGGGACGACGGAACGGCACGACCAGCGTCAGTTGTTCGGCGCCGCGTTGCAACTTTAGCTGCGCCGCATCCCCCCAGGCATAGTCGGCGGTCTTGCGCTGCAGCGCGGCGCCCGAGTCGATCGCGGTACCGTCCAGCGACAGCAGCACGTCGCCGATCTTCACGCCAGCCCGGGCTGCCGAGGACTGCTTGTCGACGTCGATGACCTTCGTAGGCGCACTGCCCATGCGGCCAGCCAGCGATACGCCCAGCACGGGCAGGCCCGGACCATCGGAGGCGGGCACGCCCCAGAGGAAATTGGCGTAGGACGCACGCACGCCCGTCAGCGGCTTGTCGTCGGCATCGCGCACGGCCACGGGCACGAGGGAGCTGATGCGACCCTTGAAATGCGGTTTGATCTGGCGCTCGGCGCCAAGTCCGTAGGTGACGTGGCCCGCGCCGATCAGAACGACCATGATGGCCTTCCGACCACCGTGTTCGTTGAGCGCCTTCATCGCGTTCCAGCCCATTGCGCCGTCCCAGGTGGCTTGGGCGCGGTATATGCCTTCGCGCTGCTCGTCGTTAAGGGACGTCATGTGCAGCAGGTCATCGGCCGAGAACGACGCGCGAAACATCGCACGGTGCTCATCGCTGGTGAGATCGAGAGCCGGGGGCATGTGTGCCCGCGCCTCAGCATCGAGCGCTTCGACTCCCTTGGCACGCACGGTCCGTACAACTTCACGCGGGGCGTTCACGCCATACATCGCCAGTCGCCTGGCCTGCGCATAGAGAAAGATCTCGCGATAGTGGCCCCAGTGGTGGGACCAGTTCTCATACCAGCCGGAGCTGTCGATGAACTGCTTCTCGTCCAGTTCGCCGCGCACCCAGCGATCGAGCACCGGCTGCTGGGTATAGGGGAACATCTCGAGACCGATCAGAACTTCGCGCCCCGCATCGTGCAGCGCCTGCAGCACGCGCAGCTGCACCCGATGGAACTCGAGGTTGGTGTGTTCCTCGCCGATGAACAGGATCCTGGTGTCGGCCAGTCGCGCGGCCAATTCCTGTGGCGTGATCTGCTGGTCCGTCGCGGTATCGGTGATCGCGTCGAGGGCAAGCGGCGCGATGCGCTTCGCCCGGGCCGGATCGCCTATCGAGAGATCCAGCGTACCCTCGGCACGCGCTTCCGCCGCCAGCAGCAGGAATGCAGCCGCGAGCACGGCCGCGGCCGTGGCGCCACCGGAACGGCTGGCGCGCTTCATCCTCGCACCGCCCCGTTCGTCACAGCTTCAGCGTCGCGGTCAACCCGAACTGCCGTGGCAGCCGGTTGAAACCGAAGAAACCGCGCAGGCTCTGGTTGGTGGCATCGGTGAAGCGGCTCGCCGATACGACGCTGTCTTCGTCGGTGAGGTTCTTGCCCCACAGGGTGATGCCCAGGTTGCCGCGGCTGAGGCCAACACTGGCGTTGACCAGCGTTGCCTCGCCGAAGTACGCCAGGTTGTCGACCTGCACGAATTTGCGGCTCTCGTACGAGACGCTGCCCGAAGTGGCCAGCGTCCACTGGTCGTTGAGCGGACGGGAGTAGTCGACGCTGAAGTTGATGTTGTGCTCCGGCACACGCGGCAGCTTCCGGCCCTTGATCGAGCCGAAGGCTCCGAAGTACTGCGTGCCCGTATCGTTGTGGCAGATCAGCGTGGCCGGCGTGATGTTCGGGTTGGCCGCGCGAATCGAAGCCACCAGCGTGGCATATGCGGGCGCGAGCCCGAGCGAGCAGTTCAGTTGCTGGTCGTCCGCGACATCGCGCAGTACGCCTTCGTTGGCGTCCAGACCTGCCTTGATTTCGGTGTCCGTGTAGCTGTAGTTGAGTCCCAGATTCAGACCCTCGACCGACTCCGGCGAGTAGCCGAGTTCCAGCTCCAGTCCCGCGATCTGCACTTCGCCGACATTCTTGACGAGAGTGGCCGGCGTGCCATCCAGGTAGACGGCCGAGTCGGTGAGCTGGTAGCCGTCGATCTTGGTGAGGAAGACAGCCGCGTTAAGGCGCAGGCGATCGTCGACGAATCGGTTCTTCGTACCCAGTTCGAAACTCCATGCCTTCTCTTCGGCAAAAGTGCCGAAGCCGATGGCCTCGGCGCGAACACTGTTGAGACCGCCCGGCTTCGTTCCCTTGGCGGCGACGAAGTACAGGTTGTTTTCGGAACTCAGGTCGTACCGGGCCGTGAATCGCGGCGTAAATGAGCTGAACGAAGCCTTCTGAGCCGGCGTGGCGGTGCGCGAGCTGAACGGCGTGTTCTCGACCAGAGTCGTGAGATAGGCGATGGAGTTCAGCTGCCCAGGCAGCCGCTTCAGCGTCTCGCGGGCGGACCGCGCTTCGATGCCGAGTTCGAGGTTGTCGCGAGGATTGAACGTAGCGGCCGCAAAGAACGCCGTGTTCTCGAGGGCCGAGTGACTGACGCTGTCCTCGAATGTCGTCCAGACGCCGGCCGTGCTGTCGAACGGCACAATGGCGGAGTTTGCCGCCGTCGAGCGTCGCACAACCGAAGTGCAGTTGACGAAGCCGGGCCTGTTCTGGAAGAACGTGCTGCACGCGGCCTGCATTCGAGCCTGCAGAACTCCCAGCGACTGCACCAGCTGGGAGCCCCAGTTGGCGACAGGGGTCTGCTTGTTGGTGCTGTCGGTCTCGCTGTCGAAATAGTAGGCACCAACCAGGAAGTCGAGACTGTCGCGCGTGTACCGCAGGCGCAGTTCGTGGCTGGTGTTGGTGCCCTTGGTGTCTCCCACACTGGAGAAATTGGCTGCTGGCGCACCGGTAGACACGGCGTACTCGTACTGACCGACAGGGGACCCGGCCACGGTGCGCGGACGCAGGCCTACTGACGAAGTCATGAACGGGCCGTACGAGGTGGGCTGGTAGTCGAAATCGTAGGTGCCCCAGGAGCGCTCGCGATTGCGCCCGCCCACGTAGGTTCCGACCAGGTTGTCTGTGAACCTGAAACTGGCGGTCACCGCCGCAAGCAGCCGATTGCCCGCAATCTCCGGTTCGACCCCGAGCGATCGCTGCGCATCCACATCGAGCTGACGCGGCTGGATTTCGCCCGCGTAATAGCGGTTTGCGCCGAGATAAACCGACCCCGCTCCGGTTGCCACCGGGAAGAACTGCGCGCCGATCACGTTGGCCCGACCGTTGCCATTGTCCGGAAACACGTTGTTCTGCTGATGGCCCTGCAGGAAGAGCGGCGGCGGACCATCCTGCTGTTCACTCCAGTACAGGCGGCCGCGAACATCGAGCCGATCGGTGGGCTGCCAGTACAGCCCGAGATTGGCGGTCTTCGACTCCTGGTCACCCATCGCCTTGCCGTCGAAACGATTGCGCCACAGCGGGCCGGAGACACCGTCCCGCTTGAAGTAACTGCCGGACAGCGTTGCGCCGAGCGTCTCGCCCAGCAGTGGGCCGCCGACCGCGAGCGCAAACTTGGATTGACCGAACTCCGCCAGTTCCACCTTGGCAGAGGCGGAGAACTCTTCCGTCGGAGCGCGGGTCGATACCAGGATCGCGCCGGAATACGTATTGCGCCCGTGGAGCGCCGATTGCGGTCCCTTCACCACTTCTATGGACGCGACGTCGTCGAGATTGAAGTCGAGCAGGCTGCCTGGATAGTAGATGCCATCGATGAAATAGGAGACGCCCGAGTCGCCGAGGATGTTTGCCTGGCCGCGCAGAATCGGGCGGTCGGACAGGCGACCGAAGTCCGTGTCGAACGTGAGTCCGGTGGTCAGTTTCGACAGCTCATCTACCGACAGGACGTTGAGCTTCTCGAGCGAATCGGCCGAGAACACCGCGATGGACGTTGGGACGTCCTGCAGGCGCTCTTCGCGCTTGCGTGCAGTGACGATGACCTCTTCGAGACCGGGGTCGTCGGCAGCGCTGACGGCTTGCTGTGCATCGACGTTCGACGATGCCGCGGCGATGAAAACGAGGAATGCGCCGTTGAGCAGCAGCCCAACGCGCCGGGTGTTGTGGACCATGTATCGACCCCCAGGGAGCGTCGCTATTGTCTTTCAGCGACTACTACGAGCAAAGTAACGCTCCGAGAACAAAAGCGCCACGCGAATCGCGCGCGGTATCCACCGCAACGCTGGCACCGAGGGGTTACTAAATGAGAAGTGTTCGCAAGTCGGCGATGCTCGCCGGAATATCTGCACTCATCGTCTCCGCCTGCGCTGCCACCGGCGGATCGCCGAGTGCCGGCGGTGCGGGTGCAGTTGCTGCGTTGCGACCGATCGCGCCGCCTTCTGGAGCGAGTCTAACCACACGTCCGAACGAGATGCCTTCCTGGGTCATCCCGAACATGGGCGAGGCGGCCGAGTCCTACTACGGGCCGGACAGCGAGCACCTGATCGCCCAGGTGAAGTCGCCGCTGGCGGTCAAGAACCCGCGCGGCCTGTCCGGCTTCCTGACGCAGACGTTCACGGATTCCGGCACGGACATCGTGCAGATCAACGACAAGGGCTGGGACGCCTGCTCCTACTTCTTCCCGGACGGAAAACAGCTGGTCTGGACCTCGATCAAGGACAACCTGCAGATGCCGCTGGGCAACTGGTCGGACTGGCGCGACTATCCGCAAGGTTCGGAGCTGTACGTCTCGGACCGCCAGGGCGGCAACGTGCGGCGGCTGACCAACAACCAGTACTACGAGGCGGAAGTCACGGTATCGCCCGACGGCAAGTGGATCGTGTTCGGTCGGATGATCAAGGGCAACATGGACCTCTGGGTCATGAAGTCCGACGGCACCGGGGAGAAGCAGATCACCTTCACCGAAGACGATCAGGAGGGCGCACCCTACTTCCTGTCGGACAGCGAGACGATCCTGTTCCGGGCGTGGAAGGCCTCGGAGTACGACCAGAAGCCGACGCCGATGACGATCTACACCGTGAAGCGCGATGGCAGCAATGTCACGCCGCGCACCTTCACGCATGACATGAACTGGGCTCCTTACCCCACGCCGGACGATCAGCACTTCCTGTTCGTGCGCGCGGAAACGCCGCGCAACTGGGAGGTGTATCTGGGCTATATGGACGGCAAGACGCCGCCAAAGCGCATCACTTTCGACGAGGGGTTCGATGGCTTCCCGGCGATCTCGCCCGATGGTCGCAAGCTGGTCTGGACCAGCTCGCGCAGCACCCAAGGCGCGGGCTTCATGCAGGGACTGAGGCTGCATGTCATGGACGTGACGTCATTGAATCTCGGACCCAAGAAAAGTCGCAAGCGGGGGAGCTGAACATGAGTCGCCAGTCATCTTTGGCGAAACTGGATCGCCGTGAACTGCTCTCCCGGGCACTCGCCGCTGGCGCCGCCACGGCCGCGACAGCGAGTGTGATTGCTGCCGGCGCTGCGGGTAGCAGCAAGGCTGCGGCCGCCACGCCCCCGATGACGCCGATCTCGGTCTCGAAGCGGGGCCAGTACTCCAACGTGCCGCTGCGCCAGGAGGCGATCAACGTCTCCGCGATCCAGTCGCGACTGATGTCGGTCGACTACAAGAACCGCGACGCCGACCTCAAGCGCAATCTCGCGCACGTCACCAAGCTGATCGACTATGCGCAGGGCTCCGCCGATGAATGGGGCGGCGAGCGGCTGTGGGGCGCGAAGCAGGACCTGATCTGCATGCATGAGTTCCCGATCCAGGGCTTCCAGCCGTGGACACGCTCGCAGCTCAACACGATCGCCTTCGACCTGCCCGGCCCCGAGGTTGACGTGATCGCGCAGCGCGCGAAGCGCTACGGCTGCTATATCTCGTTCGGCTGCTATGCGAAGGAGAAGGACTGGCCGCGGCATGTCATCAACATGTCGGTGATCGTCGGCCCCGAAGGCACGATCGTCAGCAAGCAATGGAAGGCGCGCAACATCCTTGGCCTGTTTGGCGAGGGCGCGCTGATCGGCACGACAGTCTATGACGTGCTGGATCGTTACGTCGAGATGTATGGCTGGGACGCCACGCTGCCGGTGGCCCGCACCGACATCGGCAATATCGCGGTGACGGCCGTCGGCGGCGAGCCGATGCTGTACACGGCGCTTGCGATGAAAGGCGCGGAGATCATCGTGCTGTCCGTCACCGGCGGCACCAATGCCGAGTCGGCGATCCAGACGGCGCGCGCGACGCGTGCCTATACCGTGGGCGTCGGCAACTCGGTGTCGCCCGACAACATGGGCTTTGCCGAGGGCGCGGGCTCGCGCGACGAGGGCACCGTGGTAGTCGACCCGCGTGGTACGCCGCTCGCGCGCACGGCGAATCACCATGAGGAGATCGCGAGCGCGCGCATCCCGATCGGCGACTTCCGCAAGACGCGGCGAGTGCCGGAGTTCCCGATGGCGCTGCTGCTGCCGGTATTCCAGCAGTACGAGCCGACATTCCAGCCCGGTGCATTCCTCGAGAAACTGCCGGAGACCTACAAGGAATCCGGCGACCTCGTCCGCAAGCGGATGGGGATGAAGTAGCGCGCGTCGGCGCTACGGCTGGCGCGGGCGGCCGCGCTGGACCGATTGCTGATAGAGCTCGACCAGCAGTC
>JANPDV010000236.1:0-2967 GCA_031431655.1 Gammaproteobacteria bacterium | reverse complement strand
CGCCTGCGATTCGAGTACGGCGATGTCGAATTCATCCGCGGCAGCTGGCCGGACGATCCCGACCAACGCGCCAGGCTGTATCGCTTCGGTCGCGGGTTGCCGCCGCCGCGCGATGCCGACGCCATCTGGCATGACGAAATGCCCGATGAAGACCTGCGGTGCAGGCAGCCTGTTCCAGGAAGCCTTGGCGATATCGGCGCCGATACCGGCTTGCTGATCGCAAGAGCCGACGCGCTGCCGACACACTGCTGCATCGATGATCGCGCCGTAGTCTGGACTGCGGGCCTTGCAACGTGGCGCAAGCTGGCTGCGCGCGGTATCTGGGTGACGGGCAGCGATGAGTCGCTGGGCGAGACTAGTGCCGCGGCGGTCCGAAACTGGTATCCGCAAACAGTGCGCTGGCTGAAGCTGTCGCACGAGCAAGGGTTCCCGACCGCGCAATCGCAGCTGGTACCGACTTACCGAACGTCCCGCCGGCATCCGACCGCGGACGTCAGTTGCTACTCGCACTTCTATTGGCAGAGCGGTACGCAGCTGCGCGAGTATCTCGCGGCGGTCCCGTCCCTGGTGAATGCCTGGCATGGCTGTGGACCGGGCAACACCTACCGTATCGCCAGTCAGCTGCTGGGCCGGGAGCGAGTACGGCCCTTCCTCAGTGCCCGCCAGTTCCGACGGGAGTTGCTGGCTTGAAACGCCTGCAGCGCCTGCGGCGGACCACGGCCCTGCGCGACCTGTGCGCGGAAACCGGCTTTGGCGCTGCGCAGCTGATACAGCCGCTGTTCCTGGATGCTGCGGCGTCGCAGCCGCGCGCCATTCCGGGCCTGCTGGACAACCAGACTCACGATGCGCAATCGCTGCTGCGCCAGGTGGATGCGGATCTGGCCGCTGGCGTGCGTCACTTTCTGCTCTTTCCAGTGCCCGCCGAAAAGCGGGCCGCGAACTTCGACGCCGATTTCACCGCCGCCAGCATCGAGCGCCTGCGCGCGGCCTGCGGCGAGCACGCCAGTGTCTGGGTGGATACCTGCCTTTGCAGCTATTCGACCAGTGGCCACTGCTGCGTGTTCGACGGTCGGGGGCGGCAGGACCTGGGCACGACCCTGGACGAACTCACCGGGCTTGCCCTGACCTACGCCGGTGCCGGCGCCGACGGCGTCAGCCCGAGCGACATGAACGATGGCCGGGTGGCACACCTGCGTGATCGGCTGGACGCAGCAGGCCATGAACTGGTTTCGATCATGAGCTACAGCAGCAAGTTCGCCAGCAGCTTCTACGGGCCGTTTCGCATCGCGGCTCAATCGAGTCCCCGGCAGGGCAACCGTCGTTCGTACCAGCTGGATGTGCGTTCCCGACGCGATGCCATTGCCGCGAGCCAAAGGTGCGCGGACGAAGGCGCAGACTTGCTGATGGTCAAGCCGGGCATGAGCTCGATCGACCTGCTGGCCCCGATTTCCGCAGCGACCAACAAGCCCGTTGGCGCGTATCAGGTGAGCGGCGAGTTCGCGTCACTGGCGCTGCTCGCGCGGGAGGGACTGGGCGACTTCGATGCGATGCTGCTGGAATCGTGGCAGGTCTTCCGCCGCGCCGGGGCGAGCTACATCGTCACCTACGGGGCGCGCCAGGCGCGCCGGCTCGGGCTCAACTGACATGTTCTCCTTCGGTGAGTTTTTCGAGGCGCAGGTCCAGGCGCTGCGTCGCGAGCAGCGCTACCGGCGCTTTCGAATCCTCGGGCGCCGCGCGGGCGAGTTCCCCAGGGCCCGCCTGGCGGAGCCCGATCGACCGCCGCGGGACGTGGTCGTGTGGTGCAGCAACGACTATCTCGGCATGAGCCAGCATCCGACGGTACTTGCGGCCGGTCACGAAGCCCTCGGCCGTTACGGTGCCGGGGCCGGTGGGACACGCAATATCTCCGGCACGCACGAGCTCATCGTCGCGCTGGAGAGCGAGCTCGCGAGCCTGCATCGCAAGTCCGGCGCGCTCGTGTTCTCTTCGGGCTATGTCGCCAACGACACCACGCTTGCGACGCTGGGCCGCAATCTGCCCGGCTGCACCTTCTTCTCGGATGCGAGCAATCACGCGTCCATGATCGAGGGCATACGCCGCAGCGGCGCCGGCTGCGAAGTGTTTGCGCACAACGATCCTGATTCGCTGCACCGCCTGCTGGCTCGCAGCGACCCAGCAACCCCCCGCGTCGTCGCCTTCGAATCGCTGTACTCGATGGACGGCGATATCGCGCCGATCCCGGCGTTGGTGGCAACGGCGAAGCATCACGGCGCGCTGGTGTTCGTCGACGAAACGCATGCGGTTGGCGTGCACGGCCCGGAGGGTGCGGGCCTGGTCGCGCAAGCGGGCCTGCTGGAGCAGGTCGACATCGTGCAGGGTGGGCTTGGCAAGGGCTACGGGGCGGTCGGCGGCTTCGTGACAGCGAATGCCACCTTGATCGATTTCCTGCGCAGCTACGCGCCGGGATTCATATTTACGACGGCCCTGCCACCCGCGGTCGCAGCCTCGGCGCTGGCCAGTGTTCGCCACCTGCGGCAAAGCCTCCGGGAACGGCGCACGCTGTTCGAGCGGGTTACCGCGGTTCGATCTGCTCTGGAGCTTGCCGGTCTGCCGCTGCTGAACAGTGAATCGCAGATACTGCCCTTGATCGTCGGCGACTCCGCAGTTTGCGAGCGGGTGGCGGATCGACTCATCGACGTGCACGGCGTCTATCTGCAGCCGATCAACTATCCGACCGTGCCACGAGGATCGGAGCGGTTCCGGATCACACCGACGGCGCTGCATACCGATCCGATGGCCGAGGCGCTGCTCGTGGCGCTCAGGGCCGAGCTGCTGCGGGAAGATATCGTTCGCGCCGCCTAGCAGGGCATCTACACCACGACGGCGCGGGCCGGGCCAAACCGGCCTCGGCGGGGACGCGAAGAGCACATCCATGTGGGCTCGAGGCGCGCCGTCCTGGCGCGCCAC
>JANPDV010000235.1:0-1732 GCA_031431655.1 Gammaproteobacteria bacterium | reverse complement strand
CCCGCCCGTCCTCTGGCCACTGGTATTTCAGCCTCAAGGACCGCGACGCACAGGTGCGCTGCGCCATGTTACGGCAGAAGAACCTGGCCGTGAGGTTCGTACCGGAGAACGGGCAGCACGTGCTGGCGCGGGCCCGGGTCGGCCTGTACGAGCCGCGCGGCGAGTACCAGCTGGTGGTGGAGCACCTCGAAGAAGCCGGCCTCGGCGCGCTGCAGCGCGAGTTCGAGGCGCTGAAGAACCGGCTCGGCGCCGAGGGGCTGTTTGCCGCCGAGCTGAAGCGCGAGTTGCCGGCGTTTCCGGCCCGGATCGGCGTCATCACCTCGCCGACCGGCGCCGCCCTGCGGGACGTACTGCACATCCTGCGGCGGCGCTTCCCCCTGACCGACGTGCGCATCTACGCGACCGCCGTACAGGGGGCGGCCGCAGTGCCCGAGATCGTCGCGGCGCTCAACCTGGCAGCGCAGCGACGCGATTGCGACGTGCTGATCCTGGCGCGCGGCGGCGGCTCGCTGGAGGACCTGTGGGCCTTCAATGACGAGAAGGTTGCGCGTGCGATTCGCGCCTGCCCGATGCCGGTGGTCACGGGCATCGGGCACGAAGTCGATTTCACGATCGCCGACTTCGTCGCGGACCTGCGGGCGCCGACACCGTCCGGCGCGGCGGAACTCGTCGTGCCGGATGCGAACGAATGGCGCATCAGCCTGCGGCAGACGACCGCACGGCTGACCCGCGCGGTGCAGCGCGCGCTGCGCGGCGATGCCGACCGGCTGCTGAACCTGCGCCGGCGGCTGGCGCTGGCCGATCCGGCGCAGCGGGTGCGCGCCGGCGCGCAGCGGCTCGACGAACTGCAGCAGCGCATGGCACTGGCGGCAACGGCGCGGATTGCGGCACGCAGGGCACAACTGGCACGGCTCGAGTCGCGGCTGCACCGCGCGTCGCCGGGCGCACGCGTGCAGGCGATGAAGCTGCGCGAGGTCACGCTGTCGCTGCGGCTGCGGCAGGTCATGCAGGCGCAGATTACGGCGCGGCTGCAGCGTTTGCGCGTCGCGCAACGCACCCTGCACGCCGTCAGTCCGCTGGCTACGCTGGACCGCGGCTTCGCGATCGTCACCGACGCGGTCAGCGGCGCGCTGCGCACCGACGTCGCGGACCTGCAGCGCGGCGCGCTGGTGCGGGCGCGGCTGGCGCGCGGCGTCTTCACGGCGCGCGTGGTCGACAAGCAGGACGATGCGCCCAGCCCGGATCCGGCGGCCGCTACCGCATGAGCAACCTGCCGCACGACAAGCTGCCGCGCCGGGACGCCCTTGCGGCGGGCCTGGCGGGATTGCTGGCGATGGCGGCCCCTCGCG
Source organism: Gammaproteobacteria bacterium (assembly GCA_031431655.1). Taxonomy (GTDB): domain Bacteria; phylum Pseudomonadota; class Gammaproteobacteria; order Steroidobacterales; family Steroidobacteraceae; genus UBA964. The sequence continues at coordinate 383 of JANPDV010000235.1, read as the reverse complement.
CAGCGCACGCGGCCGATGTCGGCGAGGCAGCCGATGCCGCGGTAGCCAAGTCTGCGCCAATCGATCCGGCCGCAGGGCCGCCGCTGCTGCCACGTGACCGGCGGGTCCCCGGCGGCGTCGCAGTACTCGACCTCGGCCCGCAGGCCGCAACCCTGCCGCGGGTCGAGTTCGGCGACCGGCAAGTGCTGGTGCGCGCTGCGGCGGGGCGTTGGCAGGCGATCGTCGGACTGCCGCTGGACCAGGCGCTGGGCACGGCGAAGGTCGTCGTGACGCAAGCATCGAAGCAGCAGACGCTCGAGTTCGAGGTGGTCGACAAAGCCTATGCGCGGCAGGCCCTGCGGGTCGCCCCCGGCCAGGTCAATCTTTCGCCGGAGAACGAAGCC
>JANPDV010000234.1:0-1992 GCA_031431655.1 Gammaproteobacteria bacterium | reverse complement strand
CGTTGAGCGGCTGCGGTGGCGCCTCGACGCCCTCGACGCTCTCGGCACCGCTGTCACCGACGCTGACACCCACCCCAGCTCCGACGCCAACTGGACCCTCGCCCGCCGGCAACTGGGCGGGGTCAATCAACGACCCAGTGTCGGGCCCAGGCACTGTGCAGTTGTCGCTCGCCGATTCGCAGCCAGGCACTCCTGTCGTCGTGTGGTCCGGTCCGTGGTCGGCGACATTTGCGAGCGGGGAGACGGTCTCAGGCACGGCGCAAGCCCAAGTACTCTCGTCGACGAGATACACAATCTCCCTGTCCCTGTTTCAACCGGGGTTTCTACAGGAGTATTGTGTCCTCGGGGGTGGGAATGCCCTTATTGGGTTCTCGCTCACGAACGTGGTCGTGACGGCCAATAGACTGACCGCCGTGTCAGCGCGGTTCTTGTGTTCCGCCCCGCTGAGCCCGACCAGCTTCGGCAGCGTGAATCTATCGAAACAGTAGGCTGCGGCTTCGCGATCTGATCTTCGACGTCGCCGCCAAGACCCCAGGAGTCGGAGCAGTGAGCATGCCGCATTCCGTCGATACTGAATCGTGTTCGAGTGGGATGCGCGGGTGGCCTACACGATCAGGAGACGAGCCGATGTCGAAACGATCCGCCTCATCAGCGCGCGATGCGCGAGCCGGCGTGAGCGCGCGGCGTACCGCGCGCAAGATTGACTTCAGCGACATCCCCGAGGCGTCGGCGAGCCAGCTGGGGGCCATGCGCCGGGTGGGGCGACCGCCTCTGGGGGAGAACCGCCCGCCAGCTGATCGCGATCCGGCTCGACGCCAAGGTGTTGGCGCGGTTTCGCGAGGAAGCGCGGCGCCGCGGTGTGGGTTACCAGACGCTGATCAACGAGGTGCGCGCCGAGCACGTCCGCAATGACGTGGCGTAGCGGTCGCGCAAGGAAATCCCTGCGATGGCCGGCGTACTTTGGTGGGACTTTGACGGCACCCTCGTGAGTCGGCCCGCCATGTGGTCAGAGGCTGGCCACATGTTGTTGGCGGAACGATGTCCGCACCTGGGCATTCAACGCGACACGCTGGGCCGCCAGCTCCAGACCGGCTTCCCGTGGCATGACCCAGAGCTCGATCACACGAGGCTGGCGACGGCTGAGGAGTGGTGGGACGCTGTCGACCACCGCTTCGCTGATGTGTTTGTCGGGCTCGGCTGGCCCGAAGCTCACCTGGCGCGCCCGTTCGTCCAGCTGCGTGAATGCATCCTCGAACCGGACCGGTACCGGGTCTTCGATGACGTAGAGCCGGTCCTGTCGCTCTTGCGCGACCGCGGATGGCGGCACGTGATCGTCTCGAATCACGTTCCGGAACTCCCGTCTTTGGTAGAGGCACTCGGACTCGCGGGCTGGTTCGACGCGGTTGTCACCTCTGGCCGCGTCGGTTTCGAGAAGCCACACCCGCGCCTGTTCGAGGCGGCACGGGCCGTCACGCCACACGGGCCAATCTGGATGATCGGGGACAACCCGGTCGCCGACTTTGCCGGGGCTCGGGGCGTCGGCATCAATGCCATTCTGGTGCGAACACCGCATCAGGTATCGCCGCGCGCAGACGATCTGTGGGGTGTCGCTGCGATTCTCGACTCTCAGACCTCCTAGTCAGATCGTCGTGTGACCCCGCGCCGCCCGGCTGCAGCGCAGCTCAGTGCGCACCGGCGGATTGTAGCGGCAGGTGGCAAGACCTGAATCGTCGCGCGCCGCGCCACCTCGCAGATTCCGCGTCCTGTGCACCCGCCAAACGGAATTTGGGCCTGTTCTCGCATGGCACGACACTCGCTACACCGACGGCCGTGGGCAGCGCTACACTCACCTCATGCCCGGGGAGGATCGGATGCGTCCAGCCGCGCTTACCGCCGACATGCGGCTCACCTACGACGACTTCCTGCTGTTCCCCGACGACGGGAAGCGGCACGAACTCATCAACGGGGTGCACTACGTGACGCCGTCGCCGC
>JANPDV010000233.1:0-13019 GCA_031431655.1 Gammaproteobacteria bacterium | reverse complement strand
GCGACGCTTGACGGGTTGGCGCGGCGTGTATTGACAGTCGCGCGGGCCAGGGCCACTATCGGATTGAAGAACAAACGATTGTTCAAACCTCATCATCAACGGCTCGGGAGCGTCCCGAGCCACCTTCGAGAGGGCTGAGACCATGGTCAGGCAAACGTGTATCCGGCAGCCCGCAGCGATTCTTGCCGCTGCCGCGCTGACGGTGCTGGGGGCTTCGGCCCAGGCACAGGATCCTGCGGCCGCGGCGAAAGCCGCCGACCTGCAGGAAGTCGTGGTCACCGGATCGCGCATCCTGACGACCTCCCAGGCCGAGGCGCTGCCGTTGCGCGTGCTGTCCGTCGACGACATCGAGAAGCAGGGCTCGCCTTCGCTGCTCGAGACGATCCGTGCGCTGCCCGAGGCCGCCGGCTCGCTGGGTAACACGAATTCCTCGCAGCCCGGCAAGGGCCAGGGCTTCGAGGCTTCGGAGAGCGTCAACCTGCGCGGGCTCGGCCCCGATCGCAACCTCGTGCTGCTCAACGGGCGCCGGCTGCCACTCGTCGGCGGCTACCACGTCAACACGCGCAATATCCCGATCTCGGCGGTCGCGCGCATCGAGGTCCTCAAGGACGCGGCGGCCACGACCTATGGCTCGGACGCCGTCAGCGGAGTGGTCAACTTCATTACCAAGCGCAATTTCGAAGGCCTGGAAGTCGGGGGCGACTTCACGTCCATCGATGATACCGACGGGGACTACAAGCTCGACGCGACCTGGGGTCGGGTCGGCGAAGGCTGGAACATCATGCTCTCCGCCGGGTACCAGGATCGATCTCGACTCTGGCAGCGCGATCGCGACTGGGCAATTCCGCCGTACGCGCTCAACCCCGATGCGGGCTGGAATTTCTCGGCGAACCCGGCGCAGTTCGTGCCTGTTGGCGCCACGGGGCCAGGCGGCACTCTCGCAGCCGTCGGCCCGCGCGCGGTCGACGTCGGCTGCCGGGCGCTCGGCAGCCTCGTAGTCACGTTCGCACCGAATGACTTCTGCATCAATCAGGTCACGCGCTGGCAGGCACTCGTCGCGCCCGCGACAACCTGGCAGACCTATGGCGAATTCAACCGGGACTTCGGCGAATCGACCAGGCTGCACGTCGAGGCTTACTACTCGCAGTCCGAGGCGATCATGGACTATCCGCCGAGCTTCAATCAGCCGAAGCCGGTGACAGAGACGGTGCTGCCGGGCAACATCAATCCCGCCAGCTTCACGCCCGGCACGAGCCCGCGGCTGTTCGGCAACTGGTTCGTGCCGCTGACGAACCCGGGGCTCGCGGCCTATCGCGCGGCCAACCCGTCGCAGTTCCCCGCGAACGCGACCGGCATCTTCATACCCATCGGCCAGTGGCGTCCATGGCTGGTTGGCGGCAATCCGTTCTTCGGCGCGGACCTCGACGGCTCGGCGTACCAGACCCGCGACCAGGAAGAGTGGCGCGTCTCGGCGGGCCTGGAGGGCAAGTTCGGTGAGAGCATCGGCTGGCGTGCCGACTTCACCCGAGGGCAGAACAAGCACACGTTGCTGGGCTGGGACTCCAGCGGCGTGCAGATCCAGCTCGCGCTGCGCGGGCTTGGCGGGCCAAACTGCCAGTGGCAGACGGCCGCGCCCGGCAGCCCCGGCTGCCTCTGGCTCAATCCGACCTCCACGGCCGTACCGGGCGCACCGATCAACGGCGTTGCGGTCAATCCGACCTTCAACCCTGCGGTGGCCAACAGCACGGAGCTCGCAAACTGGCTGATGATCCCGCAGCGGCGTCTGCTGACGAGCGACACCACCGAAGTGAACGCCGAACTCGACGGCGATTTCCCCTGGACGCTCGGCGGCGGCGCGGTGAAGTGGGCTGCCGGCCTGCAGTACCGCAACATCGCCTTCAACGAGACCGACTCCGAGTACGCCGACCGCACGCAGGTGCCCTGCCTGAACTCCCCGCTGAACATCCCGACCGCCGACGTCTGCACGCCGACGCCATTTACCCCGCTGGGCCTGGCCGCGGCATTCGCGCCGACGGACATCAGCACCAACGTCTACGCCGGCTTCGCGGAGGTGGTGCTGCCGTTCACGGAGCGCAGCAACCTGACTCTCGGAGCCCGTTACGAGGACGCAGGCGCTGACGGCGGCAGCACCTTCAACCCGCAGGTGCGCGGCAAGCTGCAAGTCACCGACTGGCTTGCGATCCGCGCCTCCGGGAGCACGGCGTTTCGCGCGCCACCGCAGACGTCGCTGGCGCCGAATCCGTCGGCGCAGATCCCGACCATCCTCGGGCAGCCGCGTGCCCTGGACGTGATAGGCAACCCCGACCTCGAGCCCGAAGAGGCCACGGTGTTCAGCGTCGGCCTGATCGTGCAGGCCGGCAACTTCGACGCCGCGCTTGACTACTACAACTACAGGCTCGAGAACATCCTGACCACCGAGCCGCAGAACGCCATCGTCAACGCGCTGTTTCCGAACGGCGCTGCAGGCGCGAACAATTGCGCGACCCTCGATGCGAAGTTCATTTCGGATCACTTCGTGTTCACCGGTGCATGCAGTGCGGCGAACCTCCAGAAAGTGCAGCTGCTGCGCATTAACGGACCGGAGGCGAAGTTCAATGGCCTGGACCTGCGCGCGAGCTACCGCTTCGATGCCGTGCTCGGTGGTGCGTTGACGCTCGGCGTCGTCGCCAACCAGACGCTGAACTACGAGTACGACCCCTTCTCGGTGGCCGGGCTCGCCATTGCTGGCTTCGAAGCGGTAGGCCGCCTCAATGTTGGTACGCTCGCCAACACGCTGCCCGAGTACAAGGGCCAGGCCTGGGTCAACTACGGCCGGGGGCCCGTGAACCTGCGCTGGTCGACCCGGTACAGCTCCTCGTACATCGACCAGCGGCAGGCCGTCACGGCGGTCGGCTACAACGTTGCGTCCACCACGCTGCACGACTTCGCCGCCGTGATCGGCCTGCCGCGCAATCTGTCGCTGACTCTGGCCATCAACAACATCTTCGATGAGGAGCCGCCGCTGGTGCGCGTGCCCGAGGCCTATGACGCGATGACGTCGGATGCGCTCGGACGCAACTACCGGATCGGCCTCAGAATGCAGTTCCAGTGACGGGTCGAAGTCCCCCGCCGTCAACCGACCTCGATCACAGAGGGGTTTTTCAAGTGACTGCCACGATCGCGAACATCGAGACGCTGGCTTGCAGCGCAGGCTGGCGCAACTACTATTTCGTCAAGCTGACGACCAGCGACGGTATCGTCGGCTGGAGCGAGTACGACGAGGGCTTCGGCAATCTCGGTATCGGCTACATCATCGGGCAGCTCCGTGACCGCGTCGTCGGCCGTCCCGTCATGCAGGTCGAAAAGCTGTATTTCGAGCTGCGCCTCGCGACTCGCCCCGGCACCGGCGGCGTGATCGGCCAGGCGCTCGGCGCGATCGAGAACGCGCTGCTCGACGCGAAGGCGAAGACGCTGGGCGTGCCGTGCTACGAGCTGCTCGGCGGCAAGGTCCGCGACCGGATCCAGGTCTACTGGTCGCACTGCGGCACCTGGCGGATCAGCCGCCACCCGTGGTACTCGCCGCTCGTCGACACGCAGGCCGGCGTCGTCGCGCTGGGCCGGGAGGTGCACGAGCGGGGCTTCAAGGGCCTCAAGACGAACGTCTACCGATACGAGGACGGCAAGCCGGTCGGCTGGGCGCAGGGCTGGGGCCTGCCGTTCTCGCCCGAGCTGAACGTGACCCGCAAGGTCACCCGCGGCCTGCGCGAGCATCTCGGCGCGCTGCGCGAGGGGGCGGGCAACGACGTCGAGATCCTGCTGGACCTGAACTTCAACGCCAAGACCGAGGGCTACCTCGAGATCCTGCGCACGGTGGCCGACCTCGAACTGTTCTGGGTCGAGATCGACAGCTTCGACCCGAAGGCGCTGGCCTACCTGCGCAGCCAGAGCCGGCACACGCTCGCCTCGGGCGAGACATTGATGGGTCTGCAGGAGTTCCTGCCGTTCTTCCAGCATCAGTCCCTGGACGTCGCGATCATCGACCTGGTCTGGAACGGCGCCTGGCAATCGATGAAGATTGCGGCCTGCGCGGACGCGCACGAGCTCAACGTGGCGCCGCACAATTTCTACGGTCACCTTTGCACGATGATGAACGCCCATTTCGCCGCGGCCGTGCCGAATCTGCGTACGTTTGAGACCGACATCGACCGCATCGCGTGGGACCACGAACTTTATACCCACGTGCCGCAGTTCGAAGACGGTCACCTGATCGTGCCGGACCGGCCGGGCTGGGGCACCGAGCCCGTGGAGGCCGCGATCCGCGCTCATCCGCCGAACGACCTGATGAACCCGATCGGCCTCACGACCTACGGGCGTTCGTCGCGGTAGACCCCGTGCCTGCGGATCCCGGCCAGCCCCGTCACGTCATCCTCGTCGTCTTCGACACGCTGCGGCGCGATGCGCTGGGCTGCTACGGGGACCCACCGCCCTGGGGCGCGATCCGCACGCCGAACCTCGACGCCTTCGCGTGCGAGTCGGTCCGCTTCACCCGTGCCTATCCTGAGTCGCTGCCGACGCTCTGCGCGCGGCGCGCAATCTACACGGGGCAGCGGACTTACCCATTCCACAACGGCGACTTCCGTCGCTTCAAAGGCGACTTCGTCGGTACGGCAGCGGGCTGGGGTCCGATTCCCGAGGAGCAGCACACGCTGGCCGAGATCTTCGCCGCCCAGGGCTTCCGCACGGGCCTGATCTCGGACCTCTACCACCAGTTCAAGCCGTCAAAGAACTTCTGGCGCGGCTTCGAGCAATGGACCTTCATCCGCGGTCAGGAGACCGACTCGGCGCGCAGCGGGCCGATGCCAACCCAGGCGGACGTGGACTACTGGATCCCGAAGGACTTCCAGGAGATGCACGGCAAGCTGCTCGAGGCCATGAAGAGCGGCTACGACCACCGGTGGTTCTCGCGGACCATTCTTCGCAACATGCGCGACCGCGTGGCCGAGGAACACTGGTTCAACGCCCTGGTCATGCAGGAGTCGGCGCGCTGGATCGAGCAGAACCTCGATGCGGAGCGGATGTTCCTGACCGTCGAGTGCTTCGATCCGCATGAGCCATGGTTCGTGCCCGAGCACTACCGTCGCCGCTACGACCCGACGGATGGCCAGGAAACTGTGATCTCGCCCTACGCCGAGGTGCCGCAGCTGTCGGAGCAGCTCGTGCGCCGCACGCGCGGCAACTACGCTGGCCTGGTCGAGATGGTCGACCGCTGGTTCGGCCACCTGGTCGCGACCCTGCGCACGACCGGCGTGCTGGACGATGCCCTCGTCATCGTGGTCTCCGACCACGGCCACGGCCTTTGGGAGCGCAGCGGTTGGATCGGCAAGCGCGGCTATCCATCCGACCGCGAGACCTGCGAAGTGCCGATGCTCGTGCGGCATCCGGCGCGGATCGGCGCCGGCACGACCTGCGACGCGTTCGTCCAGCATCACGACATCACGGCCACGATCCTCGACGCGGCGGGCGTGGCGCCACCGGAGCCGATCGACGGGCGGTCTTTCTACCAGACCGCCTTCGCGGGTGCGCCGCCGGCACGCGATCACGTCACGATCGGCTGGGGGTCGGCCGTCACGGTCATCGACGACCAATGGTGGTTCAACAGCAAGGTCGACGGGCGTGGTGCCTTCCTGCACGACAGCCCGCGGCCCGGGGTCGGCGCGGCGAACGTCGCGGACCGGCATCCCGATGTGGCGCAGCGGATGTTCGAGATGGCCATGGCTGACGCGAAGGGCGGCATCCCGGAGTACCTGATGCTCTGGACCAAGTACTTCGCCGACGCCACCGGCTGCAGTCCGTTTGCCGCCCTCGGGCATCCAGATTCGCCGCCGGGTGCGGTGCAGCAGTCCGTGATCACCTGAACTGCGCTGGTCGCGGCGCGTAACCTGAGGACTCGAGCGATGCAGGGCGCCACGTCGCGCGAGTCCGTGCCGACCGTCCCACCAGGCCGCCAGTGGCCGCCGCTGACGTTTGGCGTCAAGCTCGCCTACGGCGCCGGGCAGTTCGCCGAGGGCCTGAAGAACGGCGCGCTGGGCACGTTCCTGATTTTCTACTACAGCCAGGTGCTCGGAATGTCCGCAAGCCTGGCGGGACTGGCCGTGGGCACCGCGCTGTTCGTCGACGCGCTGACCGACCCGCTCGCGGGGTCGCTCTCTGACCACTGGCGCTCGAAGTGGGGGCGGCGCCACCCGTTCATGGTCGCCTCTATGGTGCCGCTCGCGATCGCCTTCTACCTGTTGTTCGCCCCGCCGGTGCGCGGCGACTGGGCGCTGTTCGCGTGGCTCGTGGTCTGGGTCAACCTCGTACGCACGGCGATGACCCTCTACCATGTCCCGCACCTCGCGCTCGGCGCGGAACTTTCGAGCGACTTCTCCGAGCGCGTGTCGCTGGTCGGCTTCCGGATGTTCTTCAACATCTTCGGCGGCTTCTCGGCGACGATGATCGGCTTCCAGTTCTTCTTCGCCCCGACGAGCCGATTCCCGATCGGGCAACTGGACGCCGCCGCCTATACGCCGTTCGCCGCGACGCTGGCTGCGATGATGGTCGTCACGATCTGGTGGTCGGCCTGGGGCACGCGCAAGTTCATTCCGTTCCTGTCGCAGCCGACCGAGGTCGTGCGGTTCGACGTAGGCGCCGTGCTGGCGCGTACGTTCCGCGACGTCTTCGCGGCCCTGCGGCAGCCGAACTTCGCCTGGCTGTTCAGCGGCGTCCTGCTCGTCTACCTCATGATCGGGACGAATGCCGCGCTCGACCTCTTCATGTACACCTACTTCTGGGAGTTCTCGAGCACCCAGGTCGTGGCGCTGACACCGTTCTACCCGCTCGGCGTCGTGCTCGGGCTGATGGTCGGGCCGGCCTTCCAGCGCCGCTTCGGTCGCCGCAGCGCGCTGCTGTTCGGCACGGCTTCGTGGGCGGGCCTGCAGGTGCTGCCGGTCGTACTGCGGCTCGGCGGGTGGTTTCCCGATAACGACAGCGACCTGCTCGTGCCGTTGCTCGCGGCGCTGCGTGTCGTGCAGGGCGCCGGGGCGATCCAGGCCAACATGGCCTTTGGCTCCGCGATCGCCGACATCGCCGACGAGAGCGAGTTGCGCACCGGGCACCGCCAGGAGGGCATCCTGTTCTCCGCGAGTTCGTTCTCCGGCAAGTTCGCTTCGGGGGTTGGCAGCGCGATCGCCGGGTTTGCGCTCGCAATCATCGCGTGGCCACGCGGCCCGCAGATCCGGTCCGCAGCCGACGTGTTGCCTGAGACTATCTTCAAGCTCGGGCTCGTGGTCGGGCCGGTGGTGGTAGGTTTCAGCGTGATCACCTACTGGTGCTACTCGCATTACGGACTTACGCGGGAGCGTCACGCGCAGGTGCTCGCGGAGCTCGCGCGCCGGCGCGCGGAGCGGGCCGCCGGCGTGGCCGAAGGCTCCTCCGGCGCGTGATTGATCGACGCGGGTGCGCGCGGCTGGTGACGGCAACAGGAGAGGAAGCGCGACAGTGCGGGATGACAATTTCCCTGGAAAGATAGGCCGGAGCCATCGCACGTCCGAGCCCTGGCTCGAGCCGGTGGTGCGGCCGCCAGCCGGCGCGCCGAACGTGGTGATCATCGTGCTCGACGACGTCGGCTTCGCGCAGCTCGGCTGCTACGGGTCGACGATCGAGACGCCGCACATCGATGCGCTCGCTGCGGCCGGCCGGCGGTACATCAACTTCCACACCACGGCGATGTGCTCGCCGACCCGCGCCGCGCTGCTCTGCGGGCGCAATCATCATGCGGTCGGCATGGGCATGATCGCCGACTGGTGCACGGGTTACCCCGGCTACCAGGGCCAGGTGTCGAAGCGGGCCGCGACGCTCGCCGAGATGCTGCGTCCCATCGGCTACAGCACCTTCGCGCTCGGCAAGTGGCATCTCACGCGTGCGCGCGAGATGACGGCCGCGGGGCCATACGAGCAGTGGCCGCTCGGCCGAGGCTTCGAGCGCTGCTACGGCTTCCTGTTCTCGCTGATCGACCAGTGGAACCCGGAACTGATCTGCGACAACCACTCGATCCCGACGCCGCGCCGACCCGGTTACCACCTCTCCGAGGACCTCGTCGACCAGGCGATCGGCATGATCCGCGACCAGCAGGCCGCGGCGCCCGGCAAGCCGTTCCTGGCCTACCTCGCGTTTGGCGCCTGCCACTCGCCGCACCAGGCGCCGCGCGAGTCCATCGACAAGTACCGCGGGCGCTTCGACGCGGGCTGGGACGTGATCCGCGAGCGCTGGTTCGCGCGCCAGCTCGAGCTCGGCGTTGTGCCGCCGGGGACCCGTCTGCCGCCTCGCGATGCCGACGTCCGGGCCTGGGATTCGATGAGCGCGGACGAGCGCCGGCTCTGCGCACGGCATCAGGAGGTGTTTGCGGGTTTCCTCGACCACACGGATGCCCAGGTCGGGCGCCTCGTCGAGGCGCTGCGCACCCGCGGCCTGCTGGATAACACGCTGCTGGTGCTGCTGTCGGACAACGGCGCGAGCGGGGAGGGCGGCGAGTTCGGTGACCTCAACATCCGCCGCCACTACCAGTTCCTCGACGAGCCGTTCGAGGAGAAGCTCGCTGGGATCGACCGGCTTGGCTCGGCGCATTGCTGGAACAACTATCCGCGCGGCTGGGCGCACGCCGGCAATGTACCGCTGAAGTGGTTCAAGATGCACACGCACGGCGGCGGCATCCGCGACCCGCTGATCGTGCACTGGCCGGCGCGGATCCGGCAGGGCGGGCTCATCAGCCCGCAGTTCGCCCACTGCGCCGATATCCTGCCGACCGTGCTCGAGGCGGTGGGCGTCGAGGCGCCGACCAGCCTGCACGGCGTGGAGCAGCTGCCGATCGACGGCACGAGTCTCGGATACACCTTCGACGCGCCACTCGCGCCGGTGCGCAAGCGAGTCCAGTACTTCGAGCTGATGGGCAACCGTGGGATCTGGGCCGACGGCTGGAAGGCCGTGTCGCGCCACTTCAAGGGCACCGACTTCGCGCAGGACCGCTGGGAGCTGTACTACCTCGACGCAGACTTCTCCGAGTCCGAGGACCTCGCGGAGCGCCATCCGGAGAAACTGCGCGATCTGGTTGCGCTCTGGGAGTCGGAGGCCGCGCGCAACCACGTCTATCCGCTCGATGATCGTGATCGCGAGCGCGGTCCGCTGACGTACTGGGACCGGCCGCGCGTGCGTTGGCAGTACGAGCAGGGCATGACGCGCGTCTCGGGTTATGCGGCGCCGGCGATCGGTGACCGCTCGTACCGGATCGAGGCCGAGGTCGATCTGGCGGCTGACACCGAGGGCGTCATCCTCGCCGTCGGCGGCCGGCCCGGCGGCTACGTGCTGTTCGTGCAGCACGGCCACCTGGTCCACGAATACATCGGTCCCGCCAGGCGCTGGGTGGTCGAGTCCGAGCGTCCGCTGCCGCCGGGCCGCCGGAAACTGGCGTTCGAGTTCTGCAAGACCGGGGCTTGCGCCGGCGTCGGCACGCTGCGCTGCGACGGCGCACCGGTGGGGCAGGTCGCGATGACCGATCTCTGGCCGTTGGGCCCGACCTCCGGCGGCGTCTTCTGCGGCTACGACGACGGCATACCCGCCAGCGAGCGCTACGCGCTGCCATTTGCGTTCACCGGGACGATTCTCGGCGTCGTCGTCGAGGCCGGCGCGGCGCCGTCCGCCGATCCGGCACTCGTGTTCCATGCGGCGCTCAGCGAGGATTAGGCGGCCGAGACCCCGACGACTGCCTTGATCTCGAGGAACTCTTCGAGCCCGAACCTGCCCCATTCGCGACCGTTGCCGGACTGCTTGTAGCCGCCGAAGGGTGCGAACCGCTCGTTCGGCGCGCCGTTGACGGTGACATTGCCGGCGCGGATGTGGCGCGCCACGTCGCGCGCGTGGGCGACATCGCGGCCCCACACGTAGCCCGCAAGTCCGAAGGGCGTGTCGTTCGCGATCTTCACAGCCTCAGCCTCATCCCGGTAGCCGATGATCGTCACGACGGGACCGAAGATCTCTTCGCGCGCGATCGTCATGTCGCTGCGCACGTCGGCGAACACGGTCGGGCGGACGTAGTAGCCGGCAGGCAGGCCTTCGGGCCGGCCCACGCCGCCGGCGACGACGGTTGCGCCTTCGTCGATGCCCTGCTGGATCAGGGTCTGGATCTTCTGCCACTGGGCTGCGGAGACCACGGGGCCGATGTTCGTATCCGCAGCGCGCGGAGCCCCGGCCCTGGTGGCCAGCACGACGGCGCGCGCGATTTCGGCGACCTCCCGCATCCTCGAATGCGGCACCAGCATGCGCGTCGGTGCATTGCAGGACTGGCCCGAGTTCATGAATACGTGCAGCAAACCGGCCTTGACCGCCTGCGGGAAGTCGGCGTCCTCCAACAGGACGTTGGGCGACTTGCCGCCGAGTTCCTGGCTGACGCGCTTGACCGTCGTCGCTGCGCGCTGCGCGACGTCTATCCCGGCGCGCGTCGACCCGGTGAACGAGATCATGTCGATATCAGGGTGGGCGCTCAGCGCCGCGCCAACTTCGGGACCGAGGCCGTTGACGAGGTTGAACACGCCTGGCGGCACGCCGGCGTCGTGCAGCACCTCGGCGAAGATCACGGCGCAGCCCGGCGTGAACTCCGAGGGCTTCAGGATCATCGTGCAACCGGCCGCCAGCGCTGGCGCGACCTTGCAGGCGATCTGGTTCAACGGCCAGTTCCAGGGCGTGATCATGCCCACGACACCGATGGGCTCGCGGAGCAGCAGCGCCGATCCGATTCGCCCCTCGAATTCGTAGCTGCGCAGTACTTCGAGGGTGGTTAGCAGGTGGCTGAGGCCGGCACCCACCTGGGCCCGCTCTGCCAGCGGCAGTGGCGCGCCCATCTCATCGGAGATCGCGGCGGCCAGGTCCGGCGCGCGTACGCGGTAACACTCGATGACGCGCGTCAGCAGCGCCACCCGGTCCTCGCGCGAGGTCCGCGAGAAGGCCTCGAACGCCCGGCGCGCCGCCGCAACCGCCTTGTCGACGTCGGCCGCGGAACCGAGCGCGACCTCATGCAGTGGCAACTCTGTCGCGGGGTTGATGACCGGAACTGACTTGCGGACAGCGGGGTCGACCCAGGCGCCGTCGATGTAGAACTGCATCAGGTGGTTCATATGGGACCGTTCCGCGCTGCTTGCATGACCCTAGAATCATAGCAAAGACAGAAGAGCAAACGTTTGCGCAAAAGTCGGAACCGCAGTCAGCTCGCCGCCTCCGCCGGGAGCGAAGCCGCGTGCCGGCCGCGATCGGAGCCGCGCTGAACCGGGTCGTCGGCCCGCTGCGCGATGCGCCGCACGCGAGCGACCAACCGTTGGTCACGATGCAGGAAGCGCCAGACGCGCTCAGGGAGGGTGATCACGCACTGGCGCAACGGCAGCTGCGGTAGCACGTGCCCGACGAGCTGGACGGTGATCTCGACCCTGCGCCGGTTGGTGCAGCTGGGGCAGCCTCGATCGTGCTTTCCATGGCTGCGCAACTGCGATGAGCACGCCGGAGCGCCTGGCAGTGGAACGAGCGGCGCCGTTGTCGTACTGTCTTGACTCGGCAACGTTGAACCGTGGCGCAGTCGGAGGGGATTCATGGACCGCGCAGTTTCCACTGTCCGGTGGCTGATTCGAGCCGGTTTGCTGCTTGGACTGGGCCTCGCTAACGCCCACGCGACGGGCGCGACGGTGCTGGTTACGGGCGCGAACCGCGGACTCGGGCTGGAGTGGGTGACGCAGTACGCCAAGCGCGGCGATCAGGTGATCGCCACCGCGCGTAATCCCCGCGACGCCGCGGCGCTTCAGTCGATCGCCCGCACCACCGGCCGAGTGCGCGTCGAGGCACTCGACGCCACGGATCCCGCGTCGGTCGACGCACTCGCGAAGCGGCTCACCGGCGTGCCGATCGACGTGCTGGTGAACAACGCGGGGACGATCGGTGAAGAAGACGAGCAGCGCCTCGGCCAGCTCGACCCTGCGCGCTTCGATCACTACATGAGGGTGAATGTTCTCTCCGCGCTGTTGGTCACCGAGCGCCTGCTGCCGAACCTGCGGGCCGGAAAGCAGAAGAAGGTCGCCGGCATCAGCGCGCGTGTCGCGTCGTTCGCAGCGTACCCGCGAATCCACTCCGGGCTGTATTACTACAAGGCCAGCAAGGCGGCGTTGAACATGGTCCTGCGCAACCTGGCGATGGATCTCGCCGGCGAGGGCATCGCGGTGGCCGTGCTGTCGCCGGGCGTCGTGAACACTTATGGCACGGAAACCAATCACGACGCGATGTCGCCCGAAATGCGCGCGAGCATGACGGACGTGTCGACGAGCGTCGCCGGCATGATCAAGGTCCTGGATGGCCTGACCGTCCAGACCGCAGGGCGTTGGTATCGGTTCACGGGTGACGTGATCGCGTGGTGACGCCCGCACGGCGATCGGAAGCCTGCAACCGCGCCGGATCGTGCGCCTGCCGGTAGGGGCTGCGACCGGTCGCCGGCGCGTGCCGCGCACCGTTCATGCCCTGCTTGGATCGTATCGCCGCTTGTAATCGCCCCGCCGCGCGGCCACCCTGCTGGCCCCATGCCGGAACCAACCACGTCCATCGATGCCGCGCTGCATCGGCTTGGCTACCACAGCTTTCGGCCTGGCCAGCGCGAGGCCATCGAAGCGCTGCTGGGGCGGCGTCGGGTGCTGCTGGTTGCGCCAACGGGCGGCGGCAAGAGCCTGTGCTACCAGCTGCCGGCCCTGGTGCTGCCCGGCACGACGCTGGTGGTGTCGCCGCTACCTACTTTGCGTCCACGCTGGATTCCGCCGAGTTGCGCCGGCGCTTCATGGGCCTGATGCGCGGCGAATACCGGCTGGCCTACGTGGCCCCGGAGCGTGTTCGGCATCGAGATCGAGCACTGCACCGGCTGCGGTGGGAAGCTGCGGATCATCGCGAGCATCGAGGAGCCCGAG
>JANPDV010000232.1:0-3541 GCA_031431655.1 Gammaproteobacteria bacterium | reverse complement strand
CCGGTCACTCCAGCGCCTGGCGACGAACTCCTGGTGGAAACCCCCGATGAACTCGAGGCGGCCGTTGGTCTCGTTCGCCGGCGTGAGCGCGACCCAGAGATTCGGCATCATCTGGCCGCTCAGCGCATAACCGCCGCCGTCCGTATGCCAGGGAACGACCTTCTCGCATCCAGGCTGCTTGCTGAACACGTAGTCGTGGTACATCCGGATCGTGCGCGAGCCGATCACTCGACCGATGATCTCGCCCGCGGGCGAATCCAGCACGAAGGCGCGGAACGCGCTCGGGCGCCGGAACAGGAAGTTCACCGCGGTCATCGGCCCCTGCATGTAGCCGGCGCCGCCGTGCTCCAGCGGCTGGTCTATGACCGCCTTGCTCGCCTCGGCGAGCAAGGCGATCTGCGCGGAATCGAACAGGCCACGCAGGCAGGTGACGCCGTACTGCGCGTACTCGCGGCGGTTCTCTTCCAGCAGGTCGTTGAGCGCAGTCTTTGCCATGGACAGTGTAGTCGCGGGTTCCCGGTCGTGGCGCGGCCCGCTACGGCCTGATCCGCGGGATTTCAGTGTCGCGGGTACGTGCTGGGCCAGCAATCACATATGTGAGCGCGGGGATAAGCCCGCCGGGCCGTTCGGTTGCATGGACGCGGCGGCGACTGCTAGGTATGTTGGGTCCCGACGGGTCGTCACCCGACCCGGGAGAATCGAGGATGGACCTTGCAGCGCTGCGACGATTCGTCGCGGCCGCCGACCTCGGCTGCTTCGGCAAGGCTGCCGCCAGCCTTCATGTCACGCAGCCCGCGATCACGCGCTCGATCCGGCTGCTCGAGGAGGAG
Organism: Gammaproteobacteria bacterium; assembly: GCA_031431655.1. GTDB lineage: Bacteria > Pseudomonadota > Gammaproteobacteria > Steroidobacterales > Steroidobacteraceae > UBA964. The sequence continues at coordinate 2,711 of JANPDV010000232.1, read as the reverse complement.
CTCGGCGTGCGCCTGTTCGAGCGCCACGCGCGCGGCGTGGCGCCGACCGCCTACGGCGAGACGTTCCTCGCACACGCGCGCTGCCTCGTGCACGACGCGGACCGGGCGGTCGCGCACCTGCGCATGTCCACCGGCTTCGCCCAGGGTGCTGTCGTGATCGGCGTGACGCCGTTCCACGCCGAGACGGTGATGGCGCCTGTGCTGGCGGCATTCCTCGAGCAGTTCCCGCAGGTCGAGTGCCGCATCATCACGGGCGACGCCATCGACCTGGCCGACGCGCTGCGGGCAGGCACGCTCGATGTCGCGCTCATGTCGTCCAGCAGCGAGGGTGTGTCCCCGGACGTCGAGCGCATCGCCGGCCCTCCGCTGCGGACCATCGCGGTGGTCCGCGCCGGGCACCCGGTCCTCGGGCGCCTCGGCGCTCGCCCGGCCACGCTTGCGGACCTGGCCGAACTCACCTGGGTCGTGGTGGACGTGCACGGCGCCAGGGTGGACATCGTGCGCGCGTTCGACCGCGAGGGGATCCCGCTGCCGCGCATCGCCGTAGCGAGCCGGTCGATCACGCTGTTGAAACGCCTCGTCGCGCGGACCGACTACCTCGCCTTCCTGGACTTGGACACGGTCGCGGACGAGCTGCAACGCGGGCTGCTCGCGACCGTCCCGACCGAGCCGGCTTGTTTCATGCTCCCGAGCTGGATCATGGTGCGCCGTCGGGCATCGCGGACCCCGTACGTCGAGTGCCTCGTCGGCCTGCTGCGCGAGCGCGTCGCCCGTGCGGTGCCGCGCGTGATGCCGCCGCCTAGACGCGCTGTGCCGTAGTTCGTTGCCCGCGGACGGAGGCGACAGTTGCACGCCGTGCTCAACGGCGGTCGGCTTCGGCGGGCAACCGATAGAGCAGGATCGCGAAGACCGCCAGGCCGCCGATCACGGCGGGGATCACGCTCATCGCGAGCCTCGCGGCGAGTACCACACTCGGCGCCTGCGCCAGTTCTCCCGTGGTGCTGGAGACGAAGCCCATGGCGCCGAGCAGCAACCCGGCAAGCAGCGGCCCGCACGCGTAGGCACCCTTCTCCGCCAGCGCGAAGACGCCGACCATCAGCCCTTCGCGCGACTCGCCCGTTTCCTGGGTCCGGTGCGCCAGCACGTCGAGCAGCATCGCGAAGCCGAGGGTGAGCGCACCCTGGCCGGCAAGCCCGGTCAGGAATACCCGCAGGAAGAATATGGTGTCAGGCTCGGCGGGGTCGCCGAGCCACCAGGTCAGGGCCAGTAACGCGTGGATCGTGTTGGCCGCGGCGCACGCGCGCCGCTTGCCGAAGCGCCGCGACAGGCGACTCCAGAGCGGCAGGCCGAGCAGCCCGCCGATACCGCTCGCCAGGCCGAACAAGGCCAGGCTCCCGGGACCGCGGCCGAGCACCTGCGTGAAGAACAGCAGCAGCACCGGCCCCGAGAAAGCCATGGCGAGCAACCCCAGCACCTTCGCGCTGAGCAGGCAGACGAACGGCCCGTGCCGGAGGATCTGGCGGATGTCGGCCCAGCGCAGGCCCTCGGGCCGCGCGTGGTCGCGCAGTCCGCCGCGTGGCGTGGCAAGCACCGACACCGTCATCGCGGTGAACACCAGGGCGGCCGCGACGAGGCCGATGCGCCCGTAGCTCTGCTCCTTGCCGCCCCAGAGCGCGATCAGCGCGGGAATGCCGACGGTGACTCCCATGCCGGAGAGCGTGATCAGGAAGGTGCGGTAGACCATCACCGACGTCCGCTCGTCGTAGCTGCGAGTGATCTCGGACGCGAGGCACATGTGCGGAATGTAGAAGACGGTATAGCCCGTGAAGAACACCAGCATCACGAGGCCGGCCACCACGGCGGGGTCCAGGCCGAATCGGAGTTCATGCAGGTTGAAGAGCAGCGCACAGCCGAGCGCGGCGAGCACCGCGCCGCCGAGCATCCAGGGGTGGCGGCGCCCCCACGGGCTGCGCGTGCGGTCGCTCCAGGAACCGATGAACGGGTCCACGACGATGTCGTAGACGCGCGTGAGGAACAGCATCACCCCGGCGGTCGCCGCGGCGATGCCGAGATAGTTCGTGAGGTAGTACAGCAGGAACACGTTGACGAGGTAGAGCATCGTCGACGTGCCGACGGAGCCCATCGCCCAGCCGAGCTTGAGGCGGGTGCTGACGGCTGGCGCGACCGCTGGCGTTGCCGCCGCTATCGTGGCGGTCGGGACCATGCGCAGCTCGTCTCGTTGGCGCGCGGCCTCACGGCGTCACCGGCAGGCCGCGACGCAGCCGCAGGTAGTCGAGCCCGCCCGCGGTCGGCACCTTCCATACCGCGTCGCGCGCCACGTAGCCGGGCCAGGCGTGCTCGGCGGCGGCGACCAGCGCCGGGTCGAGGTCGCGCAGCGCCGTGCCCTTCGCGCCGATCCAGCGCCAGTGGTTGTAGCCGGGCTCGCGACCCATCTCCATCCAGTGCATCCAGGACGAGGTGTTGCTCCAGATCTGCAGCCCCGGGACCTGTTGCACGGCGGGATTCGCGAGATCCTCGAGCCTTCCCGCATAGGTGCTGCTCATCGAGTTGCGCAGCGTGTCGCCCGACCAGGCCTCGGGAAACTCCCCGGCCTTGAGCGGATTCGGGCGCTCGCCCCAGACCGAGGCGGTGTACCAGACCTGGTTCCCTGCCACGCTCCAGCGACCCTCGAGATTGCTGTAGGGATCGCG
>JANPDV010000231.1:0-14953 GCA_031431655.1 Gammaproteobacteria bacterium | reverse complement strand
GCGATGCGGCGGCCGGCCGACCTCCGCACCGTCAATCTGCTCTAATCCCGCCCCATGGAAGCCGCCCGCGAAATCACCACCTACCGCAAGCACTGGGCTGCCCGCTTCGGTGTGGCGCCGTTCCTGCCGATGTCGCGGGCGGAGATGGACGCGCTCGGCTGGGATTCGTGCGACATCGTGCTGGTGACCGGCGACGCGTATGTCGACCACCCGAGCTTCGGCATGGCCCTGGTCGGGCGGGTGCTGGAAGCACAGGGGTTTCGCGTCGGCCTGATCGCGCAGCCGGACTGGCACAGCGCTGCACCGTTCGCGGCACTGGGCCGGCCGAACCTGTTCTTCGGCGTCACCGCCGGCAACATGGACTCGATGGTCAATCGCTACACCAGCGACCGGCGCATCCGCAGCGACGACGCCTACACGCCGGGCGGCGAGGGCGGCAAGCGGCCGGATCGCTGCGTCATCGTCTACTCGCAGCGCGCGCGCGAGGCGTTCCGCGACGTACCCATCGTCATCGGCGGCATCGAGGCCTCGCTGCGCCGCATCGCGCATTTCGACTACTGGTCGGAGAAGGTGCGGCGTTCGGTGCTGCTGGACGCCAAGGCGGACCTGCTGGTGTTCGGCAATGCAGAGCGCCAGATCGTCGAGATCGCGCACCGCCTCGCCGCCGGCGAACGCATCGAGCAGATCGATGACCTGCGCGGCACGGCGTTCGTGCGGCGCGCGCTGCCGGCCGCCTGGATCGAAGTGGACTCGACGCATCTCGACGCGCCCGGACCACTGAATCCGCCGGTCGATCCGTACAAGATGGAGGACAACGGTGGCACGCGGGTCGCCGGCGCGCCGGCTGCGCCAATGGCCGCCGCGGAGGCGACGCCGGTTGCGGCTGCCGAAGCCGCGCCCCAGGAGCGCGTCGTGCGGTTCGTGCGGCGGGTGTCCAGCGCGGATCGTACGCACAGCGTCATCCGGATTCCGTCTTTCGAGCAGGTTGAAGCCGACCCCGTGCTGTACGCGCATGCCTCGCGGATCCTGCACCTCGAGTCGAATCCGGGCAACGCGCGGGCGCTGGTGCAGCGGCACGGCAAACTGGATGTCTGGCTGAATCCGCCGCCGATTCCGCTGAGCACCAGGGAAATGGACTGGGTGTATGAGCTGCCGTACCAGCGGCGCCCGCATCCCTTCTATGGCGACGCGAACATCCCAGCGTACAAGATGATCCGCTTCTCGATCTCGATCCAGCGCGGCTGTTTCGGTGGCTGCACGTTCTGTTCCATCACCGAGCACGAAGGCCGCATCATCCAGAGCCGCTCCGAGGGCTCGGTGCTGTGCGAGATCGAGAAAGTGCGCGACACCGTGCCGGGGTTCACCGGCGTCATCAGCGATCTCGGTGGCCCCACGGCGAACATGTATCGCCTGGCGTGCAAGAGCCGCGAGATCGAGAGCGCGTGCCGTCGGCCGTCCTGCGTGTTTCCGGGCGTGTGCCCCAATCTCAATACCGACCACACGCCGCTGATCGAGCTGTACCGCAAGGCGCGGGCGCTGCCGGGGGTCAAGAAGGTGCTGATCGCGAGCGGCGTGCGCTACGACCTCGCGATCGAATCGCCCGAGTATGTGAAGGAGCTCGCGCAGCATCATGTCGGCGGCTATCTCAAGATCGCGCCCGAGGCGATCAGCGACGGACCGCTCTCGAAAATGATGAAGCCGGGCGTCGGCACTTACGATCGCTTCAAGGAACTGTTCGATCGCTACTCGAAGGAGGCGGGCAAGGAGCAGTACCTGATCCCGTACTTCATCGCCGCGCATCCGGGCACCACGGACAACGACATGCTGGACCTGGCGCTGTGGCTGAAGAAGAACGGCTTTCGCGCCGACCAGGTGCAGGCCTTCCTGCCTTCGCCGATGGCGACCGCCACCGCGATGTACCACTCCGGGCGCAACCCGTTGCGGCGTATCACCGGCAACAGCGAGACGGTCGCGATCCCGAAGGGCCTGAAGGTCCGGCGCCTGCACAAGGCCTTCCTGCGCTACCACGACGCCAACAACTGGCCGCTGCTGCGCGAGGCGCTGCGCCGCATGGGACGCGCGGATCTGATCGGCCCGGGCAAGCAACACCTGGTGCCGACCTGGCAGCCGGCCGGCACGGGCAATCTGGAAGGGGGCGCCCGCGCCCGCGGCGGCACGCGCAAGCACGGTGGTGTCGGCGCCGCGCAGCCATTTCGCACCCAGCACACAGGGTTGCCCCCGACGCCACCGGTTGCTGCCCAGGTCCGATCCCGCCCCGCGACCAGGGAATCGCCGCGTTCGTCGACGCAGTCGCGCGCCCCAGCCCGCAAGCCACGCGCGCGCTGACTACAGGCGCAGACGCTATCATCCTGCGCGACATGTCGCGTGCGCTGCTGCAGATTCACTTCTGCGTACTCCTCTGGGGTTTCACCGCGATCCTCGGTCGGCTGATTTCGCTGCCGGCGACGCAGATCGTCGCGTGGCGCATGCTGCTGGTGGTGGCGCTGCTCGCGTTGCTGCCCCGGGTGTGGCGTGCGCTGCGCGGCCTGGATGCGCGCGCGCGGCTGACTTGCAGCGGCATCGGGGTGCTCGTCGCCGCGCATTGGCTCGCGTTCTATGGCTCGGTCAAGCTCGCCAATGCTTCGGTCGCGGCGGTGGCGCTCGGGGTCGCACCAGCGGTCACGGCGGTGATCGAGCCCTGGATCGCGCGTTCGGCGTTTCGCGCACGTGACCTCGCCCTGGGTCTGATCGTGGTGCCGGGCATGTGGCTGATATTCGGTGGAGTCCCGGCATCGATGCACGCGGGACTTTGGGTCGGCGTGCTGTCCGCCGTGCTCGCGGCTCTGTTCATCGCGCTCAACAAGCGGCATGCCCCGATGCACGACGCGCTGGCCGTCACTGCAGTCGAGATTGCAGCGGGTGGTGCTCTCGTGCTCGCCATCCTGCCGTGGCTGACGGCCTGGGAGATGTCCGACGCAGGCTCAGGAAACGCCGACCGGCGCTGGCTGGCGACACCGCAGGGGGCCGACATGATCTGGCTGCTGGTGCTGGCGAGCGCCTGCACCGTTGTGCCATTCGCGTTGTCACTCGTCGCATTGCGCGATCTGTCTGCCTTCACCGCACAGCTGGCCGTCAATCTGGAGCCGCTGTACACCATCGCCATCGCCGGCATCTGGCTCGGCGAGGCGCGCGACCTGGATGCTCCGTTCTATCTCGGTACGGGCATTCTTCTGCTGGGAGTTGTCGGCCATGGCTGGTGGGAGTTCCGCTCTCGCGGCGTGTCCGACAACCTGCTCGGCCAGTCGGGTGGGAGGAGTTAGGGTCCTGCCGCGACGCCCCGCCGCCGGGCCGCCGGCGAGCGCGGCGATTGCGCAACTTCCGGGATTCGCGAAGTTCGCGGCGAGCACTCGAATGTCAGTGGCTGCTACTATCGTGAAATGTCCGTGTCCGCACCGCTCGACCGCGCAATCGAGGCGCTGCGCAGCGACCCGCTGCTCAGCGCTGCGTTGCTTTTTGGCTCCGCTGCGACCGGGCAGATGCGCGACGACAGCGATGTCGACTTCGCCGTGCTGCACACTGATGATCGCAGTCGGCGGGAGGCGGATGTCGATCTGGTCGCGCGCCTGGGCCGCCTTGGCGCTCTCGCCGGTCGCGATGTGCACTTGATCGACCTGGAGGCCGCAAGCGTCGAGTTGCGGCGGGCTGTCTTCGGCCGCGGTGTCCGACTGTTCGATCGCAGTGCAGGCCGACTCGCTGACCTGGAGCGGCGCACGATGGTCGAGTATGTCGATGGGGAGTACCTGCGTCGCGTTGTCGATCGGTACCTTGCTGCAGCGTTGCAACGATCCCATGGTTGAACCTGACCTGCTGCGCCGAAAGACGGGCCGCATCCTGCATCACGTCGCGCGGCTGCGTGCCCGGCAGGCTCTGACCGCGGAGCAGCTACGGTCGAACGAGGACCTGAGCAACAGCCTGCTCATGGATCTGCAGCAGGCGATTCAGGCGTGCATCGACCTGGCTATACACGTGTGTGCAGATGAACGACTGGGATCTCCTACCGGGGCAGCTGAGGCATTTGCTCTGCTGGAGCGCGATGGCTGCATTGACGCGGCGCTGCGGACGAAGTTGACGGGCGCCGCGGGCCTCAGGAACCTGATCGTGCACCAGTACGCCGAGATCGATGCGGCGCGGATCCTGCATGTCATCAACACGGATCTGGGTGATCTCGAACGATTCGCCGCCTTGATCGCTCGCGGCGGGACGCAACGGCGCTGAGACGCTGGCCGCGGTCTGTGGGCAGGGCGCTCACGGCGTTACCGGCGCGGGCGGTGCCGTGAACTGCAACGTCGACGCCGGCCGCTCGCGCTGCAGCCGGGCCGCCACCTTCTCGGCCTGTTGCATCGCCCGCAGCAGGTTCTCGCCCGCGAGCTTGCGCAGATCCGCGTCGGACCAGCCGCGACGGATCAGCTCGGCGAACAGGTTGGGGTACATGGAAACGTCGCTCAGGCCCTCCGGCCACCACGATCCGCCGTCGAAGTCCCCACCGATGCCGACGTGATCGATGCCGGCGATCTTGCGCACGTGCTCGATGTGCTCGATGACGCGGGCGATCGGTGTCGGCGGCAGTTCCAGTTTCGCCATGCCCTCCATGATGATGCGGACCCGCTCGGCGGGCGTTGCGGCGGCCCGTGCCTGCAGCGACAGCTGCAGGATCGCCGGTTCGCTGATTTTCGCGACATCGCAATCGACGAAGTTGCGCAGGAACATCACCATGACGACGCCGCCATTACGCGGCATCTGCTCGAGGATGTCGTCCGGCACGTTGCGCGATAAGTTGCAGACGCCGCGCGCTGCCCCATGCGAGAAGATCACCGGCGCCTCGCTGACGCGCAGCGCATCGGCCATGGTGTCCGGCGCCACGTGCGCCAGGTCCACCAGCATCCCGAGCCGGTTCATCTCGCGGACCACCTCTTCGCCGAATGGCGTGAGGCCGCCGAAACGCTGCGGCAACTGCGCCGCAGAGTCCGCCCAGTCGGTATGCGAGTTGTGCGTGAGTGTCATGTAGCGCACGCCCAGGTCGTAGTACGCGCGCAGTGCGCCGAGCGAATTCTCCAGGCCCTGGCCGCCTTCCATGCCCAGCAGCGACGCGATGCGGCCGCGCTTGTGCGCCGCGCGAATCTCCGCGACGCTGCCGGCGAACTGGAAAGTGTCCGGGTAGCGTTCGATGATGCGGCGGGCGACGTCGATCTGCTCCAGCTGGGTACGTGCGAACGGCCCGCGGCCTTCACTCGAGATGTAGACCGACCAGAACTGGGCGCCAACCTGGCCCCGGCGCAACCGCGGGATATCGGTCTGCCCCTCGGTGCGCTGGCGCAGGTCGTACGCCACGACGTCACTCGGAGCCTTGCGGTAGCCACGCATTGTGATCGGCAGGTCGTTGTGCCCGTCGACCAGGATCGTGGAAGCCAGCAGCTTGCGGGCCCTGGCCAGGGCGGCATCCTCGCGCGCCGCTTCCAGTGCCATCGCGGATGGCGCACTGCCTTCAGCTGCCGTTGCCGGCACCGCCGCCGCCGCACCAAGAAGGCTGGCAAGCGCCCCTGCTGCAATACCTGCTCGCTTCATGCCAGACTCCCCCCATGACGGACTCAGTGCCCATTGTGCATCCGTTCTTCGATCCCGAGACGGGCTCGTTCAGCTACGTGGTAGCGGACCCGGAGTCGCCAGCGGCCGCGATAGTCGATCCGGTGCTCAACTACGACGCCCGGGCGTGCGCCATCGGGACGCGCTCGGCGCGCCAGTTGTTGCAGTTCGTGGCCGAGCGTGGCCTGCGGGTGGACTGGATCCTCGAGACCCATGCACACGCCGATCACCTGTCTGCGGCGGCCTGGCTGAAGGCGCAGTGGCGCGGCGATCCGCTCGTCTGCATCGGTCGCGACATCCTGGAGGTGCAGCGGACGTTCAGGCCGCTCTTCGGTCTTGGTGATGAATTCCAGCCCGATGGACAGCAGTTCGACCGACTGTTCGGCGACGGCGATCGCTTCCAGATCGGCACGGTGTCGGTCGATGTGTTTGCCACTCCGGGCCATACGCCCGACAGCGTCACGTACCTCAGCGGAGACGCGGCTTTCATCGGCGACACGATGTTCATGCCCGACAACGGCACCGCCCGCTGCGACTTTCCGGGCGGCTGCGCCGAGACTCTGTGGAGCAGCATCCAGCGGCTGCTGACGCTGCCCGACGCAACGCGACTGTTCGTCTGCCACGACTATCCGCCGGCAGGGCGTGAGGCGAGCTGCGTCACCACGCCGCTCGTCCAGCGCACGGCAAACACCCATGTGGGCGCCGGCCGCATGCGGGACGATTTTCTTGCGCTGCGCCGCGCGCGCGATGCGCAGCTCGCGGTGCCAGCGCTGCTCTGGCCCGCGCTGCAGGTCAACATTCGCGGCGGCAACCTGCCTGCTGCCGACGCGAACGGTCGCCGCCATCTGCGCATCCCGCTTTCGACGGAGGCCATGGGCTAGGCCCGATGGCGCTTGCTTTGGTGTCCTTGGAAATCGGCGCGGCTGGTGGCGCTGCGCGTTGTCGCCTATGATCGCGACGCCCGTACGGGGGATGACACTCACCATGAACGACTCACGGCGCACGATCATGATCGCCGCGCTGCTGATCGCGGTAGCCACGGTGCTGGGCGCGTTCGGAACGCACGCGCTCAAGCCCGTGCTGCCACCGGCGCGGTTCGACAGCTTCGAGACCGGCGTCAGCTACCAGTTCTTCCATTCGCTCGGGCTGCTGGCGCTGGGGCTCCTGCGGCGCGACTCTGCATGGGGCGGCGCTGCGTTGCGCTGGGCCTGCCGCCTGTTGCTCGTCGGCATGCTGCTGTTCTCGGGCAGCATCTATGCGCTGACTTTCGGCGGACCGCGTGCGCTGGGCATGGTCGCACCGCTTGGCGGCCTGTCGTTCATGGGGGCCTGGGTGCTGGTCGCCTGGGCGGCCTGGCAGGGCGGCAAGGGCGCGGCCGCGTCGCGGTAGTCCCGGGCGCCCGAAAAACAGTCTGCGCGACGACGTACGTCGGCACCGCGACCAGCGGCACTCAGTAGCTGACGGTCACGACTATCGTGTCTGCGAAGCTGCCCGCGGCCGGGTTCTGCAGCGCCGGAATCCGTCCGTAGACGGTTCGATTCGCGGTGCGCGTGGCGCCCGCTGGCACGTTCAAGGCGGCACTGACGACCCGTGTGCCTGCGCTGCCATCGCCCCAGACCAGCGTGTACGCCGTGCTCGTGAACAGGTTGTAGCCGAGCGCGTTGGGGCCGGACAGCAGCGTGCGCGTGACGAACGATCCGCCAAGGCCCGGGCTCAGGGCGATCGACGCGGCGACGCGCTCCGCAATGCCGGTGGCGGTACAGCGCAGGGTGACGCGGCCGGCCGCGGTGCGCGGCGTGCTGCTCAACGGATCGTAGGTGCCGAACGCGACGGGAATCGCCGTGACGGTACAACCCACCGCGGCCTGCGCGCGTGCCGTGACGCAGGCGCCGACCACCAGCAGGACCACGGCAATGCAGCTGCGGTGACGGACGGGGGCGCTTGCCAGGCCGGTCATCGGGAACGCTCGCTGTTCGCGGCGTCGCGATTCTGCACCCGCAGGTCGGGCGCGCCCAGGTTCCTGCAGACCAGCACGCCCATGTCGGGTTGCGGATCGTGTGCGGGCGGCGGTTCGATGCGGAATCGACAGCGTCCGCCGTCCCAGTCGGCGGTCGCCGCGAGGCCATGGTCGAAATTGGTCACGTACACGAGGCCGTCCAGCGCCACCGCAAACTGCTGGCCGTTGAAGGTCACGATGGCGCCCACCGGTACCGGCGCGCCGGTTTCCTGTCGCAGCCGGAAAGTGCCGCCGCGCACGCGCAGCACGGCGAGCTTCGCGACGACGCCGCTGCGCCATGGCGGCGCGACGATCAGCTCCGTGGCGTCGATGCTGACGTCGAGTGGCACGTCGGTCGGATCGATACCGATGCGGTTCGCCTCGTACGGCCGCAGGTCCGGCAGCAGCGCGCGGCCGCTCGCGTCGGTGCGCGCGACCAGCTGGTTCTCCAGGTAGATCGGCAGATCGGCGACGCCGCCGACGTCGACCAGCGCAAAGCTGCCGGTCACGCTGCGCGACGCGTGCAGCGTGCCGCCGAGCAGCGTGGCTGCGCCACTGAGCTGCACGCTCTGCAGCGCGTTGTCACCGGAACGACTGGCCTGCAGCTCGACTTCGAACGCGTCGGAACGCCGCCGCAGCCGGCCGTCGTAGTCGCCGTCGGTTGCCGCGCTGAGGCGGTAGTCGACTCCGGGGCCGGGCGGCCCCGTGCTCATCAGCGAGGCCACGGCCTGCGCACTGCGCAGCGCATCAGCGTTGCCGTTACCAGCCGGATCGTCCGCGCCGCCGTCCGCCGCAGCGCTGACGCTGAGTGTGCGGCGCGCATCCAGCGATCGCGTGAATGTGATGAACGCGGCACTGGAGTTGCGCTCGCTCCGCGTGTGGCTGAACGTGCTCGTCAGGGCGCCGAGTTCGCCCACAGTCAGGCTGTGCGTGACGCTGACGACGTCGACCCTCGCTTGCGCGGCGTACTGCTGCTGCGCCCACGCCAGCGACAGCGAGCCCGCGCGACCGAGCACCAGCCCGAGTTGCGCCAGCCGGCGCGCGCGCAGCCTCTGCGCCGCAAATGGAGCATCGCCGACCTGGCGGTAGTCGGCGTCGCGGCGTTCATCGCTGGCGAACATGCTGATGCGCGGCCCGCGCCTCTCGAAGGAAATGCTGCGCAACCAGCCACTGCCTGCGGCGTCGCCGCCGCGCGCGGTCGACCCGCTCACGGTGCCGATGCGGCCCAGCCCTGCCGTCAGAGTGGCACCCACGGCGCGCACGCCCGGCTGCAGGTACTCGCCGTGCGCCTCGAGCGTGAATGCATCGGTGATGCCGCGACGCCAGGTGCCCTGGGCCAGTGCCGCGCCATATCGACTGCTGGACGAGGCGTAGTCCTCGCGCAGCTGGCCGGCGTTGACGGCGTACTGCGTCAGCCCCCGGGCCAGCAGGTTCGCGCTGGAGTAGAACGGCTGTCGCGTGATGGTCTCGCGGCCCAGCGCATCGCGCACGACGACCCGCAGATCGCCGCTGCCCGAAATCGCCGGCACGCGTTCGAGGATGAAGGGCCCCGGCGCGACGCGTTCGCGGGCCCGCAGCTCGCCGTTGATGAACACGTCGACGGTGGAGGGAACCGTTGCCGTACCACTCGCGGTCAGCAGCGGGGTGGTCACGAGATCGGGTCGCAGCTCGAAATTGCGCGCGAGGCGCAGGCCGCCGAAGCGGACGCTGTCGCCGTAACTGCCGCCGTCGCTGATGGCGTCGCCCAGGCTCAGGGTCGTGAGCCGGTCGGGAAAGTCACGCGTAAACGTGGTGTCCAGCCGAATCGCACGATTCGTCGTGGCGTCGTGCCGTGCGATCGTCGTGGAAGTCAGCACGCCCCATCCCGAGAACAGGCCGAGCTCGGCGAGGCCGCTGGCCGTGCGCTCATCGCTGCGCTGCCCGAAAATCTGATAGTTCAGGGACGCGCCGATGGCCGCGCGGTCCGCGGGCGGCGGCGCATCGGTGTGCACAGCCGAGCGGGTGCCGACGAAGGCGGTCGCGGGTGCATGGACGACGACGCGTTGCGAGGCCTCGTCCAGCTCCCAGCGCAGTCCCGCCAGGGCATCCAGCGCGAAGTAGCGCTCACCCTCGACGAGACGCGGTTCGACGTCCGGCCGTCGCAACTGCAATGCGGCGAAGTCGGACTCGCGCAGCCACAGCTTGCCGTCCGCCTGCAGCGCGAACAGCACCACGCCGCCGGAACCCTCCTGGGCCAGCGGATCGAACATGGTGAATTCGAGTGCGGCCTCACGTGTGGCTGCGTCGAGGGTCGCGGCCCCCGCGCCAGCAGCGCCGGCAAGCAGACCGAGAAGCGCGAGCCAGACCGCCCGTGCGTGCCGCAGGCCGCTGCTCTGCCGGGAATATGTCGTTCCTGAGGACGTGGCTCGGCGTGCGCGGCGCGACATGGCGACGATCCCGCCCGGCTCAGTAGCCGGACCAGGCGACCGGCGCGGCAAACTCGCCGAGTGTGCTGCGCCCGCGTACCTGTAGATCGACCGGGTTCGCGCTGCGCTCTGGCAAGGCCAGCGTCCATTGCACCGCCGCGCCCGGCAGTACGTAGCGATTGCCGTTGGCCGGCGATTGCAGCCCGCGTGTACCCAGGTCGAGCGCGAGATCGACGATCTGCAGATGCGCCGTGCCGGTGTTGGACGCGATGATCGCGAGCTGGCCATCGTCGCCTCGGCGCGCGCTCCAGTTGACGCGGGCCGCGGGCGCGGCTCCGAGCGGTGCCGCGAACACGGGCAGGCTCAGGCGCAGTGCGACGCGCACCGCGCCGGTGGTGTTGATCGCGGCGGGTACTTCCTGCAGGAACAGGCGGTACGATTTTTCCAGGCTGGCGTCGAAGCCCGCGCGCATGCCGACGCGCACGACCTGCGAGTCGTTCGCCGGAATCGTGAACACCGCCGGAGTCACGAGGACGTCGCGGGTGTCATCGAAGCGATCGACGCCGTCGGCCTGCGACCAGCGCACGCCGGTCGCCTGCACGACCACTGGCTCGTCGCCCGCGTTGCGCACCGTCAGTGCCTGCGTCGGACGCGCCGCACTGAGTCCCACGCGGATCGGGGCGACGCTCAGCGAACCGGCGCTGGCCAGGCCGGTCGCTGCCAGCAGCAACAGCATGCCGGCCAGCGCGCCGCGCCGGTGCGTGGCGCGGCGGGTGGGTGCCCCGCGCACGATCCGGCTCAGTAGGTAACCGTGACCGTGATCGTGTCGCTGAACGCGCCGGTGACCGTGGCCTGGTTGGTTGCCGAGTCCGGCAGCCGACCGAAGACCGTGAACGCGGTCGGCGTCGCGACGCCAAGGCCCGTACCCGCCTGCGTAGCGGTGCCGCCAGTGCCATCGCCCCAGATCGTGGTGTAGGCGGCGGTCGTGAACAGGTTGTACTGCAGGCTGTTGGTGGTCTGCGCCATCAGGCGCTGGGCCAGGGTGCCACCGGTGGTGGTGCCGGCGCTGAGTGCGACCGTGTACGGCGTGCCCCGCGTGCATCGCACCTGCAGCGCAGAGCTGCCGGTGACGTTGCCGGAGCCCGGCGTGTAGTTGCCAAAGGCGAGCGCGCCCGCGCTGACGCTGCACGAGGCGAGCACGGTTGCCGTTACCGGAAACGTCGTCGTCGCCGTGGCTGCATCGGCGATCGGCGCCGCCAGACTCAAGGCCGCAACTGCGGCATAACCCAGGTTTCGCATGGAGCCTCCACTGAAGTTCGCCGGACAAGCGAGCCGGCGGGCGCGGCAACGGGCCGTCGCCTGAGGAGGCAATTGTCAGCCGCCGCGCCGCGCAGTTAGTGACTGGCTCCGCAGTTTGCGCAGCGCGCGCTAAAGTTTTGGCGTCAGCTGCCGACCGGATCCCGGTCCGGATTTGACATCTTGCAGCGCGGTCGCGCTGCGGCAGTCAGTCAGCCGCCGCGCGCGTTGAAGGTATCGCAGGATTTCAACGCGCCGCTCTCGTAACCGCGGCGGAACCAGCTGACGCGCTGCTGCGCGCTGCCATGCGTGAACGACTCAGGCTGAACGTAGCCCTGCATGCGCTTCTGGACGGTGTCGTCGCCGACCGAGGAGGCCGCGCCGAGCGCTTCTTCGATGTCGCCGGATTCGACGATGCCGCGGCTGCGGTTGGAGTGGTGCGCCCAGATGCCGGCGTAGCAGTCGGCCTGCAGTTCCATCATCACCTGCAGCAGGTTGCGTTCGGCTTCGCCGGCGCGCGCCTGCGCGGCGCGCACCTGTTCCGAGACCCCGGTGACCGTCTGCACGTGGTGGCCCACTTCGTGCGCCAGCACGTAGGCCTTGGCGAAGTCGCCCGGCGCGCGGAACTCGGTTTCGAGCTGCCGATAGAAGGCGAGGTCGATGTAGACCTTCTGATCGCCCGGACAGTAGAACGGCCCGGCGCCGGCGCTGGCCATGCCGCAAGCGGATTGCACGGCGTTGGAAAACAACACGAGTTTCGGCGGCTGATATTCCGCACCGCCGGCGCGAAACAGTTCGCGCCAGGTGTCTTCGGTATCCCCCAGCACCGCGGCCACGAAATCGCCGCCGGTGTCGGCGGGAGTGCCCGGGGCGACCGGCGACTGCGGCGCCGGCGCCGGGGCCATCTGCTGCGCGCCTTCTATTACGCCCATCACGGTACGAGGATCGACGCCGAGGAAATAGGCGATCGCGAGCGCGATCAGCGTGCCGCCCACGCCAAGGCCCACGCCACGGCCGCGCCCCGGTCCCGGCGACTGGCCGCGGGTGTCTTCGACGTTCTCGCTGCGACGCATCTTGTCGAGGCGCATGGCGGATCCCCTTCGTTATCGGGTGATGTTAGCAGGTCCCGGCAATGGCCCCCGAATGGTCCGTTCAGCCGACACGTGGCAGTTGCGCGAGCCAGCCGCGCAGCGCCTGCGCGACGCCGGCAGCGGCTTCCTCGTGCACGTAGTGACCGGCGTCCGGGAATCGCACCAGCTTCGATCCCGGCAGCAGCGCCTGCAGCTGGTTGGCCTCGGCAAGCGCCTTGTTCCGGTCGCGGTCGCCCCAGGCGATCAGGGTGGGGACGTGTACCTGCGGGGCGAGCGCAATCTCCTCGCCCTCGGCGTACTGCTTCATCAGGGAGGTCATGCCCGTGCGGTAGCCCTCGCTGCGCGCGCCGAGCATGACGTCGTCGATCACGGCGGCCGTGACCATCTCCGGCTTCATGTAGGAGGTCTTGAGGAAGCGTTCGCGGAACGCGCGGTCACCGAAGATCCTGGCCGACATGCGCGGCAGCGGCGGCACCGTCAGCTGCACGATTTTCGGCACGCCGGTGGTGATGATGCCGGGGTTCATCAGCACGAGTCCGCGCGCGTCCGGATCCTTGACCGCGGCCTGCAGCGCGATGGCGCCGCCGAGCGAGTGCCCGACATAGACCACATGCTGCAGGCCGAGCGCACGTGCCGCGGCGATCATCGTCTGCGCCTGCGGGCCGTTGTGGTAATCGAACTCGGCCGGTTTGGCGGACAGGCCGTAGCCCGGCATGTCGATCGCGATGGCGTGCGCATCGTCCAGCAGCAGCGGGGCGAGCTCGCGCCAGCTCTGCAGCGAATTGGCGAAGCCATGGATCAACAGCAGATCGGGCCGCCCCGGGGCCGCCTGGCCGTACTCGCGGTAGCGCAGCTTCAGGCCGTTCACGTCGACGAACCGGTCCTGCGCGGTGGCAAGGGCCGCAACCGGCTGCTCGTCCGGGCCTGGCCAGTAGGCCCAGGCGGCAAGCCCGCCCCAGACGGTCAGCAACAGGATGCCGATGCCCCACAACAGTCGCCGCAAGATACGCATGCGGGGATTGCATACAATTCCGCGCGGTCCCGCAACCCGGACGCCGCCAACACCGCCCGGGGTCTTCGAAGACCCCGGCGGGTCCGTCCTGGAGTGCCGACTTGCCGACTTCCGCTTTGCCCGTCGAGGACGTGCTGCCGCAACTGCGCGCGGCGCTGCACAGCCACGCCTCGGCGGTGTTGCGCGCGCCGCCGGGCGCCGGCAAGAGCACGCTCGTGCCGCTGGCACTGCTGGGCGAGAGCTGGGTCCGCGGCCGCAAGCTGCTGCTGCTGGAGCCGCGGCGCGTGGCCGCGCGCGCCGTCGCGCAGCGCATGGCCGATACGCTGCGTGAACACGTCGGGGCGACGGTCGGGTACCGCGTGCGGCTCGATTCCAGAATCAGCGCCCGGACGCGCATCGAGGTGGTCACCGAAGGTGTGCTCACCCGCATGCTGCACGACGACCCGGCGCTGGAGGGCGTCGCCGCAGTGCTGTTCGATGAATTCCACGAGCGCAGCCTGCAGGCGGACCTCGGACTCGCGCTGACGCTCGATGCACGGCGCCAGCTCGGTACGGATCTGCGCGTGCTCGTCATGTCGGCCACGATCGAAGGCGCTGCGGTGACGCGCCTGCTCGGCGACGCAGTGCGGATCGAGTCGGACGGCCGCGCCTTTGCAGTCGAGACGATTTACGGCGCGGAGGGGTCACCGGCGCTGCCGGGGGACGCGGAATCGCCGGAGCTGCGCGTGGCGCGCCTGGTGCGGCGCGCGCTGCATGAACAGGATGGAGATGTGCTGGTGTTCCTGCCCGGATGGAGCGAGATCCGCCGGCTCGGCGCCATGCTGGCGGAGGCTCCGTGCAAAGTCGTCGTGCTGCACGGCGAACTGCCCGCGGCCGAGCAGGATGCGGTGCTGCGGGGTGCGGATCCGGGGGTGCGGCGTGTCGTGCTCGCGACCAACGTCGCGGAAACCAGCGTCACGATTCCCGGCATCACCGTGGTCGTCGACAGCGGGCTGGTACGCCGGGCAGTGTTCGACCCCGGCACCGGCATGAGCCGGCTGGAGACGCGACGCATCTCGCGCGCGTCGGCCGAGCAGCGCCAGGGACGCGCGGGACGCACCCAGCCCGGCGTGTGCTACCGCGCCTGGAGCGAGGGCGCACAGCGCAGCCTGGCGGCGTTTACTCCCGCCGAGATCGTCGAAGCGGACCTCGCGCCGCTGGCGCTGGATCTGGCCCGCTGGGGCGTGCAGCGTGCGGACGAGCTGGCCTGGCTCGATGCGCCGCCGCCGGCGATGCTCGACAGCGCACGGGAACTGCTGCGCCGGCTCGGCGCGCTGGACGACGCCGACAGGCTGACGGCCGCCGGGCGTCAGCTCGCGGCGCTGCCGCTGCATCCGCGACTCGGCGCGATGCTGCGCCGGGCCCGTGCGGCCGGGGCGACGCGGCTCGGCAGCGAGCTCGCCGCGTTGCTGTCGGAACGCGATCTGCAGCGCGCGCCTGGCGCGCAACGCGAGGCCGACGTGCTGCTGCGACT
>JANPDV010000230.1:0-17312 GCA_031431655.1 Gammaproteobacteria bacterium | reverse complement strand
GGACGCGGTCTACGACGTGACGGTCCAGGTCAGCGACGGGCTGCTCGCCGCCAGCCAGGCGCTCGCCGTGCGGGTCACGAACGTCAACGAGTCGCCGGTGGCGAGTGCAGACACCTTCACGGTTAACACCTGGGCGCCGCTGCTGGTCACCCAGATGGCGGTGACGGCGAACGACATCGACCTCGATGGCGACACGCTCGCCATCGTGTCCGTCACCCAACCCCAATCCGGTGTTCTGCAGCGCAACCCCGATGGCAGCTACCTGTACAGCGCGCAACCCGGCTTCACCGGTCGCGACACATTCAGCTACGTCGTGGCGGACGCGGGCGGACTGACGGCGACGGCGACCGTGACCGTCATGGTCGTCACCGATGCACCGGCACCGGAAAGCACGCCTCCCGTGGTCGGGCAGGGCAGCGCCAGCGCGGCAACGCCGCCCGCAACGACCGTCACGCCAACCCCCGACAACAGCACGGCGGCCGCCGAGCTGCAGGGGGAGAGCGCGACCGCCGCCGCCGCCGCTGCCGCGATCGATGAGTCTGTGCTGGGGTCGCCGGACGACAGCAACCGGGCGGCCGGCGCCGAGGACGCGTCGCAGGCAAGCGTCTCCGCCGCGGCCGCGGATGCCGCCAAAGGCGATCCACAGCGCCATCGGGACCAGGCCCTGGGCGTGCCTGCCAAGTCGGTGCTGGACAATCTGCCGACCCTGCAGGCGTTC
This sequence comes from Gammaproteobacteria bacterium, assembly GCA_031431655.1. Classification (GTDB taxonomy): domain Bacteria; phylum Pseudomonadota; class Gammaproteobacteria; order Steroidobacterales; family Steroidobacteraceae; genus UBA964. The sequence continues at coordinate 16,594 of JANPDV010000230.1, read as the reverse complement.
CTGAACGCGAATGGCGCCACCGAAGGCCAGCGCCTTGCCCTCTTCAGCAATCTCTGGAATGCACTCGATGAGTTCCGGCGCGAGACCGACGCCGCATCGCAGCTCAACGACCCGCAGCAGCGGTTCATCGTGCAGGTCGCCTCGGGCACCGGTGTGGCGTTCAGCGCCGGCCTGGTGATGTGGGTGCTGCGCGGTGGCGCGCTCGCCGCCAGCCTGCTCGCCACGCTCCCTTCATGGGCCGCCTTCGACCCCATCCCGGTACTCAGTGTGCGGCGCCTGCAGGCCGCGTCCGGCCTGACCACGCACAAACCCCTCGATGAGGCCACGGAGCGCGCCGTCAGCGCCGTGTTCCGTCCAGGTTCAGTGGCGACAAGAGTCGTCCCGGAGTCCCGTTCATGAAGACCTTCGGGCCCGTGCTGCGAATCACTCTCGGTCTGGTGGGACTGACCGCCTCGCTGCTGATCGCAGCGCACCTGCTCGGCATCGTCCCGGACGAACGCAAGGCGATTCTCGCCAACCGCGAGCGCGGCGTGGAGGCGCTCGCAGTACAGATCGCGGTGGGGATGGACCGGCTGGACACGGAATCGGTGCAGCGACTGCTGGAAGCGGTGGTGCATCGCGACCCGGAGATCCGCTCAGCTGCATTGCGCGATGCTTCGGGCGGGGTTGTGGTCGCTGCCGGGGATCACGGCCGCTTCTGGAAGTCGCTGCAGGGTGAACGCTCGACACCCGAGAACCTGCGCGCGCCGATTTTCGAAGGCAAGGAGCGATGGGGGGCGCTGGAAGTGGCGTTCGTGCCGCTACCGTCGCCGACCAGCCTGGTGCCGTCGCAGAATCGCCTGCTGGCGCTGCTGATCTTCATAGGACTGACTGGCAGCCTGGGCTACTTCGTGGTGCTGCGCCGCTCGTTGAAGGCGCTGGACCCCTCGGCCGTGATTCCGGAGCGAGTGCTGGCCGCGATGGACGCCCTCGCAGAAGGCGTGATCATCATGGACGACAAGGAGCAGATCGTCCTTGCGAACACGGCATTTTCCGAAATGGTCGGAGTGCCGGCCGAAGCGCTGCTGGGCCGCAGCGCATCCGACATGAACTGGCGCTCGCCCGATACCGGCGCGGCGCAGGTAGAGGCGCCCTGGCGCACGGCGGTGAGCACGCGTGCTGCGGCGCGCGGCGCCACACTGCTGCTGCGCAGCGCGGCCGGAGAGATGCGCCGGGTCGTGGTCAATGCCACGCCAGTCGTAGGCGCCGGCGGCGCCATCAGCGGCACGCTGACGTCGTTCTCGGACGTCACCCTGTTCGAACAGCGCAATGATGAGTTGCAGCGAACCCTCGTCCGTCTGAACGACTCCCAGGAGCGCATCGAGCAGCACAATGCAGAGCTGCGATTCCTGGCCACGCGCGACTCACTGACCGGCTGCCTGAATCGCCGCGCGCTGTTCGCGAGCTTCGAAGACGAGCTGGGCAAGGCGCGCGACAGCGGCGCGCGCCTGTCATGTGCGATGGTGGACATCGATCACTTCAAGTCGATCAACGACCGCTACGGCCATTCGACCGGCGACAAGGTGATTGCGCTGGTGGCCGAGACGTTGCGGCACGGGGTCCGTGACTGCGACCTGGTGGCGCGGTACGGCGGCGAAGAGCTCTGTGTCGTGTTCGTCGGCATCGATGCGCAGCAGGCGCATGCGGTCGTTGACCGTATCCGGAAGTCGCTGACTGCGGCCGTCACGGCGCACTTTACCGCCAGCATGCAGGTGACCTTCAGCGCCGGAGTGGCTGCGCTCGAGCCCGACGTTGCCGACCCGGCGGCGCTGATCGAGCGCGCTGACCTGGCGCTCTACTCCGCCAAGCAGACCGGACGCAACCGTGTGGTCCTGTGGGATCGGACCCTGGAACTGGAGGACGCAGCCAGTACTGATGCGACGCGGCAAACCGGGGCGCGCAAACGGCCATCGACCAATGCAACCAGTCGCGTTCGTGCGCTCGACGGAGCCAACCTGGAAGTGCAGAAGCTCCTGGAACAGGTCAAGGAACTCGAGGACCGGCTGCGAGAGCAGCAGCTTGCCCACAAGCGCGACGCTGGCGTCGTGGATCGAGCGACGGGTCTGCCCACTGAGGCGTTGTTCCGCGACCGTGTCGCGCAGGCCGTTGCGCGCGCCGCCCGCGCCAAGGGCGTAATGGCGGTCCTGTTCGTGGAGATCGAGATATTCTCCCGCGCCAGGGACACCCTGGGCCCGCAGGTCAGCGAGCGGATCATGGCGGAAGTCTCGCAAAGACTCGTGCGCCTCTTTCGTGAGTCCGACACCGTCGCCCTGATCGGCGTCGATGGGCACGGCACCTTGATATCGCGCCTCCCCGGGGCTGACTTCGGCATCCTGCTGAGCGACCTGGATCGGGTGGAGTCCGTGACGTGGATCGTCCAGCGGATCATCAACAGCGCCTCGCGCCCGATCAACATCGACGGCCGCGAGCTGACGGCGGGATGCAGCATTGGCGCGAGCATCTATCCGGGCGACGGTGTCGACGCCGATGCGTTGCTGAGCCACGCGGGCGAAGCGCGTCGGCTGGCGCGCCAGCGCGCCGGCAAGGATCGCTACGCCTTCTACGCGCGTGAGTTCACCGAACGTGCCGAGGCGCAACTTCAGATGGAGAGCGATCTGCGGCTGGCAATCGAGCGCGGCGAGTTCATGCTCTACTACCAGCCAAAGGTGAGCCTCAACAACGGTCATCTGCTGGGCTTCGAAGCGCTGCTGCGTTGGCAGCATCCGACCCGGGGATTCGTCAGTCCGGCGGACTTCATTCCGGTGGCCGAGCGATGTGGCATGATCATTCCCATCGGCGAGTGGGTGATCCAGATGGCTGCACGACAGGCCAGGCTGTGGCAGAAGATCAACGTCGAGCCGGTACGCGTCGCCGTCAACCTGTCCTCGGTGCAGCTGCGCTCCGAGCGCTTCGTGGACCAGGTGCAGGCGCTGCTCGAGAGCGTCGAGCTCGAATCGAAACTGTTTGAAGTCGAGATCACGGAGAGCGTGTTCATGGACGACATCGAGGCGGCTGCACGCGTATTGCGCAAGCTGCGCAACCTGGGTGTGCACGTATCGCTCGACGATTTCGGCACCGGATACTCGTCGCTGAGCTACCTGCGACAGCTGCCGATCGACAGCCTGAAGATCGACGGCAGCTTCATCAGCGACATCGCAGCCGAGCCGAAGGGTGCCGCCCTGGTGTCCGCGATCATCGGCATGGCCCACCAGCTCGGCATCCGCGTTGTCGCGGAGTGCGTGGAAACAGCCGAGCAGATGATGGTGCTGCAGGAGATGCAGTGCGACGAGGCGCAGGGCTACCTGCTCAGCGCACCGTTGCCGATCTCCGAGGTGCCCGGATACATTCGAGCCTCTGCCGCGCGGCAGCTTGCCCCGCTGGATGCGAAGCGCGGCACCCCGGCTCTGCCGCAGCCCGCCGTTGCGGCGGCGCGATCGGGAGCCGCGTGAACGACACCCGCCTGACGCGCCGCACCGCGCTGGCCGGCCTCGCGGCGGCCGGAATTCCCGCCGCTCGTGCTGCTCCAGCCGCGCCCGGGTCCGCCGCACCCGTAGCCGTGAACTGGGCGGATGCGGGCCAGCAACTGACCGCGCTGATCCGGATGCGCGGCGCACTCGACGACCGGCTCGTCATCAGTTTTCTCGAGGGCGTCTACTACGGCGTCATGCAGAGCCGCATCCTGCCGCTCTACGGCCTCTCGGCGGGCCTGTTCCGCCAGTACCGCAGGCGGGCTGACGGCGGCTATGACTTCGCCAACTTCGAGCTGGTCTACGTCACCGATCTCGATACTGGCGAGCTGCTGACCGAGTTCCGCAACCCCTATTCGGGCAGGACGGGCAAGCCGCCGCAAACGCGGCTCGGGCCTTCGCTGCTGACCATCACTCCGGCGCGCGAGGTGCTGCGGCCGCCCGCTGTCGCCGGCTTCCATCGCTTCCGGCCGGCGCGCGTCGTTGGCGACGATGTCTGGATCATCGAGGAGTCGGCGGTCCAGGTGCCGCCACCGATGAATTTCTCGTTCAACGAGGTGCTGACGTATCGCGCCAGCGCGCGCGACCTCGCCGATCCGGCACGCCTGCACGTGCCGACCGAAGTGCACTTCAACCCGGTCATCGGCTGGCGGTCGTGGCAGGGCATGGAAGGGTTCGAAGGTCCGCCCAGCCATGTGACCGGGAGTTGCTCCGGCCGTGTGGTCACGTCCCTCGCCGAGCTGCCGGCGCGCTACCAGGAATGGACTGCACGGCTGCATCCGGACGTGTTCAGCGATCCGCTCAAGTTGCTGGCCGCGGCCTGGACCCGGGGCTCGACGGCCGCGGCAGCGGGTCGGTGACCCCGACCGTCCGACTTGTGTAGAGTCGGCGGATGCTGCGCCGAACCAAGATCGTTGCCACGCTCGGGCCGTCCACCGACGATCCGCAGACCCTCACCGAGATGTGCCAGGCGGGACTCGATGTCGCGCGCCTGAACTTCTCCCACGGTACCCGCGAAGACCATCTGCGCCGCCTGGAAATGCTGCGCGACGCGTCCGCGCGCACCGGGCGATTCGTCGGCGTGCTCGGCGACCTGGCGGGCCCTAAGATCCGCATCGAGAGCTTTGTCGATGGCAAGGTGGATCTGGTCGAGGGCCAGCGGTTCACGCTCGATTCCGCGCTGGACCCGAAGCTGGGCACCATCGATGCGGTCGGCGTCGCCTACAAGGACCTGCCCAAGGATGTCGTTGCCGGCGACACCCTGTTGCTCAACGACGGGCTGATCGTGCTGACCGTGCGCCGCGTGTCAGGAACGCGCATCGAGACCGAAGTGGCCGTCGGTGGCGAGCTGTCCAACCGCAAAGGGGTGAACCGCAAGGGCGGCGGCATTTCGGCGCCGGCGCTCACCGACAAGGACCGCGACGACATCCGCTTTGCCGCCAGCGTCGGTCTCGACTTCATGGCGCTGTCGTTCGTGCGCACCGGCGATGACGTGCGCCAGGCGCGTGACCTGATCCATAAGGCCGGCGGGCAGGCGCGCATCATCGCCAAGATCGAGCGCCACGAGGCCGTGGACAATCTCGCGGGCATCATCGACGCATCGGACGGCGTCATGGTGGCGCGCGGCGACCTGGGCGTGGAGATGGGTTACGCCGCGGTCACCGGATTGCAGAAGACGATCCTGCATCAGACCCGCAACCGGCATCGCGTCACGATCACGGCCACGCAGATGATGGAGTCCATGATCCTCAGCCCGGTGCCAACGCGCGCCGAGGTCAGCGACGTCGCCAACGCCGTGATGGACGGCACCGATGCGGTGATGCTCTCGGCGGAATCGGCCAGCGGCAAGTATCCGGTCAAGGCGGTGCTGGCGATGGCGGACGTCATCGAGGGGGCGGAGCGCTACCAGCTCTCGCACCAGCGGCAGCGGCATCGGGTGGACGGCAATTTCCTGCACACCGACGAAGCGATCGCGATGGCGGTGATGTACATCGCAACGCACGGCAAGCTGCGGGCGATCGTCGCGTTGACCGAGTCGGGCTCGACGCCGCTGTGGATGTCGCGCATCCGCCAGGACATCCCGATCTATGCGTTCACGCGGCACGAAACCACGCGGCGCCGGGTGACGCTCTACCGTGGCGTCTACCCGGTGGCATTCGACGTGCCCAGCAACGATGCGAACAGTCTCTATGGCGCCATCTTCCACATGCTGCTCAACCTGGGGCTGGTGGACGAGGGTGACCGCATCATCGTGACCAAGGGCGAGCTCACCGGTGTCACGGGCGGGACGAACTCGCTGCAGATCCTGGACGTGCACCGCTGATGACGCCGACGGCGGCGACGCCCCGCGGTGGGTGGCGCTGGCTGCGAAATGGTGTGCTGCTGCTGGCTGCGCTGCTCGTGAGCGCCATCGTCGGCCTGGCCTTCACGCTGCGCGCCTCGCTGCCGCAGCTCGACGGCTCGATCGCCGGCGGCAACGGATCGAACGTGACCCTGCAGCGTGACGCGCTGGGTGTGCTGACCGTGCTCGCCGCGTCGCGCGCCGATGCGGCGTTCGGACTGGGTTTCGCCCATGCGCAGGACCGGCTGTTCCAGATGGACCTGGCGCGGCGCCTGGCCGCAGGCGAGCTCGCCGAATTGTTTGGTCGCGCGGCCTTGCCGCAGGATCGCAAGGCACGCCGCTTCCGGCTGCGCAGCGTCGCGGCGCAGGCCGTGGCGGCGCTGCCGCCGGACCAGCACGCACTGCTCGATGCCTATACCGCGGGCGTCAACGCCGGCGCGGCATCCCTGGGTGCGCGGCCGTGGGAGTACTGGCTGCTGCGCAGCAAACCCGCCGCCTGGCGCACCGAGGACTCGATCCTGGTGATCCACTCCATGTGGTGGCAGCTGCAGTACGCCGATATCGGTCGCGAACGCTTCCGGATGCGGGTGGCGGACCGCCTGCGCGCGGTGTTGCCCGATGCGGGCGCCGGCACCGGCGCGGATGAGACGGGCCGGGTTGCGCCGGCCGAACAGGTGCTGCGGTTCCTGTTCGCGCGCGGCACGGACTGGGACGCGCCGAATTTCGCCACCGAGGCCGAACGGCTGGCCGCCCTGGGCGGGCGTGAGCGCTTCGAGTCGGTGGCCGTGCCCGGCCCCGAGGTCATCGACCTGCGTCGTTCCAGGCCGCGCGTTGACGCCGCCGCCACCAACGAGCCTGAGGCGCCGGCCAATGTGGACGCCTTGCCCGGAAGCAATGCCTGGGTGGTCGGCGGCGCGCGGGTTGCTGGCGGCGGCGCGCTGGTCGCGAACGACATGCACCTGGGCCTGGGCGTACCGCCGGTGTGGTACCGCGCCCGGATGACCGTGGCGGGCGATCCGGCGCTGGACCTGAACGGCGTGACCCTGGCGGGCGTGCCGCTGCTCGTGATGGGTTCCAATGGCCACATCGCCTGGGGCTTCACCAATCCATCCGGGGACTGGGCCGACGTCGTCGAGGTCAGTTGCGACCTGGCAGCGAACCGTTACACCACCAATGCGGGTGCGCGCGAGTTCGAGATCCTTGACGAGCGGATCGAGGTGCGCGGCGGCGATGCAGAAGTGCTGCGGGTGCGCGTCGCGCCATTGGGCGTGCTGCTGGACGATACCTCACGCGGCTCGACCTGCGCGCTTGGCCGCTGGCTCGTCACCGAGCCCGGCGCGACGAACCTGGCCGGCGTCGAACTCGAGACTGCGCGCAGCGCCGGGGAAGCGCTCGCGGTCGCGCGACGCGTCGGCAGTCCGCAGGTCAACTTCCTGGTCGGCGATCGCGAGGGCCATATCGGCTGGACCCTGCTCGGGCCGCTGCCGCGCGGCGAGCACGGCCCATCGACCGCGTCGCCCGTTGCCTGGCGCACGGACGGCGAGGCACCGATCCTGTTCGACCCTGAAGTGGGCCGGATCTGGTCGGCCAATGCCCGGATGATCGACGGGGACGCGGAGCGGATCGTCGGCGGCGACGAGATCGTCGGCGGTCTCAACTACGACCTCGGCGCGCGCAGCGCCCAGATCCGGGACGACCTGCTTGCGTTGCAAGGCGCGGCCACGCCGGATGACATGCGCCGCATCCAGCTCGACGACCGGGCGCTGTTCCTGGCGCGCTGGCGCACCATGCTGCTCGGCGTGCTCGACGAAGAGGCGCTGAAGAACCAGCCGCAGCGCGCGGAACTGCGCCGGCTCGCCGAGCGCTGGGACGCGCGTGCCGACATCGGCTCAGTGGGCTATCGGGTGGTGCGCGAGTTCCGAGTGCAGACGGAGCGATTCGTGTGGCAGGCGGTGCTGGGCGCGGTCGGCGTCGCAGCGCCCCTGGACGGCCCGCCGCGGCAGTTCGAGGGCGCGTTGTGGCGCCTGGTTACAGAGCAGCCTGAGCACTGGCTCGCGCCCGGGCAGGCCTCCTGGCAGAGCCTGCTGCTGGCGCAGGTCGATACGGTCATCGGGTCGCTGCTTGGGCAGTGCGGTGCGCTGGCACGCTGTGCCTGGGGAGGAGCCAACATCGTGCACATCCGGCACCCGCTGTCCCGCGCCGTGCCGTTCCTGTCGCGCTGGATCGACATGCCGGCAATGCCGCTGCCCGGCGACCACGACATGCCGCGGGTGCAGGCCGGCGCATTCGGCGCTTCGCAGCGCTTTGCGGTATCCCCGGGTCGCGAAGCGGAGGGCTTTCTGCAGCTGCCAGGCGGGCAGAGCGGTCACCCGCTTTCGCCCTATTACCGGGCCGGTCTCGAAACCTGGCAAACCGGCGCCGCCTCGGGCTTCCTGCCGGGAGCCAGCGTGCATAATCTCGCCATCACCGCCAACTGATCCGCCACCGTCAGGAATCAAGCATGTCCGAGATCCGCTTCACCGGCTCAGATCGCTATATCTCGACCCCCGACCTGACGATGGCTGTGAACGCCGCCATGACCCTGTCGCGGCCGCTGCTGATCAAGGGCGAGCCGGGTACCGGCAAGACCCAGCTTGCGCTGGAGGTGGCCCGCACTCTCGGCATGCCGATGTTCGAGTGGCACATCAAGTCCACCAGCAAGGCGCAGCAGGGCCTGTACGAGTACGACGCCGTGTCCCGTCTGCGCGACTCACAACTGGGCGACGCTCGCGTCCAGGACATCGGCAACTACATCCTGCGCGGCAAGCTCTGGGAGGCGTTCGAGGCCGAGCAGCGGCCAGTGCTGCTGATCGACGAGATCGACAAGGCGGACATCGAGTTCCCGAACGACCTGCTGCGCGAACTCGATCGCATGGAGTTCTATGTCTATGAGACGCGCACGCTGGTCAAGGCCAGGCACCGGCCGGTGATCGTCATCACCAGCAACAACGAGAAGGAACTGCCGGACGCTTTCCTGCGGCGCTGCTTCTTCCACTACATCCGGTTTCCCGACGCGGAGACGATGACGAAGATCGTCGACGTCCACTACCCGTCCCTCAAGAAGGAGCTGCTCGCGGAGGCGCTCAACGCATTCTTCCGGGTGCGCGAGACACCGGGCCTGAAGAAGAAGCCGTCGACCTCCGAGCTGCTCGACTGGATCAAGCTGCTGCTCGCCGAGGACGTGCCGCCCGAGGCGCTGCGCAGCGACGACCCGAAGAAATCGATTCCGCCGCTGTACGGCGCGCTGCTGAAGAACGAGCAGGACGTCCACCTGTTCGAGCAGCTGGTGTTCCTGAACCGCCGCGCGCGCTGATGCTGGTCCGGTTCTTCTTTGCGCTGCGCGCAGCGGGAGTACCGGTCTCGCTGACGGAGCTGCTGACGCTGCTCGAGGGGTTGCAGGCGCGGCTGGCGTTCCTTTCGGCGGAGGAGTTCTACTACCTCGCGCGACTTGCGCTGGTGAAGGACGAAAGGCATTTCGATCGCTTCGACCGCGCGTTCGCCGAGCACTTTGCGGGCGCGGAGCGCGCGTTCCACGCGCTGCTCGCCGACGTGCCACCGGAATGGCTCGAGCAGCTTGCCCAGCGCACCTTCACCGAGGAAGAAAAACGCCAGCTGCAGTCGATGGGCAGCTGGGAGAAGCTGCTCGAGACCCTCCGGCAGCGCCTGGCCGAACAGAAGGGCCGCCACGAGGGCGGCAACAAGTGGATCGGCACGGGCGGCACGTCGCCTTTCGGTTCCGGCGGTTTCAATCCCGAGGGCATCCGCATTGGCAGCGCCGGCGCTCGCCAGCGCCGCGGCACCAAGGTCTGGGAATCGCGCGAGTACCGCAACCTCGATGCGGACGTCGAGCTGGGCACCCGCAACATCAAGCTCGCGCTGCGTCGCCTGCGCCGCTTCGCGCGCGAGGGCGCGGCAGACCAGCTGGACCTTGGCGGCACCATCGACGCAACCGCGCGCAACGCCGGCTGGCTCGACCTCAAGCTCGAGCCGGAACGACGCAACGCGGTCAAGGTGCTGCTGCTGCTGGACATCGGCGGCTCGATGGACGACCACGTGCGCGTCTGCGAGGAACTGTTCAGCGCGGCGCGGGCGGAGTTCAAGCACCTGGAGTACTTCTACTTCCACAACTTCGTCTACGAGCACGTCTGGAAGGACAATCGCCGGCGGCAGGTCGAACGCATGGCGACCCCGCAGCTGCTGCGCACCTTTAACTCCGACTACCGCGTGGTGTTCGTCGGCGATGCGACGATGAGCCCCTACGAAATCGTCCAGCCGGGCGGCAGCGTCGAGCACTGGAACGCCGAAGCGGGCGCCACCTGGATGCAGCGGCTGGCGGCACATTTTCCGCGGCTGGTCTGGCTGAATCCGGAACCCGAGGATCGCTGGGAGTGGGCCCCTTCGGTGCGCCTGACCCGTGAACTGGTCGGCAACCGGATGTTCCCGCTGACCCTCAACGGCCTGGATCGGGCCATCGCGGCCCTGCGGCAGCCCGACCGCGGAGCGCGGGTGGTGCCGGGGGGCGCCAAGCTCGTCACAGAATCCGGCGATTCAGCGCCACCCTGAGCGACACGTCCCGGCCCGGCACCGATGATTGGGGACGGAGTCGCTGCTGAGGCTGCCGGCGGTATGCCCCGCCGCCGGTGTTCGTGCGCTCCGCCGGAGCCGCCCTGCCTTGCGTGTCCTGATCCTCAACGCCGATCCGGATGAAGCCGCCCGCTATGCGAGCATGCTGACGCCGCCGCACGAGGTCGAGGTGCGCTCGCAGTGGGAGCGCGCCGGCCTGGATCTCGCCGGCTACAACGTGCTGTTGCTGGATACTGGATTCAACGAGAACCACGGCTTCGACCTGCTGATGGAGACCGGCGCGACCGCGAAACTGGCGGTGCTGCTGGTCACGGATCCGGCGGAACCGCTGGTGGCGATCGAGGCACGCCGTCTGGGCGTTTTCAATTACGTGGTCAAGACACCGCAGCTGGAGCCGGTGCTGCGGGTCGCTGTAGCCGAGGCCGCCAACCAGTTCGCGGACGCCCGCGAGCAGCAGAAGTTCATCGAGCGACTGAAGTCACGCGTGGCGGAGCTGGAAACACGGATCCGTGCCGCGCCGGGCACGCCGGCCGGCGGCAGTGCCGCGCCCGAAGTGGTTCGCCTGCAGCGCCGCAAGCGCCTGTTCGAGCAACTGATGCTGCGGATTGGCAAGGGCGACCTGCAGGTCCCGAGCCTGCCGGAGATTCCCGCCAAGCTGCGCGAACTGCTGCAGCAGGACCCTGAAGTGGCGGACATCGCTGCGCTGCTGAACCAGGACGCCTCGATTGCCGCGCGGCTGATCGGCATGGCCAATTCGGCGTATTACGCTTCCTACAAGACCTGCTACACGCTCGAGCAGGCGATCGGAACCCTCGGCTTCAACGAGACCTGGCGCCACGTCGAGCTGCTGGCGAACCGGAATCTCTACACGCTCAGCAGCGGGCGCTACAAGTCGCTGCTGAAGCCCCTGTGGATCCACGGCGCTGCCTCGGCGCACCTCTCGCGGGCGCTCGCCGTGGAACTGAAATACGCCCAACCGGACCTCGCGTTCTCGATGGGGCTGCTGCACGACATAGGTCACCTGTTCCTGATCCAGCTGGTCGCCGACATCGATGCGGAGGACGGCCTGGACGAGCCGCCGAGCGACGAGGCGATGGCCAGGTTCCTGGACGAATATCACGGCCCGTTCGGAGCGCGCCTGATGGAACTATGGAAGTTGCCCGACGAGTACGTGCAGGTTGCCCGGCACCACGAGGCGCCACCTGCTGACGAGTCCGCCTTGCCAGCACGCATCGTGCGCATGGCGGATCTCATGGCCAGCAACATCGGCTTTGCCGATCGCAGCGGCGAAATGCCCGCGAGCGATTACGAGGCGGCGGCTGCGGCGATCGGCATACCCTCCGAACGCCTCAAGGAGATCGAGCGCGACGTGGCAAAGCAGCTCGGCGACCTGACCTACTGACGCGCGGTCCTAGCCGGCGGTCAGCGCCTTGATGTCGGCCAGTACCTGCTGGGAATGGCCCTTGGGATCGACTCTCGCATACCGCTTGGCGATGCGGCCCTGCGGGTCGACGATGAAGGTTTCGCGGCGTGCCACCTCGAGCACGCCCATCGCCCTGTACAGCACGCCGTAGGCCTTTGCGGTTTCCCGGGTCGAGTCCGCCAGAATCGGAAACGGCAGGCTGTGTTCCGTCGCGAAGCTCTTGTGCGAGGCGACGTCGTCGACACTGACACCGAGTATCACCGCGCCGGCGTCGCGAAACGCGAAGATGTTGTCGCGGAACTCGCAGGCCTGCGTGGTGCAGCCGGGCGTGTTGTCCTTCGGGTAGAAGTACAGCACCACCCACTTGCCCCGCTGCTCAGCCAGCGAGACCCACTTGCCCGTCTGGTCCTGCAGCTTGAACGCCGGCGCGGGAGTACCCACCTGCGGCGTCTCGGCGCGCGCCGCAGCGGCGGCCACCAGCAGCAGCGTCGCGGCGGCCCAGGTTGCCGCTGCAACGGGACCACGCTTCAGCAGGGCTGGTTCGACTGGGGTCAACGGGTTCATCGCGTCCTCCGGCCATTGCAGGCTGCACGCCGATTCTAACCAGCCCGGCGCCTCCTGCAGAATGCGCAGATGGCAAGGCAGCGAAAGATTGGTGTGGTGCTGTCCGGGGGCGGGGCCCGCTCGGCGTACCAGGTGGGTGTCTTGCAGGCGATTGCCGAGTTGTTGCCTTCCGGGGACAACCCGTTTCAGGTGATCGTCGGTACCTCCGCAGGCGCCGTGTCGGCGGCCGCGCTGGCAGCGGGTGCGGACAACTGGCCGGCGGGCGTGGATCGGCTGGCGCGGGTCTGGTCCGGCTTTCACGTCGGCCAGGTGTTCAAGGCGGGCGCGCGTTCGATGTTGCGGGCTGGCCTGCACTGGACTGGCTCGGCGCTGACTGGCGGCAGACTGCTGGCGGCGCCGCGGTCGCTGTTCGACAACTCCCCTCTGCGGAGGCTGCTGCGGCGGGAGATCGACTGGTCGCGGGTGCGCGCGAACGTGCAGGCCGGACACGTGCATGCGGTGGCGCTGTGTGCCACGAATTACGGCGATGGCCGCTCAGTGGCCTGCTTCGACGCGGCTGCCGAGGTGGCCGATTGGCGTCGTGCCGCGCGCGAGGGACGACGGGTCGAGCTGGGGCTCGAGCACCTGATGGCCAGCGCTGCGATTCCGTTCCTGTTTCCGGCCGTGCCGCTCGGTGGGCAGTTCTACGGCGACGGCGCCATGCGCCAGCTGGCGCCGCTTTCCCCGGCGATCCACCTTGGCGCGGACCGCCTGCTGGTGATCGGGGTGCGCGCGCCCGCCCGCGGCGGCAAGTTGGAACCGAACGCGCGCGGCGCCGCGCCGTCCGCCGGACAGTTGTTCGGCCTGATGCTCGATACGCTGTTCAGCGACCAGTTCGATGCGGACCTCGAACAGCTCGAGCGACTGAACCGCTTTGCCGCGGCGGCGCCCGAGCACGCGCCGGGGGTCCGTCCGGTCGCGGCGCTGCGCATCGTGCCGAGCGTTGATCCGAGTTCGGTCGCGGCACGCCACGTCGACGCCCTGCCCGCGAGTCTGCGCGCGCTGTTGTCGGTGATCGGGGCACGCGGCGCCTCGGGCAGTCTGCTGGCGAGCTACCTCGCGTTCGAGGCCAGCTACACGCAGGAACTGATCGCGCTGGGACTCGCGGACGGTCGGGCCCAGGGCGCGGCGTTGAAGGCCTTCATCGCCGCCGACTGACTCGCGCCCGGCAGCGTTGCCTGCTCATCGCGTAAGCGCGACGCCCCCGAACAGTGCGACCAGGCTCACGCTGTCGATCAAGCCATGCGCGATGACCAGTGGCCAGAGGTTGCGGCCCGCAAACAGGTAGACCGTTCCGAACGCCAGCCCGACTGCGCCGGCAGTCAGTGCGCCTCGCGCGCCGAGATAGGCGTGGCCGGCTCCGAACAGTAGCGCCTGAGCGAGCACTGCGGCGCCGCCGGATCCGAGCATGGATTCGAGCCGCGTCAGCAGGAAGCCGCGAAACAGCAGCTCCTCGCCGAACGCGACCAGGGTCCAGGTCAGCAGCAACATGCCGGCCAGCCGGGGCAGGTTGCCACGCAGGTCGCCCAGCGCGGTCGTGTCGAGGGCCGCCAGGCCCAGCGCGTTCGACAATGGTGCGACGACCAGGGCGTTGAGCAGGATGGCGCCCAGGTACGCCACCATTGCCCAGCCAATCGCCCGGGGCCAATGGGCAGGTCGGCGCAGGCCCAGATCGGCTACGCCGACTCCGGCGCGGTGCATGCGCCAGCCGGCCGCGCACAGCGCGCATGCCAGCGCCCACTGTCCGGGAAACGGTGCCCCGATCGCCGCAAACCCATAGCGTGCTGCGACGAACGTGGCGACGGCAATCAGGATGTCGGTTTTCATGGGCGCCATGTTGAATGGCTGAAAAGCGAACCGCCATGCACGTTTCGCCGCCGGTAAACTGGTCGCGCATGCCGGCCCCACGCGTCCATCGCAGCCCGCAATCGCCCAGGCAGGCGCGCAGCCGGCGCACCTACGAACGGCTCCCCGATGCGCTGGATGAGCGACTGAAGACGAACGAATGGCGCGCGGTAACGGTCGAGGATATCGTCGAGACGGCCGCGGTTTCCGTGGGCACGTTCTACAAGCGTTTCGCCTCTAAGGACGAGCTGCTGGCGCCGTTGATCGCGCGCACGGAACAGCGTTTGAGCGCTCGCCTGGGGGAACTGCTGCAGCCAGCGCGCTGGCGCGATCGCGGCCTGCGCGACCGCATCGACACGCTCGTCGATGTCATGATCGAGGCCTGGACTGCCGAGGCACGCCTGGTGCGTGCGGCCCGCAGCGCACTGAGCGATGGCCGCATGGCGCTGCCTGCCACGTCGATCGCACAGTCGCGCCAGCGAATGCAGGTGATTGCCGACTGGCTGCTGGAATGCGCCGCCGAGATCCGGCATCCGGATCCGCGTGCGGCGGTTTCAATCGGGCTGTATTTCTGCCTCGAGCCCCTGCAGAACGCGCTGTCCGGCGCGGTGGCCGGGACCGTGCCGTCAGCGTCGGCGCTTGCGGCAGCGGCGCAGCGCATGCTGTACGCCTATCTGGTGCTCGACGCGAACCCGTCGGTCGCAAAGGTGCGTGCGGCACGGACCGGTGTCAGGTCAGCAGCACGGCGCCCAGGCCCAGCAGCGTCGCGAAGCCGATACAGTCGGTGAAGGTCGTGAGAATGACGCCGGCGGACAGGGCCGGGTCAATTCGCATCCGCCGCAGTGCCAGCGGCACCAGCACACCTACCGCGCCGGCGGCGAGCAGGTTGATCAGCATCGCTGCGGCGAGGATTGCGGCGATCTTCCACGTGTCGAACCAGAACAGGGTGACGACGCCGACCACCGCAGCCCAGATCAGCCCGTTGAGCCCGCCGACCGCGATCTCCTTGAACAGCAGCCAGCGGGCGTTGGACCACTGGATCTGGCCCAGCGCCAGACCGCGGATGATCAGCGTGACTGTCTGGGTGCCGGCGATGCCGCCCATCGAAGCCACGATCGGCATCAGCACTGCGAGTGCCGCCACCTTCTCGATCGTGTTCTCGAAATTCTTGACGACCGCAGCCGCGAGGAACGCGGTGACCAGATTGATGCCCAGCCACACCAGTCGGCGCTGGGTGGACGGCACGATGCCGTCGAAGACGTTCTCCTCGTCGGCGAGGCCGCCCATCGCGAGCACCGAGTGCTCCGCCTCCTCGCGGATCACGTCGACGATGTCGTCGACCGTGATACGGCCGAGCAGCTTCCCCTCGGCGTCGACCACCGCCGCGGAGACGAGGTCGCGGTCCTGGAACAGCTGCGTCACTTCGGAGTTGGGCGTGGCAGGATCGATTCGCGGTGCGTCCGGGTCCAGGCTCTGCGCGACCGTGAGGTCCGGGTCCGAGGTCAGCAGCCGGGTCAGCGCGATCGTGCCCTGGTAGCGATCGTTGCGGTCGACGACGAACAGGCTGTCGGTCTTCTCCGGCAGCTCGCCGCGCATGCGCAGGTAGCGCAGCACCACCTCGAGCGTGACGTCGGCACGCACGCTGACGGTGTCCGTGTTCATCAGGCCACCGGCGCTGTCGTCCGGATAGGCCAGCACTGCGTTGAGTCGGTCGCGATCCTGCTGGTCCATCGCCCGCAGCAACTGACGGGTGACGGTTTCGGGCAGATCGCCGATCAGGTCGGCCAGGTCGTCGACCTCCAGGCCCTCGGCTGCCGCCACCAGCTCCTCGGTCTCCATGCCGCGAATCAGCGATTGGCGCACGCCCTCGTTGAGCTCGACCAGCACGTCGCCCTCGAGTTCCGGGTCGACGAACTCCCAGACGACTTCGCGGCGCGCCGGCGGCAGCGACTCCAGCAGCAGCGCCACCTCGGCCGGATGCAGCGAGTTCACGATGCGGTGCGCCTGCCGCATCGTGCCGGCGTCGAGCGCGTCGCGCGCGGCGCTGAGGCGTCCTTCCATTATCAGCTCGACCGTCATGGGGGCGCACGAACCTCGGGGCTGCGCGGCGGTGCGCCGTAGAGCCGGCGAGAGTGTAACTGACGCGTTCGGTGATGGAAGGCGCAGAGTCTGCAAGGCTCGGCGAGGAGTGAGTGCGGGTTTGCGGGAACGGCGTGAACCCGTCCATGGGGCCTTCGGGCGCGCCATCCATGG
>JANPDV010000229.1:0-2646 GCA_031431655.1 Gammaproteobacteria bacterium | reverse complement strand
GAGATCGAGGTCGTGTCGCCGTGATGTTCGGGCGCGGCAAGCGGGCGAGGGCGGCGCGGTCCCCCGCTCGCGCGGTGCCGCGCGAGCGCGAGCCGCGCGACTTCCGGATCCGCTCGTCGGTAGTGCTGGGCCTGCTGTCGGTCGCCGCTGCGGCTCTTGCATGGCGCGCCGTGGACCTGCAGCTGGTCGACCACGCGTTCCTGCAGGGCCAGGGCAATGAGCGCTTCATGCGGGTCACCGAAGTCGCGGCGCATCGCGGCACCATCGTCGATCGCTTCGGCGAGCCCCTGGCCGTCAGCACTCCGGTGGATTCGATCTGGGTCCACCCGCGCGAGGTGGCGCTGGCTTCCGACCGGATGCCGCAGCTGGCGCGCGCGCTGAAGCGCGACAAGACCGAGCTCGCGCGCCGCATCACCAGCAACCTCGACCGCGAGTTCCTCTACCTGGCCCGGCACCTGCAGCCGGCGGACGCGGCACAGATCAAGGCGATGGGTATTCCCGGCGTCTACTCGACCCGCGAGTACCGGCGCTACTACCCGGCTGGCGAAGTCGCGGGGCACATCCTCGGCTTCACCAACGTCGACGACTCGGGCCAGGAGGGCCTGGAGCTTGCGTTCGACCACTGGCTCGCCGGCGAAGACGGCGCGAAGCGCGTGATCCAGGACAACCTGGGTCGGATTGTGCAGGACGTGGAAAGCATCCGCAGCGTGCGGCCAGGCAAGGACCTGAACCTGGCGGTGGACCTGCGCATCCAGTACCTCGCGTATCGCGAACTGAAGGCCGCGATCCGCGACCATCGGGCGCGGTCCGGCTCCGTGATCGTCATGGACGTCACCACCGGCGAAGTGCTGGCGATGGTCAACCAGCCGACCTACAACCCGAACGATCGCGACCAGCTGAAGCCGGGTGGCTACCGCAACCGCGCGGCGACCGACATCCTCGAACCGGGCTCGTCGATCAAGCCGTTCGTCGTGGCTGCGGCGCTGGCCACGGGTCGCTATGACGATCACAGCGTCATCGACACCAACCCCGGCTTCTACAAGGTCGGTATCAAGATCATCGAGGACAAGCACAACTACGGCTCGATGGACCTGGCGCGCGTGCTGGCGAAGAGCTCCAACGTCGGCATGGCGCGGGTCGCGCTCTCGCTGGCGCCCGAGCAGATCCACAGCACGCTGTCGCGGCTGGGGTTCGGCCAGGTGACGACCAGCGGCTATCCGGGCGAGTCTGCTGGCTTGCTGTCGCATTACTCGCACTGGCGGCCGATCGGCATCGCGACGCTCGCCTATGGCTACGGTCTTTCGGTAACGCCGCTGCAGCTGGTGCATGCGTACGCCACCGTTGGAGCGCTGGGCATGACCCGGCCCGTGTCGTTCCTCAAGGTCGATGGGCCGGTTGCCGGCGAGCGGGTGCTCGATGAGCGCGTCTCGCGCCAGCTGATCAGCATGCTCGAGACGGTGGTGACACCCGAAGGCACCGGCATTCGCGCGGCCATTCCCGGCTATCGCGTCGCCGGCAAGACCGGCACCGCCTGGAAAGCGAACGCGGGCGGCTATTCGACCGATCGGTACATGGCGGTGTTCGGCGGCGTAGCGCCCGCAAGCAATCCGCGACTGGCAGCGGTCGTCATCATCGATGAGCCGAGCGCGGGCCAGATCTATGGCGGCGACGTGGCCGCGCCGGTGTTTGCCGGCGTGGTAGGCGGCGCGCTGCGGCTGATGGCGGTGGCACCGGATGCGCCGATCGGTGCGCCGGTCGAGGAAATGCCGACGACGCCGATGCCGCCGCCGGTGCAGGCCGCCGCGCCTGCGGCGGTCGCGGCGCTGCCGCAGGCCGGGGCCGTGCGTCGATGACGGCCGTGCCGTTGTCAAGGTTGTTGCAGGACATTGCTGCAGTCGACTCCGACCTGTCGGTCGTCGACGTGACGCTCGACAGCCGCCGCGTTGCACGCGGTGGGCTGTTCCTCGCCTGCCAGGGCCGACGCCAGCATGGCCTGGCCGGATTCGATGAAGCCGTGGCGCGCGGCGCCGCTGCAATCCTCTGGGAGAGTGCCGCTGGCGTCCGCGCACCCGTGCTGGCCGCGGCGACCGACGCCTCCGCTTCGCCCCAGCCGCGCGTCATCGAAGTGCCGCGCCTGTCACGCCACGTCGGTACCATCGCGGCCCGCTTCTTCGGCGAGCCTTCCCTGGAGATGTCCGTCGCCGGCATCACCGGCACGAACGGCAAGACGACCTCGGCCTGGTTGCTGGCACAGGCGCTCACCGCGGTGGGTCGCGACTGCGGCTACATCGGCACGCTCGGTTTCGGCCGGCCGGCGGCGACGCGCTCGGGTGCGTCGCTCGAGGAAGGAGCCCACACCACGGCGGACGCGGCGACACTGCAGCGACAGCTGGCGGGACTGCGGGCCACCGGCGCGCGCTGCGTCGCGATGGAGGTGTCGTCGCATGCGCTCGACCAGCATCGCGTCGACGGCGTGCGATTCACGGTGGCCGCGTTCAGCAATCTGACTCGCGATCACCTGGACTACCACGGCAGCATGGAAGCCTACGGTGCAGCCAAGGCGCGCCTGTTCGAATGGCCGGCGCTGCGCACGCGTGTGATCAACCTCGACGATGACTTTGGCGCCGCGCTGGCCGCGCGACCCGC
>JANPDV010000228.1:0-8395 GCA_031431655.1 Gammaproteobacteria bacterium | reverse complement strand
ATGCCGCTGTACAACGTGCGCAGCCCGCTCGGCGAGCGCTGGGTGCCGGTGCACGGCATCCTGCCGTTCTCGCGCGTCGATGCGTTCCGCGCCGACCTCAGCGCTTACTACGCGGCTAACGATGCGCAGATGAAGCGGCTGAAGATCCGCTGGGGCGCCATGTTCATGACGGTCGGTACCAACGCCTTCCTGTACGAGCCGGTGTTCTACTGGGCCGACGGCTACAACATCGCTCAAGAGCGGCTGATGCCCGAGGGCTACCAGGCGACGCTGCCCAGGTTCGACGAGAACCCGGAAGGCCGCGCGCTGGTCGACAAGATGAAGCATGGAATCGCCGACATTTTCCAGAAGCATGGGGCCGCTCACCTGCAGATCGGCAAGTTCTATCCGTACATGCGCGGGCGCGATCCACAGACGGCGAAGCTGATCCGCGACATCAAGCAGCTGCTGGACCCGAAGCGGCGGCTGAATCCGGGCTCTTTAGGGTTATAGTTTTCTATATTTATCAATATATTGAAGAGTTATTTTAAAGTAATTTATGACTAAGATCCTGGTCTCCATCAAGCGCGTTGTGGATTACAACGTGAGGGTTCGGGTCAAGCCCGACGGCAGCGGCGTCATCACCGATGGCGTGAAGATGAGCATCAACCCGTTCGACGAGATCGCGCTCGAAGAAGCGCTGCGAATCAAGGAAAAGGGCCTGGCACAGGAAGTCGTGGTCGCAACCATCGGCCCGGCCGACTGCCAGCAGCAGTTGCGCACCGCGCTGGCGATGGGCGCGGACCGTGCGCTGCACGTCCAGACCGATGCGGCCGTCGAACCCCTGACTGCCGCGCGTGTCCTGATGAAGCTGATCGAGAAGGAGCAGCCGATGCTCGCAATCCTCGGCAAGCAGGCCATCGACGACGATGCCAACCAGACCGGCCAGATGCTCGCCGCACTCTGGGATCGCCCGCAGGCAACATTCGCATCGAAGGTGGAGATCACGGGTAGTGTCGCCCGGGTCACTCGCGAGGTCGATGCGGGTCTCGAAACGCTCGAGGTGGACCTGCCGGCGGTGATCACCACGGACCTGCGCCTGAACGAGCCGCGCTACGTCAAGCTGCCCGACATCATGAAGGCGAAGAAGAAGCCGCTGGAGACGCTCGACATGGCCTCGCTCGGAGTCGAGGCCAGGGAGCGCTACAAGCAGGTCAAGTTCGAGCCGCCAGCGGCACGTTCCAAGGGAATCATGGTCAAGAGCGCGGACGAACTCGTCACCGCGCTGCGCAAGAAAGGACTCGTATGAGCCGCATCCTCATCGTCGTCGAGCATGACGGCACCCGCGTTAACCAGGCGACAGCCAAGTGCGTGGCCTGTGCGGCCGCGATTCCGGGCGCGCAGATCACACTGGCGGTGTTCGCGGCAGACGGCGCAGCGGTGTCGGCCGCGGCGGCGCAGATCAACGGCGTCGCGAAAGTTCTGCGCGTCGACCATGCCTCCTACGCGCATCCGATGGCCGCAGCGATCGCGCCGCAACTGGCCAGGCTTGCGGCCGGACACAGCCACGTCTTTGGCCCGTCGACGACCTTCGGCAAGGACCTGATGCCGCGTGTTGCGGCCCTGCTCGACGCGCCGCAGCTGTCGGACATCATGGCGGCCGAGAGTGCAACGCGCTTCCGCCGGCCGATCTACGCCGGCAATGCCATCGTCACGGTAGAGATTCCGGCCGGCAGCACCGTGGTCGCCACGGTGCGCTCAGCGTCCTTCGAGGCGGCTGGGTCCGGTGCAGCGGCAGCGCCGATCGAGAGCGTGGCCGCCGACGTCGCACCACCCGCGCATACCCGATTCGTGTCGGTCACCAGCGCCAAGTCGGATCGCCCCGACCTGCAGACCGCTCGCAAGGTGGTCTCCGGTGGTCGCGCGCTCGGCAGCGCGGACAACTTCAAGATCCTCTACAGCCTGGCGGACTCGATCGGCGCCGCAGTCGGCGCGTCGCGTGCCGCCGTGGACGCCGGCTACGCGGCCAACGACATGCAGGTGGGCCAGACCGGCAAGATCATTTCGCCGGAGCTGTACATGGCGTTCGGGATCTCGGGGGCCATACAGCACCTGACGGGCATCAAGGACGCGCGCACGATCGTCGCGGTGAACAAGGACGCGGAGGCGCCGATCTTCGAGGTGGCGGACTTCGGCCTCGTGGGCGACCTGTTTGCGCTGGTTCCCGAGATCGAAAAGCTGATCGCGGCCAAGTAGCGCGCCCGGTCCGCACCACGCCCGACCCGCCCACCAGACTTCCTGCCCGCCAATCGCCATGCAGCCTGCCAACGTCGATGACGCCGCCCGGCGGGAGATTCTTGCGTTGCTGGGCGCGCTCGAGCGCGGCTGGCGGTCGCTGGATTTCGCGCTGATACGCTCCTTGTGGGATCAGTCGCGACCGCCGATCTATCAGGCCGAGGAGGCACCGGGACCGAGCCTGGACTGGCGCAGCCTGCAGTCGTACTGGGATGGCACCGGCCGCGGCATCGAGCGCATGGGGATGCGCATCACCTCGGAGGTGTCACTGCACGAACTGGCCCCGGGCCTCGTCACCGCGTGCTACCAGATGCACTGGGACGCGCAGATCCGCAACGAGGCACGGCCGGTCGGCGGCGACAACCGCGTGTTCGCCACGTTCCGGCGCACGCCTGAAGGCTGGCGTTTCGCGCAGTACGTGGAGTCACCGCTTGCGCCGATCATCTACATGCGGCGGCTGTATGAGCAGGCCGTGACGCCTGAATTCAGCGCCGCTCGCTGACACTCCGCCACACGGCTGCTTCATACCGCCAATGACAAACCTGACACGCCGCGGATTCGTCGACGTTCCCCACGGACAGGTTCACTACCGGATCGCCGGCAGCGGGCCGCCGGTGGTCCTGCTGCATGACTCACCGCGCTCGTCATCGATGCACGAGGAGTTTGTCGCGGCGCTCGCCGGCGAGTTCACCGCGATTGCTCTCGACACCCCCGGCTATGGTCGCTCCTCGCCGCTGCCCGATCAGCCGCGGCCGGAGATCGGCGACTACGCCACCGCGCTGGCGCAGACCCTGAGCGCGCTCGGCATCGAGCGCGCGCCGGTCTATGGATTTCATACCAGCTCGAAGATTGCACTGCAGTTCGCGATCGACCACCCCATGCGCGCCAGCCGCATCGTCATCGACGGCCTGAACCTGCCGCCCGGCGGACCGCCCGAAGATTTCATCGCCCGTTACATGAAGCCGTACGAAATCCAGGACGACGGCAGCCATCTCGCCGCGACCTGGGCGCGCGCCCGCGACCTGCACCGGTTCTTTCCGTGGTTCGATACGCGTCCGCAGTCGCGCCTGCCGCTCGAGTTTCCGGATGATCGCGCGCTGCACGCCTACAGCCTCGACATGCACTCGGCGGGCCGGCACTACTCGGCGGCGTACTCCGCAGCCATGCGCTACCTGGCTCTGCCGCAGATTCCGCGCCTCACCGTCCCGACGGTGTTCTCCTGCCGCGAGAACGATCCCCTGTTCGCGTTCCTCGACCTGTTGCCGCAACCGCTGCCGGCCGGCTGTTCGATCGCGCGGATTCCTGGGGATCGCGCTGTCTGGCGCGAGCGCATCGCGGCGGAGCTGCGCGTCGGCGCGCAGGGACTTCCCCGCAATGCTGCGACGGCGCGAGACCCGCTGCGGGCCACATCCGGCGCGGAGCGCTGCGGCTACCTGACGGTAGCCGGGGGGCAGGTGCTGGCACGCCGCGTCGGTGCCGGTCCACATCCGCCGATGCTGATGCTGCCCGAGGCGCCCGGCTCCTCGGTTTCGCTGCTGCCGCTGGCGCGCGCCGTCGCGGCGGCCGGCGAACGTGCCGTGTGGGTGCTGGACCTGCCGGGTAGCGGCGGCTCGGATCCGCTGCCGGTTCCGGACCTCGCCGCCTTCGCCGGTGCCGTGCTCGACGCGCTGCGATCGGCCGGTCTCGCGCGGGTCGATGTCTACGCGGAATTCACAGCCGTGCCGATCGCCTTGCAGCTCGCGCAGAGCCATCCCGAAGCAGTCCGTGCACTGCTGCTCGCCGGTGTTTTTCAGCTGAATGCGACCGAGCGACGCGCCTTGTGGAAGAACTACTGCCCGCCGCTGGCGCCTCGTCAGGACGGTTCGCACTATCTCGCGCTGTGGCATCGGCTGCGCGACCAGGAACTTTCCTGGCCGTGGTACGAGCGCAGCATCGCGGGTATCCGTCGGCGTGCCGCCGACCTCGGCGGCGAGCGTCTGACCGCACTGACGCTGGATCTCGCGCGCCAGATCGACACCTATGGCGATGCGGCCCGCGCCGCATTCGATGCGGACACGCGGGCACTGTTCTCCGCGGCGACGCATCCGACGCTGGTCGTGCAGGACCCCGATGACGCCCGCGACCGATGGGCGGGGCAGATCACCAAGCGTGCTCGAGCAATGCAGCGGGCGAGCCGGCCCGCCTCTGCCGAGCTGCAGGCCGCCCAGTTGCTGCAGTTTCTCGCCGGCCTGCAAGGCTGAGTTCGCGCGTCGCCATCGTCGGCGCTGGCATCGCGGGCCTGGCCTGTGCCCGGCGCCTCGTCGCACGCGGCCATGACGTCACACTGTTCGACAAGGGCCGCCGGCCAGGGGGCCGCCTGGCAACCCGCCGAATCGAGATGCCGCATGGGTTCGCCCAATTCGACCATGGCGCGCAGTACTTCACTGTCCGCGATCCCGCCTTCGAGCGGGCGCTGCACGCGGCAGGCGCCGCACTGGGCGAATGGCACGGTGAATTCGTCAGTCTGGAGGCAACGCACTCCGCGACGCTGCGCGCCGAGCAGAGGTGGGTGGGCGTGCCATCCATGAATGCGGTGGCGGCCGCCATGGCTACCGGCCTGCAGGTGCGCTCGGCAGCTCGCGTCTCGACGCTGCGCCGATCCGGCGGCGGCCTCTGGCGCATCGGACTGGCAGATGGCACCGAGCCCGGCCCTTTCGACGCCGTCGTGGTCGCCGTGCCGGCTGAGCAAGCCTGCGTCCTGCTGGCCATGGTCGACCCGGCGATGGCGGAAGAGGCGCAACGCGCGCGTACCGCGCCGTGCTGGGCCGGCATGTTTGCCTTCCACGGCCCGACAGTGTCGACATTCGACGCGATTCGTTTCCGCGATCATCCGGTACTTGCCTGGGCGGCGTCGGACAGCAGCAAGCCGCACCGACCGGATGCGCTGTTGAACTGGGTAGCACATGCGCGCACAGACTGGAGTCGGGAGCATCTGGAGTCAGAGCCCGCTGCGATCGCCGCGCTGCTGCGCGACGCGTTGCTCGCCCTGTTCGACGCACCCAGGCCATCGTCGCAGCTGCAGCGGGCTCACTTGTGGCGCTATGCGCAGGTCGAAGCTGCAGCGGGCACCGCGTTCGCATGGAACCCAGGACTGCGGCTCGGCGCCTGCGGCGACTGGCGGCTCGGCGCGCGCGTCGAACTGGCCTGGCAGTCCGGCGATGCGCTCGCGCAAGTCGTGTCTTGACCCGCCGTCCCGGCGCCCGGTACCGCCCGGACTCACTCAACCGCGCTCAGTCGAGAAAGACGTTCCAGACGTTCAGGCGCGAGCGATCCCAGGCGGTGTAGGTACGGCCGATCGTCGTCGGGTCGCCGAGCGCTCCGACGACGAGCTTCGCAAGATCCGCCCGCGAGATGTAGCTGAACGACGCCGGGTCCTCGGTGAGGCGCGCGGTGCCGGTCGCGGCGAGGTCGCTGCGTCCGAGACCGCCCGGGCGAATGATGGTGTAGTCCAGCCCGCTGGCGCGCAGATGGGCCTCAGCCCGGTCCTTGAGCGGGATGATGTCCGCCAGACCGCGCCGTGCCATCGGCGGCGCGGCGTCGCGCGAGTCGCCGGTACCGATCACGGTGACGAATACGAAACGCCGCACGCCTGCGGCCTTGGCGGCTTCCATGACGTTGCGGTTGCCGACGAAGTCCGGCCGTATTGCCGGATCGACCTTGGCGCGGCCTTCGACCAGCACGCGCAGGAAGCCGCGCCGCTCGGGCAGATCACGCGCCGCGGTGCCGATCGTCGACACGACGGCGGAGTACCGGCCCGGGACGATCGCCTCGCGCAGCTGCCGCTCATCCATCGCGTCGAACACGATCTTGTCGACCCCGAGCGCATCGAGGGCCGCAGTATTGGAAGTGGCGCGAACCGAGGCCACCACGGGCTGTCCGCGTCGCTGCAACTCGCGCACCACTTCGAGCCCGGTGTTCTGGGTCGCGCCGACCACCAGGACGGGGCCGGGCGCGGCACGGAACTCGGCGAGCTCATGCAGCGCGGCCGGCGTGTGCAACGCGCCACTCATTGACACCCCGAGCCAAAGCACACTGCCGACCAGCAGCAACGCCAGTCCCAGCAGAATCCGCTTGATCCACTTCATTGCAAAGGTCTCCTTGGTGGCAGGCGCGTCCAGGCCGCGGCGGCGCGCCTGAGTCACAAGGATGCCGGCTCTTGCACACGTATGCAACCGACGGTTGCGCTGCCGGCACTCCTCAGGGACGACCCAGGAACAGGTAGAACGCCCGCTCGCCACCCTCCCCGATCCCGGCACCCAGATAGGCTGGTCCGAAGGCGGTGTCGGCCGCTATGAACAGCGAAGACGCGCCGACCACCTCGTCGATGCGAGTCGCGCGGCTGCCGATCGTCGCGGCCGAGTTCAGCCGCTCGCCGATGCTTGCGATCTCCAGCGAGCCGCCGACGTACACACCATTGGCCGCCGCCGACGCGGTACCAATCTGATAGGCGTAGACAACCCGCCCGAATGCAACCCGGCGGGCGATGATCTGGCGATCGCCCAGACCCGAAAGGTTGTGGAAGCCGCCAAGGTCGAACGCGTCCACCAGCGGCAGATCGCTGCCGAACCCGGTACCGAACCGCACCGAAGCCGACAGCGCGTGCCGGTCGCGGCCGAATCCTCGCTGCAGCTCGAGCTCGGCCTTGCGGTAGCGCGTACTGCCGCCGAGCGCCGCCCACGACTGATCCAGCTGGAAGCGTCCGTAGACTCCGGAGCGCGGGAAGTCCCAGTTGTCCAGCCGGTCCACGGTGGCCTGCAGGTACACACTGTTCGTGTCGCCATTCGGCACCGCGACTGGAATCACGCCGGTCGAGCGGCGGATGTCGAACCACGAGTGGCGGGCGCCAAGCCGCAGCTCGGCATCACTGTCGAAGCGGCGACGCGCCTCCAGGCCCGTGCTGAGCACGCCGTTGCGGATGCGGGCGATGGAATCATCGTCCAGAAAGAAATCGTCGAGCCGCCGTCGCGCGTCGACGTACGCGGAGCCGAACCAGCGTCGCCGCGCGCCGACCGGCTGCAGCAGCTCTGTCTTGACCGCGAGCACGTCGCCTAGTGAGGCCTGGGTGCGCCACTCGAGGCCTTGTGGATTGAGCCAGCTGACCCGCAGGTCGCCCAGCACCGCGAATGCACTGCGGCCATCGAGGTCGGTCGACAGACTCAGGCCGAAGCGCAGATAGTTCGGCCCCCAGCTCTTCTCGCGCGGCTCGATCATGATCTCGTCACCGCCCGGCGTGTTGACCGTGACCGCGGTAACCTGTTCGAAATCGTCCATGCCGTACAGCGCCTCAACGGCGCGGTCGACCGATTTCGCGGGATCGCCCGCTGCAATCGCGTCGTCGAATACGCGCTGCACGGCGGCCGGCGCCACATGCCGCAAGGCCCGGGTGCTCACGCTCACCCTTCCCGCAAGCACCGCGGGCACGCGTTCAGGCAGGCGACTGGCGCGCCAGGCCCGATATACCGCAGGGTCGACTGCCAGACGTTCCAGCCGCTCACGCACCCTGTTGGCGGCTGCTTCGCCGGCTGCGATGACAGTGGTGGCCTCGCGAAAGTTCGCCGCACTGAAGCTGCCCAGCTCGGGCGAAATCAGTACGTCGTCCGGTCGCAACTGGGCGAGCGACGCGTTGACGTTCTGCTCGGTCAGGATGTTGATCATCTGGCCGGTGACGCCAACCAGCGAAGCGAGCTCCTCGCGGCCTGCCAGCGGCGTTCCGAGGTTCACTGCCACGATCCGCTCGGCTCCAAGGCTTCGCGCCACGTCCACGCCAAGGTTCCGTGTCAGGCCCCCGTCGACGAACAGTCGGCCGTCGATGTCCTGGGGCGCCAGCAACCCGGGCACGGACATGCTGGCCCTTACCGCCGCGTTGAGGCTGCCGCGATCGAGGACCGTCATGCGGCCGCTCTCGATGTCCGTGGCAATCGCACGGAATGGCACGGCGAACTCATCGAATGACGCACGCGTAACTGGCGAGCCCAGCAGGGATTGAAGGAAACCGTCGAGCTGCTGCCCGAAGACGGCCCCGGTGGGCAACAACGTGGAGCCGCCGACCAAGGATAACGACACCCTCAAGCGGATCTGCGAG
>JANPDV010000227.1:0-10521 GCA_031431655.1 Gammaproteobacteria bacterium | reverse complement strand
TTCGTACAGCCGTCGCGCCGTCCCACCGATGGCCGCTACGGCGACAACCCTTTCCGGCTGCAGCGCTATTACCAGTTCCAGGTAGTCATCAAGCCGTCGCCGCTCGACATCCTCGAGCGCTACATCGGCTCTTTGAAGATGCTCGGCTTCGACCCGCTGACGCACGACATCCGCTTTGTCGAGGACAACTGGGAGTCGCCGACGCTCGGCGCCTGGGGCCTCGGCTGGGAAGTGTGGCTCAACGGCATGGAAGTCACGCAGTTCACCTACTTCCAGCAGGTCGGCGGTCTCGATTGCCGCCCGGTGACCGGCGAGATCACCTACGGCCTCGAGCGCCTGGCCATGTACCTGCAGGGCGTCGACAGCGTCTATGACCTGGTCTGGACCGACGGACCGCTGGGCCGCGTGACCTACCGCGATGTCTATCACCAGAACGAGGTCGAGCAGTCGGCCTACAACTTCGAACATGCCGATACCGCCGTGCTGTTCCGTCATTTCGACGATCACGAAGCGGCCTGCAGTGCGCTGCTCGCAGCCAGGCTCGCGCTGCCGGCCTACGAGCAGGTGCTGAAGGCCTCGCACACCTTCAACCTGCTGGACGCGCGCCGCGCGATCTCCGTGACGGAGCGACAGCGCTTCATCCTGCGCGTGCGGACGCTGGCGCGCGGCGTCGCGCAGGCGTACTACGACAGCCGCGAAGCCCTGGGTTTTCCGATGGTCGCGAAATCGTGAGCACCGCGGACTTCCTCGTGGAGCTCGGCACCGAGGAACTGCCGCCGGTCGCCTTGCCCGAGCTGCAGGCCGCGTTCGCCGCCGGCATCGCCAGGGGGCTGGCGGATGCTTCGCTGACGCATGCACCAGTGAAGTCTTTTGCTGCACCCCGGCGTCTCGCGGTGCTGGTGCCCGCGTTGCCGCTGCAGCAAAGTGCGCAGCAAATCCGCCGGCGCGGTCCGCCGGTCAATGCGGCCTTCGACAAGGCCGGACAGCCGACGCGCGCGGCGCAGGCCTTCGCCGAGAGCTGCGGCGTCGCGCTGAGTGCCCTGACCCGGGCGCAGGAAGGCAAGGGCGAGTTCCTGTTCTTCGAGGGCACCCGAGCGGGCGTCGACACCGCGACGCTGCTGCCCGCCATCGTGCAGCATTCGCTGGACGCGCTGCCGATCCCGCGGCGGATGCGCTGGGGCGCGAGCGAGGCGCAGTTCGTGCGGCCGGTGCACTGGCTGCTGATGCTGCACGGCGCAGACGTGGTCCCCGCCCGGATCCTCGACACCGACAGTGGCAACACGACGCGCGGCCATCGCTTCCACGCGCCCGCGCCGCTGGTCATCGACGCCCCGGCCAGCTACGCCGCGGTGCTGCGCGAGCGCGGTTGGGTGCTGGTCGACTTCGCCGAGCGGCGTACGAAGATCGCGAGCCAGATCGAAGCCGAAGCGCAGCGCCTGGGTGGCCGCGCCGTCTCCAGCGACGCGCTGCTCGATGAGGTCACGGCCCTGGTCGAGTGGCCGGTCGCGGTGGTCGGGCGCTTCGATGAACGCTTCCTCGCTCTACCGCGCGAGGTGCTGATCTCGACCCTCCAGGAGCACCAGCGCTACTTCCCGGTGGAGGCGCCGCACGGCCGCCTGACGCCGTGGTTCATCACCATCAGCAACATCGAAAGCCGCGATCCGCAGCGCGTCCGCGAGGGCAACGAGCGCGTCGTCCGGCCACGGCTCAGCGACGCCGCGTTCTTCTACGAGCAGGATCGGAAGGCGCCGCTGGCGCAGTGGCGAGGCAGGCTGGACAGCGTCACCTTCCAGGCCAAGCTCGGGTCGATCGGTGACAAGACACGACGTATTGAAGCGCTGGCTGCTCATATAGCAGAGATTTCGGGCATCAGTGTTCCGCCAGTAATACGATGTGCCCAGCTGGCGAAGTGCGACCTGCTGTCCAGCATGGTCGGTGAATTCCCTGACCTGCAGGGCGTCATGGGCGCCTACTACGCCGCCGCCGACGGCGAAGCGGCTGAAGTCGCAGCCGGCATCCGCGAGCATTATCTGCCGCGCAGCGCGGGCGACGCGTTGCCGGCCAGCGAGCCGGGGATCGCCGTGGCGCTCGCCGATCGGCTCGACAGCCTGGCCGGCATCTTTGCAATCGGGCAGAAGCCCAGCGGCACCAAGGACCCGTTCGCGTTGCGCCGCGCCGCGATCGGCGTGCTGCGCATCCTGCTCGAGAAGCGCCTGGACCTCGACCTGCGCGCCCTCGTGCAGCAGGCGCTGGCCGCCCAGCCGGTGGCCAACCCGCCAGCCGCGGGCGAGGTGCTCGACTTCATCCTCGAGCGCCTGCGCGCGTTCCATGTCGATGCGGCTGCGGACGGGCGCCGCACCAGCCGCGCCGTCAGCACCGAGATGTTCGATGCCGTCATCGCGGTCGCACCGCCCAGGCCGCTGGATATCGAAGCACGCCTCGACGCACTCGCGGACTTCCTGGCCACGCCCGGGGCCGCAAGCCTCACGGCAGCCAACAAGCGCATCGCCAACATCCTCAGGAAGTCCGAGCCTGCCGCCAGCGCAGCGCCGGTCGACGCGGCGGCACTGCAGGCCCCCGCCGAGCGCGCGCTGCATGCGGCCATCGGCGCTCTGCGCGACGACGTCAGCGCCCGGCTGCGAACGGCTGACTACGCTGGCGCGCTCGAGCGACTGGGCACTCTGCGGCCCGCGATCGACGGGTTCTTCGACGAAGTGATGGTCAATGATCCGGACCCGGCACTGCGCCGCAATCGCCTCGCGCTGGTGGCAAGCGTGCTCACGCTGTTCAGCGGCGTCGCCGACCTGTCGCGCCTGCCTGGCAGCTAGGTCCGCACCGGCGGCAGCACCCGTACCCACACCCGCGCCCGTACCCGCACCCGCCCGCACCGACGGATCCGCCACGGATAGACCGGTCGCTCAGGGGCTGCTCGCCTCCTCGGCATGGTATGCGTACGGAAAGAACTCGCCGGATGGCCGCTGCCCGCGCGCCACCTGCGAGAGGTCGACGCCGGGAATCTTCATGCTGAGCTCGTCCGGTTGCCACACGACGTCATCGCCGGCCCAGCGCGTAGTGAAGGCGATGCGCTGGCGGTCCGAGCGATTCGCCGGTGCGCCGTGCAGCGTGTACGGGTGGATCAGCAGCGCGTCGCCCGCGCGGATGTTCCAGCTGATGGCCTCGCACTCGCCGCGCCGCAGCTGCGCCTCGACATCGGGCAGCTCGGCGTAACCGTCCGGCAACGGGCTGCCTTGCTGTACATAGACGGGCGGGCGGAACATCGCGGGATTGCGATGGCTGCCGCGAATGCACGACAGCGGCGACATGTCCTGGTCAACGTCGCTCATCGCGATCCACAGCGATGGAATCTGCCGGCCCTTGCACGGGAACGCGGCGATGTCGTGATGCCACGGCGTGCCCGCGCCTGCTGCGCCGGGATCATGGATGAAGGTGAGATCGAACCAGTACTGCAGGTGTCGCGCGCCGATCACCGCCGCCACCACCGGCGCCACGCCGGAGTCCGTGAAGAACCGCCGCACGTCGATCCGGTCGCGCCACAGCCAACGAATGGTGCAGCGACCCGCGGCGACGCTGTGGTCGGCGGTGGGGTAGCCGGTGTCAGTGGCGTCGGATGCGCCGGCCCTGCTGTCCCCGGTCGCCTGCGGCTCCGCAACCGGGTTGCGCGCTGGCCGGGCTGACGTCAGCACCGCGCGGGCCGTCGTCACCGCGGTAGTGAGCCGTGCGATCCAGTCGGCGTCGAGCAGTCCGGGCAGATGCACGACGCCATCGGCCTGGTAGGCGGCGGCGAAATGCACCAGTTCCCCGGCCGAGAATCGCGCTGTCATGGCGAGTACGCTAGTTCCGCACGAACGTGGTGTCGAGGCTCACCGGATCCGCCACCGGGAGACGGGCAGCCACAATACCCTCCGCTATACTGCGCGCCGCGCCCGCCAGGGCCTGTTCACACCGACGCAACCGCCCTGCTGGATTTCGCGCGATGCAATGGCTGGCTTCCCTGCTGTTCACGATCTGGTTCTTCGCCTGGAGCGGCGTCTACTCCATTTTCTTCGTGCTGGTCGCTCCGTTCGTCGACATCCGCGCGCGCTTCGCCATCGTTCGCTGCTACGCGCGCGCCATCATGGTGATGCTGCGGCTGCTCTGCCGGCTCGACTACCGCGTGCAGGGGCTGGAAAACTTCCCGTTCGGCACTCACGTGGCGGTGTGGAAGCACTCCTCGAGCTGGGAAACCGTGGCGCAGTTCCTGATAGGCCGGCCGCAGGCTCTGGTGCTGAAACGCGAACTGATGTGGCTGCCGTTCTTCGGCTGGGGCCTGGCGCTGATCCGCAGCATTCCCATCAATCGCAAGTCGGGCGGTCTCGCCATGAGCGAGGTGCTGGACATGGGCCAGGCTCGCATGCGCCAGGGACTCTGGGTGCTGGTGTTTCCGGAAGGCACGCGCATGGCGCCGGGCGAGACACGCAAGTACGGCATGAGCGGTGTGCTGCTCGCCAAGCGTACGGGCTGCAAGATAGTGCCGGTGGCGCACGATGCCGGTTACTACTGGCCGAGACGCGGCCTGCTGAAGCGGCCCGGCACGATCCAGGTCGTCATCGGCAAGCCTATCGATGCAACGGACCGCGACCCGCGCGAGCTGAACGCCGAAATCCAGAAGTGGGTCGAGACCACGATCGAGCAGATACGCGCGCCTGCATCTAGTGACACCACGATTACTGCCATCGGGCCCGGTTCAACTGACCGGCCGGATCGGAACGGCATGCGGCGCCCGCACTGATCTTGCAGCGATCCGCGCGGATCTCAGCCGCGCCGTGCCATCAGTGCCTCGGCGATCTGCACCGCGTTCAACGCCGCACCCTTCAGCAGCTGGTCGCCGCAGACAAACAGCGCCAGCGAGCGTCCTGAAGGGTCGCTGAGGTCGCTGCGAATGCGCCCCGCGAGCACATCGTCCTGGCCGCTGGCATCGATCGGCATCGGAAAGTAGTTGCGTGCCGCGTCGTCCACCACCTTGACGCCGGGCGTCGCCGCGAGCAGCGCGCGCGCCTGCACGGCCGTCATCGGCCGCTCGAACTCGACGTTCAACGCAATGCTGTGCGCCCGCAGTACCGGCACGCGCACGCAGGTGGCCGCCACGCGCAGTTGCGGCAGGGCGAAGATCTTGCGCATCTCCTGCATCACCTTGGTCTCTTCCTCGTTGTACAGGGAAACCGGATCGACCTTGGCGTTGTGGCTGAACAGATTGAAGGCGTAGGGATGCGGCAACACCTTGGGCGTGTACGCCTCGCCCGCCAGGTACGCGCGCGTCGAAGCCTCGAGCTCCGCCATCGCTGCGGCGCCGGCGCCGGAGGCGGACTGATATGACGTCATCACGATGCGCTGGATCGGGTTCACCTGGTGCAGCGGCCACAGCGGCACCGCCGCGATGATCGTGACGCAATTCGGATTGGCGATGATGCCGTGGTGGCGGAACATCGCCTCGGGGTTGATCTCCGGCACCACCAGCGGCACCTGCGGGTCCATCCGGAATGCCGAGGAGTTGTCGATGACGATGGTGCCGGCCTTCGCGGCGGGCGGCGCATAGGTCCTGGACGTGGCGCCGCCGGCCGAGAAAATCGCGATGTCGATTCCTGCCAGCGACTTGTCGTCCAGCGCCTCGATCGTCAGCGGCCGGCCCGCGTAGGACAGCGTCTTGCCCGCCGAACGCGGCGACGCAAACAGGCGCAGGCTGGAGAGCGCAAAGTGCCGCTGCTCGAGACAGTGAATGACTTCGACGCCCACGGCGCCCGTGGCGCCGACGATGCCGATGGAAGGTGAACGGGACATCTGCTTCTCTCCAGTGCGGGCCGGTCCTGCGGGCGCCCATCAAAGAGAAGGCCCCGTCGGAATCCGGCGGGGCCTTCGGGGTCTTGAGTCTCTGGCGGCTGGGAACGAATCCGGCGAACCGGGCGTCAGCGCAGGAACTCCCGAGGCGTCCCGCTGGAGGGTCGCTTGGGAAGGTCTTTGCGCTTTTTCGTCGTGCTCAGCATCGCGGGCGGAAAACTAGCCGGTCTGCCGCGGCCTGTCAAAGCGCCAGGCTGGCTCGGGGCCACGAACCGGCTCATGCACGGTCAACCCGGCAGGAATAGCAACCCGGCCGGGCGTTGTGCAGGTGCAGGTAGCGTACTCGCGGGTCCGCGAAGCAAAGCCGGATCTGCGCCTCCAGGTCGCGCCCCTCGCAGACATCCGCCTCGATCATCCAGCCGCGGTCGTCATACGCACGGACCGACAGCAGCCGGCGACGGATCGCGTCCGGCACCTCGCCCGGCTGCGGTTGCGCCTGCAGGACACCGGGCCGGACGAAGATCGGCCCCGCCGCACGATAAGGCGAGTCGGCCGGCTGGTGCTCGAACGACAGGGCGAGAACCCGTTCCCCGACCGGGGCATCCGTCAGGCCGACGCGGCAGGGATAGCGGGGCTGGGCATCCACGGTCACCCGGCTCGCGCCACGCTGCCGCAACGCGACTTCGTCCATGCCCCACGAGGCAGCGAATCTTTCCGGGGCCAACGCGATCAGTCGAAAGGCAGACATGGTGATGGTCTCCATCGGACAATATCGCCATCGTCGCCGCTCGCCGGCGCCGACACTCGCCATTTTCGGACATCAAACCGGGCCCGTCGCCAGGGCCAGAAGGACTGTGCCGTGACGAAAGCGTTCTATTCCCACGTCAAGCTGGCCGACAACGTATTCCGCGAACGCAACGGCGTGGACTGGGAGGACCTCGAGCCGGGCATGGTGTTCGAGCACCGTCCCGGCCGCACGGTGTACCAGTCCGAAAACTCGCTGCATTCGCTGCAGACCCTCAACCAGGTCGCGCTGCACATCGATGAGGCGTACTCCGCGCGCACCGAGTTCAAGCAGCCGCTGATCGTCACCACGCTGACGTTCGGCATCCTGATTGCGATGACGACCAAGACCTTCGGCCGCGTCTGCGCCAACCTCGGCATGACGGACATCAACATGCTCGCGCCAGTGTTCGACCGCGACACGCTCTATGCGCGCAGCGAGATCCTCTCCAGGCGGCTGTCGAACTCGCGCCCCGGCAACGGCCTGCTCACGGTCAAGACCACGGGCACGAACCAGGATGGCAAGCCGGTCTGCGAGTTCAAGCGCACGCTGCTGCTGTACCTGCGCGGGCACGATCCGTACGACGCGGCGCAGTACTGAATCCCGGTGCTCAACGCCCGGCGTCCGACCGTCTCGGTTTTCATCGCGCGCACGGCGCGCTGCGCATCTACCTCGACGGTGGCAGCTTCATGTCCCAAGCCCTTCGCGAGAGCCTGATAGACGAACTGACGATTTCCTGGCTGCCGATCCTGCTCGGCGATGGCCTGAGACTGTTCAATCCGCCGCTGCCGGAAGCGCGGTGGGAGCATAAATGGTTCAAACCACCTTGCAGGGCCAGTCGATTCGCGTG
This sequence comes from Gammaproteobacteria bacterium, assembly GCA_031431655.1. Taxonomy (GTDB): domain Bacteria; phylum Pseudomonadota; class Gammaproteobacteria; order Steroidobacterales; family Steroidobacteraceae; genus UBA964. Next base: position 3,055 of record JANPDV010000227.1, on the reverse strand, counting down.
CTGGGTCCTATCGCCAGACCGAGCCTACCGCCGACAGGCGTTGCCTGGTAAGCCTGCGGCGCGGATGCCCCGCCTGACAGCACCGCCAGACACCCAGCGTGCCGCCGCCACGCCAGCGCCGCGACTCGCTGTCAACGCGACGGGAGCGAACGGCCGCAGGAGAAGAGACACGCCGTGCAAGGGCATCGACTGGGCTTGATTTGCTGTTATAACTAGTTATATCATCGATTCCCAATGAAGCTCACCCTCCGCCGCATCGGCAACTCGCTCGGCGTCATCATCCCGAAAGCCACGCTTGACGCCTGGCGGGTCGGTGAGGGGGATACGCTGCACCTGACTGCGCACGCGATCGGGCCGCCGAGTCGCGCACCGGCACACCTGCGGCTGGACGCCCTCAAACGTCGGCTCGCGTTGGCCGTCATCGGCCATTTCTCGGCGCAGCAGATCCGCGCGCAGATCCTCGCCAACCTGCATCGCTGGCGGGCCGCCGGGAGTTGGGTCTCTGCCTATGACGAATGGGAGCAGATCGCTGCGTCCCAGGATGACGCGGCACTCTATGCGGCCATGCTGGGCGAGGACGAGCGCGCGACGCGTCTGCGTCAGTCCGCCCCGTACGTCGGCCTGCTGCCGCGTGAGGACGTCGAGCGCCTGAATCGTGACGAAGCAGCAGCTTGATCACCTGCTGCGCGCGGCCGGCCGCATCACCGGCGAGCGCCAGTTCATCATCATTGGCAGCCAGTCGCTGCACGGCCGGCATCCTGATCTGCCGGACGCGATCCTCGGCTCAGCCGAAGCCGACCTGATCGCCAGGAACGAGGCGGCCCGCAGCGAATGGCTGAACGCGATCGGTCAGGACTCGCCGTTCCATGTGACCTTCGGCTACTACGCGGACCCTGTCGACGAGCGAACGGCGACGCTACCGCGGGGCTGGAAGGGCCGCCTCGTCCATCTTCCGCCCGGCGACACCGACGGCGTGAGCGGACTCTGCCTCGATCCTCACGACCTGGCGATCGCGAAATACGTGGCCGCTCGCGACAAAGACCGCCTGTTCACGCGCCAACTGGCGCAACGCGGCATCATCGCTGAAGCGCGACTACGCGAACTGCTGGCTCTGACGCGCGTCGATCCCGAGGTCCGCACCCGAATAGAAGCCAGCATCGAGCAGCCCGAACTCATCGCGAAGATCCTCTCGCATCTCGAACGCACGGCGCTGCCGCCGCACCGTCCGAGCGGCGCAGTGGCGTACATCGCCATCTCGCAAGCGGGCGGCTCCGCCCACAGCGCTTTCCCCTCGCCGATTCCGGTCGATACAACGCCCCGCTCGGGCTCACTCCATAGGAAGCCGACGCTCCTCGACCGTGCTTAGGGGGACGTTTGAATTGCCTATCCGCCCAGGTATCAGCGTGGCAAAGTCATTGAATCCCCGGAGGAAACAGAGTATTCACTGGCTCTATGGGCCGATGCCACAGGGGGGCAGCATGAACCGCAAGCTGGTGCTGGTGCTGGTCATTCTCGCGGCCGCGGGTGGCGGCTACTACGCCTATGAGCGCATGCCGGGCAAGGCATCCGTGCCGGACCTCGCACCGGTCGGTGCGACGCTGCTCGAAGGCCTCGGCGATTACAGCATGCCGGTGACCACGAAGAGCCCGGCGGCACAGCGCTGGTTCGACCAGGGCCTCGCACTGACGTACGGCTTCAACCACGATGCCGCCGAGCGCTCGTACCTGAAAGCCGCGGAGCTCGACCCGGACTGCGCGATGTGCTGGTGGGGAGCAGCGCTGGTGCTCGGACCGCACGTCAATTCAACGATGGATCCGGCCAACAACGCCAGGGCCTGGGACCGGCTACAGCGGGCGCAGCGCGCTGCGGCCAAAGCGACGCCAAAGGAACAGGCTTTCATCACTGCGCTGGCGGCTCGCTATGCGGCTAATCCACCAGCGGACCGCAGGTCACTCGATGAAGCGTACGCCGCGGCGATGGGCAAGCTGGCCGCGGCGTATTCCGACGATCTCGACGCCGTCACGATGCACGCCGAGTCGATGATGGACCTGCAGCCCTGGGACTTCTGGGATGCCAGCGGCCAGCCAAAAGGCAACGCCGCCGAAATCGTCTCGCAACTCGAAGCGGTCATCGCGCGCAGCCCCGACCACGCCGGCGCGCTGCACCTTTACATCCATGCCGTCGAGGCATCCCCCGCACCCGAGCGTGGCGTAGCGGCGGCCGATCGTCTGCGAGAGCTGCTGCCCGGCTCGGGCCACCTGGTACATATGCCGGCCCACATCTATGCGCGCGTCGGCCGCTACCACGACGCAGTGATCGCCAACCAGAAGGCGATCGCGGCGGACGACAACTATCTCGCGATCTGCAAGCCGGGGCCTGGGGTCTATCCGCTCGGCTACGTGCCGCACAACCCGCACTTCCTGTGGTACGCAGCGACGATGGAGGGCAACAGCGCCGTCGCGCTGAGCGCGGCGGCCGCGACGGCGGCGCGCACCAGCGACCCGCAGTTGATGCGCACGCCCGGCTTCGAGGCGATGCAGAACTACACGCTGACGCCGCTGTTCAGCGACGTGCGTTTCGGTCGCTGGCAGCAGGTCATCGATACGCCGCGACCGGCCGACGACCTGCCCTACATGGTGGCGATGTGGCACTACGCGCAGGGCATGGCGGCGGTCAAGCAGCGCCGCCTCGATGATGCGAAGAAGCATCTCGCCTCGGTCTCCAGGGGCGCTGTCGATCCAAAGGTCATCGCGATGAAAGCCTGGGATCGCTATTCGCTCGCCGACGGCGTGCGGGTCGCCGAAAAACTGCTGGCAGCGGGCCTGGCCCTGGCCGCGAAGGACAACGACCGCGCCGTCGCGGCACTCAAGGAAGGAGTCGCCATCGAGGATTCGATGTTGTACGACGAACCGCCCGCCTGGCACTGGCCGGTGCGGCAGTCACTGGGCGCCGCGCTGCTCGCGGCCGGACGGGCCAGGGAAGCCGAGACGGCCTATCGCGAGGAACTGCGGCGCAATCCCGAAAATGGCTGGTCGCTGCACGGCCTCGAGCTCGC